>JBMSOD010000001.1:0-46638 GCA_049422085.1 Burkholderiaceae bacterium
CACAGCCTCGCGTCCTTGTGCGTCGGTGAGCTTGTAGGTCAGGTTGGAGTGGCCGCCTTCGAGGCGCAGCCAATGAAAGGGCGGGGCGAGTTCGGGAATATGGGCGCCGATCCAGGCCTCCACGCGTGCAATGTCATAACCCGGAATGCTGGGTGCAGCGGTGGTCATGGGCATGTCTCCTGTACGGTCAGGGCGGGAGTCTGCATCGGACTCTCGCGCCTCAATGGGGGTCTGCTAGCCTCATGATGCCTCAAGTCGCCGGACGTTCGGGCAGCCACTGCTGCACCGCCAGATCACGCAACTCACGTTTGAGGATCTTGCCCGACGGGGTGCGGGGCAGGGGCTGCGGACTGGTCACGATGTACCGCGGCACTTCGAAGCGGGCCAGTCGGGCGCTCAGAAAGCTGCGAAGTTCGTCCAGGTCGAGGTCGGGTGCGCCATGCAGAGTGGCGCCCACCTCCTCACCCAGGCGCTCATCGGGCACCGCATAGACCGCAACCTCGTGCACTTTGGGATGCTCGAGCATGGCCGCCTCGACCGCGCCGCAGCCGATGTTCTCGCCGCCCCGAATGATGAGGTCCTTGCTGCGATCGACGATGAACACATAGCCCTCTTCGTCGAGATAGGCGATGTCGCCGGTGCGAAACCAGCCCTCGGCATCGATCATCTCGGCATTGACCTCGGGCCGGTTCCAGTAGCCCTCGAACATGGCCGTGCCGCGCACCATCAGTTCGCCACGTTCGCCCGAGGGCAGGCTGCGACCGGCATCATCGATGACCTTGAGCTCCATGACGGCCGAGCAGCGCCCGGAACTGGCCGGACGCTCGAGATATTCCTTGCCGTTGATGCCGCAGCCGATGGCATTGGTTTCGGTCATGCCCCAGCCCGTACCGGGCAGCGCCTGCCCGAAGGACTTTCCGATCTGCGCAACCTGCTCGGGCGCTCTGGGAGCGCCGCCTCCGCCGACCGAGATCAGACTGGACAGATCGTAACGGCCCTCGCGTGAGAGCCGGACCAGATCGCCAGTCATGGCGGCCGGTGCGATGAAGGAGGTCAGGCGCTCGGTCTGAATCAGCCGTGCGCCTTCGTCCACATCCCATTTGTGCATGCAGACCAGCTTGCGTTGCAGCCGATAGCTCATCAGAAACACCGCATGCGAGCCGGTGACATGAAAGAGCGGCACGCCCAGCAGGGTGCCCGGTTGCCGCGCCGGCGGTGGCGGGGGCTCCAGCCCGTCCATGCGCAAGGCTGCAAGACCATCGAGCTCCCAGGAAAAGAGCGAACTCAGGATCGCCCGGTGGCTGCTCAGTACGCCCTTGGGGTGTCCGGTGGAGCCTGAGGTGTAAAAGAGGGTGGCGGGATCGTCGCGCGAAGGTGCTTGCACTGGCATTGGCACGCCATCCGCGCCGCCCGCGTTGCCTGCCTTATCGAAAGAGGCCAGCAGCGTCGACAGACGCGGCGCATCGTCGGTATCTGCGGCCGTCCGTACCGCAATCACCTGCACAGCGGGCCGCTCTCGCGCACGGCCCAGCCGCTCGATGCGCTCGGCATCTGCAAAAAGTACCTTTGCGCCGCTGTCGTTGAGACCATAGGCCATTTCGTCGGGCTGCCACATGGAATTCATGGCCACTGCGATTCCGCCGATGGAGGTGATGGCCATGAAGGCCAGCACCCACTCCGGATAGTTGCGCATGGAGATTGCCACACGGTCGCCCGGGGCGATGCCATAGCGCTGGACCAGCAGCGCACCAATACGACTTGCCTGAGCCCAGGCCTGCGCAAAGCTCAGACGCTCATCCTGGAACACCAGGAAGGTGGCCTCGCTTGCGGTGGATTCGAAGAGCGCGCGCAGCGTAGGGGGTGCGTTCACAAACACGCGCAGTGCGCGACCCTTGATGACCAGCGTCTGCAGTTCGTGAGGCAGCCCCGGGGCAGCGAGTTCGGTGATGGCCTGGGCGCGGTTGGGCAGGGGCATGCGAGGAAGTCTCCGGATTATTTTTGAGGCCGAGCGGAAGGGGCGTGTGCCTTACGGGATCGGCCGAAGTGGATTGTGCACCGATGTCCGCCCTCAGGGCAGGGGTCACCAGCCTGCCATCGCCATAGCCTGGCGGGGGTTCGGCCACATGAAGCGGCATGTCAGGGGTTTCCGTGAAGACCAGCATCGCGCATCTGGCGGATGATGGGCGCGGAGTCTTCGGCTCGGTGATCAATGCAGGCTTCAGTCAAGAGCCGCCGCAAGCCATCGTGCCCAAGGCGCCGCAGGGTCCCGATATTGCGCTCATAGATGTCGGCGGCGTCAGGAAAGGCTTCTACCGCCCGCGCGACGCTGTCCTCGCGCAGCAGATGCAGCATCGGATAAGGCGAGCGATTGCTGAAGTTTTCGATATCGCCGGGTGCGCCGTCTGCAAAGACATAGTCCGGGTGAAAACTCGCGATCTGCAGCACGCCTTCGAAACCCGCCTTGCGCAGGGCGCGATTGGCCTGGTGCAGGAAGGCAGCGTATTCGACAAAGTCGGTCAGCGCATGCGGGTGGATGAGCAGCGTGGTGTCGATCGCGCCGGGATCGGCCTGCACCAGCAAGGACATTTCATCGCCCAGGACGTCAAGCAGGGCTCGGGCGTCGGTGACCTCAGTGACCGAATACCGGATCTGCCGCTTCACCTGAACGGCTTTGGCAAAGGGGCACAGATTCAGCCCGATCACCACCGCTTCGAGCCAGCGCTGCGTGGCGGCGATGACGTTGGCCGCATTCATGCAGGACTCCTGCCGAATTCAGCTTGGAGCCGCGCCCCTGAGCTCACATCCGGAACACACCGAATCGGGTGTCTTCGATGGGGGCATTCAGGCTGGCCGACAGGCCCAGCGCCAGCACCCGGCGCGTGTCCGCCGGATCGATGATGCCGTCGTCCCACAGACGTGCACTGGCGTAGTAGGGATGGCCCTGCACGTCGTATTGCGCCCGGATCGGGGCCTTGAAGGCGGCCTCGTCTTCGGCGCTCCACGCCTGCCCGCGCGCCTCCAGACCATCACGGCGCACGGTGGCGAGCACCGAGGCTGCCTGCTCTCCGCCCATCACGCTGATGCGCGCATTGGGCCACATCCAGAGAAAGCGCGGCGAGTAGGCGCGTCCGCACATGCCGTAATTGCCTGCGCCAAAGCTGCCGCCAATGATCACCGTGAACTTGGGCACCTTGGCGCAGGCCACGGCCGTGACCATCTTGGCGCCATTGCGGGCAATGCCTTCGTTCTCGTATTTGCGCCCGACCATGAAGCCGGTGATGTTCTGCAAGAAGAGCAGCGGCACCTTGCGCTGACAGCACAGCTCGATGAAATGGGCCGCCTTGAGGGCCGACTCGGAGAAGAGGATGCCGTTGTTGGCAATGATGCCGATGGGCATGCCATGCACATGCGCAAAGCCGGTGACCAGGGTGGTGCCGTAGCGCGCCTTCCATTCGTCAAGCTCGGAGCCGTCCACAATGCGGGCGATCACCTCGCGCACATCGTAGGGTTTGCGGGTGTCGGTGGGGATCACGCCGTGCAGTTCGCGCGGATCATGCAGCGGTGCACGCACCGGCTGCAGCACCAGGGACTCGGGCTTGCGCCAGTTCAGGCTGGCCACGATCCGTCGGGCGATTGCCAGCGCATGATGATCGTTGTCAGCCAGCCAGTCGGCCACGCCCGATTGCCGGGTATGCACGTCGCCGCCGCCCAGGTCTTCGGCCGAGACCACCTCACCGGTAGCGGCCTTGACCAGGGGTGGGCCGCCCAGAAAGATGGTGCCCTGATTGCGCACGATCACCGACTCATCACTCATGGCGGGCACATAGGCGCCGCCTGCCGTGCATGAGCCCATCACGACCGCAATCTGCGGAATGCCCCGGGCCGAGAGATTGGCCTGGTTGAAGAAGATGCGCCCGAAATGCTCGCGATCAGGAAAGACCTCGTCCTGATTGGGCAGGTTGGCGCCTCCGGAATCGACCAGATAGATGCAGGGCAGACGGTTTTCGGCAGCGATTTCCTGGGCACGCAGGTGCTTCTTGACCGTGACCGGATAGTAAGTGCCGCCCTTCACGGTGGCGTCGTTACACACGATCATGCACTCGACCCCACTCACGCGACCGATGCCGGTGATGATGCCCGCGCAGGGCGCCTCGCCGTCATACATGCCGTGCGCGGCCAGTGCCGACAGCTCCAGAAAGGCGCTTCCTGGATCAAGCAGGTCATCGATGCGATCACGCGGCAGCAGCTTGCCCCGGGCGGTGTGCTTTGCGCGCGCGGCTTCGCCACCGCCCGCTGCCGCCTCGGCCATGCGGGCCTGAAGATCATCCACCAGGGCACCCATGGCCCGGGCATTGGCCTGGAATTCTGCGCTTCTCGGATCGAGTCGAGTGTCGAGGACAGCCATGGCGTCAGACATCCATCACGCGGTCGAGGCCCCGGGTCAGGCCGATACGACCCCGCACTGCGCGGATGGCCAGCAGCGCACCGTCGACATAAGGCTCGGCACTGCTGCCCGAGTCATGACGGATCTGCAGACGCTGGTCGGGGGCGCCAAACACGGCCTCAACACTCAGCGCGTAGCCCGGCACCCGCAGGGCATGCACTGGAATGCCTGACATGGGCGCGCCCCGCGACTCCTTTGGCCCGCGCACCTGATCCAGCGGCACCGCACCGGGCTGGGCACTGCCGCGAGCGGCCCCCAGACGAACGACCAGTTCGCGCACGGTGCCCGAGGGCACATCGACCTTGGAGGCCTTGGCATAGTCGAGCACCTCGACATCGGGCAGATAGCGCGCAGCCATTTCGGCAAACTTGAGCAGCAGCACGGCCGTGATCGCAAAGTTGCCGCAGGCCAGTACGCCCCGGCCGAGCGAGCGGGCCAGGGCGTCGATCTCGGCATAGTCCTCATCGGTGAGGCCTGAAGTGCCGACCACCACATCGAGCCCCGCCTTCAGCGCCGTGATCACATTGGCTTTGGCGACTTCGGGTTTGCTGTACTCGAAGAAGACCTCGGCAGGGACGGCACAGGCTTGCGCAGCGTTGGCATGCACCTGTGCGCCCGCAGCGCCATGCGCGTCCGTGCCCAGGGCCTGACCGATGCTCTTGCCTGCTGCACTGCGCGCAATGCCTGCCGCCAGGCGCAGGTCACTCTGTTTCAGGATGCCGTGAGCCAGGGCTGAGCCTGCCCAGCCTGTGACGCCAGAGAGAATGACCCGCAGCGCGGAGCCAGAGGAAGTGGAAGGTGTCGTCATGACTGCCGGATCTCCTGGCTCAGATGTTGACCGAAGAAGGCCAGCGTTCTTGCAAGCGCCGTCTGTGCACTGTCTTCATGCCAGTCGGGGTGGCCGTGACGGTTGAACCCGTGGCCTGCCGGATAGACATGGCAGGCCGCCTCGGGTTGGGCCTGGCTGATTCGTCTTACGGTGTCCATCGGAATGAGGGCATCGGTTTCACCAAAGTGCAGCATCAGGGGCGCTTGTGCATGTTCATGCAGATAGGGCGCGGTGCGACCGCCGTAATAGCCCACCGCCGGCAGCCCCAGGCGGGTCGCGCTCAGATAGGCGACCGATCCGCCCCAGCAGTAGCCCACCACGCCGGTGGGCAGGCCCATGGCCACCTGCTGCTGGGCGGCCCGGATGTCGCGCAGGGGCGCATCCAGACCCAGGGCATCGACCCGGCTGCGGCCCGCCGCAAGACCTTCGGGGGTATAGCCCAGTTCGGCGCCCTGACCGTCATCCACCCGGTCGAAGAAGGCGGGCGCGACCGCCAGATAGCCGGCCGCCGCATATTGGGCCGCCGCAACCCAGCGAATATGGTCATTGACCCCGAAAATTTCCTGAACGACAACGATGCAGCCCCGGGGCGGGCCTTCGGGTCGGGCCACAAAGGCACGGGTCTTTGCGCCGTCGATGGCTTCGAGCGTGACGGTCTCCATGGTGAGTCTCCTTGCGTATTGGCGGGTCGCTATTCTGGGGTCTTGGCTTCTTGAACTGCCGGGCAGCTCGGACAGCGTGTTCGAACCGAAGGTTCAGATGGACTCGGTCTGTGCCAGCGCTCTGCCGATCAGGATTTTCTGGATATCGCTGGTGCCTTCATAGATCTGGCAAACGCGCACATCGCGCCAGATGCGCTCGACCGGAAAGTCGTTCACATAGCCATAGCCGCCATGAATCTGGATGGCCTGCGAGCAGACACGCTCGGCCATCTCGGAGGCAAAGAGCTTGGCCATGGCGGCCTGCGTGAGGCAGGGTACGCCTGCATCCTTGAGCGCTGCGGCATGGGCGATCAGCTGGCGGGCCGCCTCGATCTGGGTGGCCATGTCGGCCAGCCTGAATTGCACGGCCTGATGCTCGAAGATGCGGGCACCAAAGGCCTCGCGCTCCTTGGCATAGCGCAGGGCGGCCTCGAAGGCCGCGCGGGCCATGCCCAGGCTCTGAGCGGCGATGCCGATGCGCCCACCCTCCAGCCCAGACAGGGCGATCTTGTAGCCCTCGCCCTCTTCGCCCAGCCGATGGCTGACCGGAACCCGGCAGCCCTCAAAGCGGATCTGCGCGGTATCGGAGGCGCGCTGTCCGGCCTTGGATTCGAGCCTCTCGACGATGTACCCCGGCGTGTCAGTGGGCACGACGAAGGCGGAAATCCCCCGCTTGCCTGCGGCGGGATCGGTCACGGCCATCACGATGGCGAGATCGGCATGTTTGCCGGAGGTAATGAACTGCTTGACCCCGTCAATGACATAGACGGCCTGGCCTTGCGCGTCGGTTTCAAGTCGCGCCGTGGTGCGCAGCGAGGACGCGTCGGAGCCCGCCTGAGGTTCGGTGAGACAGAAGGCGCCGAGCATCTCGCCGCGGGCCAGGGGCACCAGCCAGCGCTGCTTCTGGGCCTCATTGGCCCAGGCCTGAAAGATGGAGCACACCGGGCAGTTGTTGACCGAGAGGATGGTCGATGTGGCGCCATCGGCGGCGGCGACCTCCTCCAGGATGAGCGCGAGGGCTTGAAAGGACAGACCGGCACCGCCCCACTGCTCGGGCACGGTGATGCCGTAGCAGCCGAGTTCGGCCAGGCCTTTCAGGGCCTGAGCAGGAAACGTACTGTCGCGGTCCCATTGCGCCGCATGCGGCGCCACATGGTCATGGACATAGGCGCGCACGGCATCGCGCACCATGACAAGGTCTTCTGGAATCAGCATGCAGGTGTTCCGATGATGAGGGGCCGCGCTTACCAGGGCAGCGCCTGGCCGCGATAGTCCAGAAAGGCGCCGCTCGGATAGGCCTCGCGATCGGCAATGATGCGCCGCAGGCCGGCCACGGAGTCCTGTACGGCCACGTCGGCGTTGGGTCCGCCCATGTCGGTACGGACCCAGCCCGGATGCAGCGAGAGCACCCGGATGCCTACCGGCGCGTAGTCGGCATGGGCCAGCTTGGCCACCATGTTGACTGCCGCCTTGGAGACCCGGTAGAGCATGCCGTGGCTGGCCGAGGCTTCGGCGATCGAGCCCATGCGGCTCGAAATGAAGGCCACCGTGCCTTGCGAAGGGGCGAGCAGCG
The DNA here is from genome assembly GCA_049422085.1 of Burkholderiaceae bacterium. Lineage (GTDB taxonomy): Bacteria > Pseudomonadota > Gammaproteobacteria > Burkholderiales > Burkholderiaceae_E > UBA4615. The sequence continues at coordinate 7,548 of JBMSOD010000001.1, forward strand.
GCGCGAGCATGGGCATGAGCCGCATGGCCGAGAGCACGTTGGTGCGCATCACCAGATCGAACTGCTCATCGCTGGGCGGTGCCTGAATGCTGCTGGTGCGCAGCCCATAGACCCCGGCATTGACCACAGCCACATCAATGCGGACCTCATCGAGCTGCCAGCCAATCCCGGCCAGATCTTCGGTGCGGGTGACATCGAGCTTGAGCGTGTGCGCGCCCAGGTCACGCAGCGTGAGCCGGTCGTCCTCGTTGCGATGGGTCCCGTAGACGGTCCAGCCGGCTTCGGCGTACTGGCGGGTGAACTCAAGGCCGATGCCCCGCGAGGCACCCAGCACAAGGGCAGTCGGCATGCGTGGTGGTCCTCAGAGCATTTCGATGGCGACCGCCGTGGCCTCGCCACCACCGATGCACAGCGAGGCGACGCCCCGCTTTCCGCCCGTCTTGCGCAGGCCCCCGATCAGCGTGACGATCAGACGCGCGCCCGAGGCGCCGATCGGATGCCCCAGGGCACAGGCGCCGCCGTGAATGTTGACCTTCTCGTGGGGCAGGCCGTGTTCCTTCATGGCGGCCATGGCGACCACCGCAAAGGCTTCATTGATTTCGAACAGATCGGTGCTGGCGCTGCTCCAGCCGGTCTTGTCGTAGAGCTTGCGAATGGCGCCCACTGGCGCAGTGGTGAACCACTGCGGCTGCTGGGCATGGGTGGCATGGCCGACCATGCGGGCGATCGGCTTGATGCCGAGCGAGGCTGCTGTAGAGGCGCGCATCATCACCAGCGCGGCCGCGCCATCGGAAATCGAAGAGGACGATGCGGCCGTGACCGTGCCGTCCTTGCGGAATGCAGGCTTGAGCGAGGGAATCTTGCCGATGTCGCTCTTGAAGGGGCTTTCGTCCTTGTCGAGGGTGACCTCGCCCTTGCGACCTGCCACGGTGAGCGGTGCGATCTCGAAGGCGAAGGAACCGTCGGTGTTGGCCGCACGAGCCCGCTCGGTGGAGGCAATGGCAAAGGCATCCTGGGCTTCGCGGGTGAACTGGTAATGCGCAGCACAGTCTTCACCATAGTTGCCCATCGACTTGCCGCCGCCATTGGGCATCTTGTCGTAGGCGTCTTCCAGGCCATCCAGGGCCATATGGTCGAACAGGGTGCCATGGCCGTAGCGATAACCGCCACGCCCCTTGAGCATCAGGTAGGGCGCATTGCTCATGCTTTCCATGCCGCCCGCCACGATGATGTCCTGGCTGCCCACACTCAGCAGGTCATGGGCCAGCATGGCGGCCTTCATGCCCGAACCGCAGACCTTGTTGATCGTGGTGGCCCCGGCTGACATGGGCAGGCCTGCCCCGAGCGAGGCCTGTCGTGCGGGGGCCTGGCCCTGACCCGCAGGCAGCACACAACCCATGATCACTTCCTGCACCTGCTCGGGCGCAAGCCCGGCCCGGGTGACCGCAGCACGAATCGCATGGGCACCCAGCTGATGTGCCGCGAAGCCCGACAGCTCGCCCATCATGCTGCCAATGGGAGTGCGGGCCACGGAGGCAATGACGATCGGATCATTCATGAGTGTTCTCCAGAGCCCGCAAGGGGCTTCGAGGGCGCAGGGGGATTGGCATCAGGCCTGCGCAGGATGATATCGGTTCCGAAAGCGCAGCGATTCGGGGTAAGGAAAGACGTCTTCCAGCGCACCGGCCCGGATGCGGGCCTGTCTCTCCTGCCAGAAGGCGGCATCGAGCAGGTCGGCATGGTGGCGCATGAACGCCTCTCTTACCCTTGGGTCACCGAGCAAAAAAGTGCCGAATTCCTCGGGAAAGACGTCGTTGGGGCCGACGTTGTACCAGGGCTCGCTGGCCATCTCGTCTTCGGGGGTGCGCGGCGGAGGAATGCGCCGGAAGTTGCACTCGGTGACGTACGCGACTTCGTCATAGTCGTAGAACACGACGCGACCCTGTCGGGTGACGCCGAAATTCTTGTAGAGCATGTCGCCCGGAAAGATGTCGGCCGCCACCATCTGTTTGATGGCGTCGCCATATTCGAGAAGGGCCCGCTCGCGTTCGTCGTCGTCGGCACGCTCGAGGTAGATGTTGAGCGGCACCATGCGTCGTTCGATATAGACATGCCGGATGACCAGCGTCTCACCGTCTTCTTCAATCAGAGAGGGTGCGGTGGCCCTGAGTTCGGCCAGCAAGGCCTCATCCATGCGTGCACGGGGAAAGGGCACATCTGCATATTCCCAGGTGTCGGCCATGCGGCCCACCCTGTCATGGACCTTGACCCGCTGATACTGGCTCTGGATGAACTCGCGACTGATGTCCTTGCGCCGATGGTCCTTGATGATCTTGAACACATACGGAAAGGACGGCAGGGTGAACACGCCCATCACCAGGCCCTTGATGCCCGGCGCGATGATGAACTTGTCGCCCGAGTGACGCAGGTGGTGCAGCAGATCGCGATAAAACGCGGTCTTGCCCTGCTTGTGCAGCCCGAGCATGGTGTAGAGCTCGGACTCAGGTTTGGTCGGCATGAGCGACTTCAGGAAGCGCACATAGGCCGAAGGGACCTCCATGTCGACCATGAAATAGGCCCGCGAAAAATTGAACAAGGCGTCGATGCGTTCGGTACCGAAGAGCACGGTATCGAGATAGAGCCGCCCCTGGCTGTCCTGAAGCACAGGAATGGCAAAGGGCATCAATTCGCCGTCATTGATGTAGCGACCGATGATGTAGGCGCCCTTGTTACGGAAGAACAGCGTCCGCAGCACATTGAGCTGGCAGTCTGAGGCCAGGCCCTCGCCCGGGGCGGCCTCCCGCAGGACCTGTTCGACCCAGCCGAGATCGCGCACCACATCAACGAAGGGACAGGCCAGGCCCATGTCCACGATCATCTGCCGAAGCGCTGTGGCCATGCCCACCTGGGCCGGATAGTAGGCTCGGTAGCTGGGCGGATCGCTGTCGAGGTAGTCGGTGGCGACTGCCGGCCGTACGAAGATGAAGTCGTTGTGAAAGTAGGTCCGGTGCAGCAGTTTGGAGCAGACTGAGTTGAAGAAGGTTTCGGCCAGCTCGGGCTGACGGTGGTCGGCCAGCAGCGCAACATAGTGGCGCTTGACCTGCTGCCAGTTGCCGGCCGCAAGTTCTGCGGCATTGAACTCGCGTGCGATGCGGTCGAGCGCCTCGGCCACGCGGGCGTCATAAAAGGCGATCCGTTCGCGGGCCAGCTGTCGGATCGCATGCCAGTCGCCGCGCTCGTAGCGTGCCTTGGCCTGCTGTGCGTTGTAGCGGAAAAGCGCGTAGTGCCGGTCAAACCCGTTACGAATCGCCAGCGCAATGGCGGCCGCAGTGGAGTCACGCTGGGGCATTGTTCGAAGGTCCTCAGCGGGTTTCGGAAAAGAGTTCGCGGCCGATCAGCATGCGTCGGATCTCGGAGGTGCCTGCGCCGATCTCGTAGAGCTTGGCATCGCGCCACAGCCGTCCGGTGGGTGAATCATTGATATAGCCATTGCCACCCAGGCACTGAATGGCTTCGCCGGCCATCCAGGTGGCCTTTTCGGCGCTGTACAGGATCGCGGCGGCTGCATCCTTGCGTAAGGTACGTACATCGACCTGACCCGCGTGCGAGCGGTCGCATTGCCGGGCGACCTCGTACACATAGGCGCGACAGGCCATCATGGTGCTGTACATGTCGGCGAGCTTGCCCTGCATGAGCTGGAACTCGCCGATCGGCTGACCGAACTGCTTGCGCTCATGCACATAAGGCACCACCGCATCCATGCAGGCGCTCATGATGCCCAGCGGCCCGCCCGAAAGCACGGCGCGCTCAAAGTCCAGGCCGCTCATCAGCACATTGACGCCTCGCCCCAGGCCGCCCAGCACGTTTTCGGCGGGTACTTCGCAGTCCTGGAAGACCAGCTCGCCGGTATGACTGCCTCGCATGCCCAGCTTGTCGAGCTTTTGCGCCACCGAAAACCCCGGAAAGTCCTTTTCGACCAGGAAGGCGGTGATGCCGCGCGGACCGGCTTCCAGGTCGTTCTTGGCATAGATCACCATCACGTCGGCATCGGGGCCGTTGGTGATCCACATCTTGCTTCCATTGAGCACCCAGCGATCGCCCCGAAAGTCGGCCCGCAGCTTCATGGACACCACATCCGAGCCCGCGCCCGGCTCGCTCATCGCGAGGGCGCCAATCCACTCGCCACTGACCAGCTTGGGCAGGTACTTGCGCTTTTGCTCCAGCGTGCCGTTGCGATGGATCTGATTGATGCACAGGTTGGAATGCGCGCCATAGGACAGGCCCACCGAAGCCGAGCCACGCGAGATCTCTTCCATGGCGACCACATGGGCCAGGTAGCCCAGATCGGAGCCGCCGTATTCGGGCGAGACCGTGATGCCATGCACGCCCAGATCGCCCAGCTTTTTCCACAGGTCCATGGGGAACTGATCGGTGCGATCGATCTCTCCCGCCCGGGGTGTGATCTCGGCCGAGGTGAACTGCTGCAGGGCATCCCGCAGCATGGCGATGTCTTCGCCGAGGTCGAACTGCAGTCCGGGCAGGTTGATCATGGAATGGCTCGCAAAGGGGCAGGGTTAGACTGGATGTCCGATTTTCGCTCAGATTCGGCATGAACCCGCTCGAACACGAATTGACCTATCCCCTGGGGGATACCCTCCCGGCCTTTGGAAGCCGTCTCGAGGTGGCGCCTGGCGTGTACTGGCTGCGCATGCCGCTGCCCTTTGCACTCGACCACATCAACCTGTGGCTGCTGCGCGATCGTATCGGGGGTCGCGAGGGCTGGACAGTGATCGACTGCGGTGTGGCCACCGATGACACCCGTCGTCACTGGGATACCCTGATCGAGCATCACTTCGAGGGCCTGCCCCTGCTGCGTGTCCTGTGCACGCACAACCATCCTGATCATGTCGGGCTGGCGGGCATGCTCACCCAGCGCTTTGGTGCCCCGCTCTGGATGACCGTGGGCGAATACGCCATGGGTCGCATCCTGTCGGTACAGATGCCTGGATCCGATCCGCAGGCCACCTACAAGCACTACCTGCGCAACGGCGTGCCTGACAGTCCACAGCTCGAAGCCCTGCGCACCAAGACCCGGTCCCACTATCCGAGTCTGGTGCCCGAGATGCCGCTGTCCTTCCGGCGCATCGGCGACCATGAGGACATCCAGATCGGCGGCAGGACCTGGCAGGTGATCATCGGGACAGGGCACTCGGCTGAGCATGCAGCGCTGCATTGCGCTGCAGAGCGTCTCCTGATCTCGGGCGACATGGTGCTGCCGCGCATTTCCACCAATGTCTCGGTCTTCGATATGGAGCCCGAAGCGAATCCGCTGGAGTGGTATTTAAGCTCACTGCGCCGCTTCGAGGTCTGCCATGCGGACACGCTGGTGCTGCCCTCGCATGGCCGCCCATTCAGGGGACTGCCCCGGCGGCTGCAGCAATTACATGAGCATCACGATGATCGCCTTGCAGCCATCGCATCGGCCTGCCGCGAGCGCCCTCGGCATGGTGCCGAGGCCGTGCAGATCATCTTTCGCCGGACCTTCGATACCCACGAGATGATGTTTGCCCTGGGCGAAGCCCTGGCCCATCTGCATGCCCTGTGGTACCGCGGACAACTACGCCGCGAGCTTGGCCCCGACGGCGTGCACCGGTTCTCGGCGGCCTGACGGAGCGCGGCTTCTGGCTGCCTCGGGCGGCCTCGCGCAGAAGCTTGACCCGCCTCAGGCCTGCCTGGGCCTGACGCGTGCTGCTGCTTCCTTGGCGATGGCCCGGGCCTGGTCGGTATCCTCAGCGCGTGCAAGCGCCACGCCCATGCGGCGTTTGAGGAAGGATTCGGGTTTTCCGAACAGGCGCAGGTCTGTTCCGGGCAGGGCAAGTGCCTCGGCCACGCCGTCAAAGACGATGCCCTTGGCATTGACCCCGCCATAGATCACCGCACTGGCCCCGGGATTGCGCAAGCGCGTATCCACAGGCAAACCCAGGATGGCCCTCGCATGCAGCTCAAACTCCGACTGATGCTGGGTGCACATCGTGACCATCCCGGTGTCGTGCGGACGGGGGCTCACTTCCGAGAACCAGACCTCGTCGCCCTTCACGAAAAGCTCCACGCCAAAGAGCCCCGTACCGCCCAGGGCTTCGGTGACCTTGTGGGCGATCTCGCGCGAACGCTGCAGCGCCAGTGCGCTCATGGGCTGAGGCTGCCAGCTCTCGACATAATCACCCGAGACCTGCACATGCCCGATCGGCTCGCAGTAGGCGGTTTCGATGTCGCCCGAGGCGGCACGTGCGCGCACGGTGAGCAGGGTGATTTCGTAGTCGAAGTCGATGAAGCCTTCCACGATCACCCGGCCGGCATCGACCCGGCCGCCGGTACCGGCATAGGTCCATGCCTCGCCCACCTCCCGTGGCCCGTCGACCTTGGACTGGCCTTTGCCTGAGGAGGACATCACCGGTTTGACGATGCAGGGATAGCCGATCCCGCCGTCGATGGCCGCCTGGAGTTCGGCGAGGCTGCTGGCAAAGCGGTAGGGCGAGGTGGGCAGGCCGAGCTCTTCGGCGGCAAGCCGCCGGATGCCTTCGCGATTCATGGTGAGCCAGGCCGCGCGCGCGGTGGGTGTCACGGCCACCAGGCCCTCCCGTTCGAGTTCGAGCAGGGTAGGCGTCGCGATGGCTTCGATCTCGGGCACGATCCGGTGCGGGCGCACCTGCTCCACGAGTGCACGCAGTGCCGCCCCATCGGTCATGTCGATCACGTGGGCTGAATGCGCCACCTGCTGCCCGGGGGCATCGGCATAGCGATCAACGGCGATCACCTCGACGCCAAGACGCTGCAAGGCAATGATCACTTCCTTGCCGAGCTCGCCGGCGCCAAGAAACATCAGGCGCGTCGCATTGGGCGACAGCGGGGTTCCCAGGGGCCCGTTCGCGTGAGGATCAGACGGACGTGACGACTCATTGGAGGCAGGGGTTTGAGCGTTCAACGCAGGACCTCGAAAAGATTGTGATGGTCATCGGTCCAGGTGGCCCGATGCGCCGGTGGCGGCTCAATCGTCTGTCCGCCCTGGTTCACCAGAGTGCGAACGGTCTGCTCGTTGGCCGTCAGCACCACCCAGGTGGACCGGTAGAAGGGCGACCCCGCAGGGGGCGCGTCAGCAATCAGGATGGCCTGCATCTTTGCTTCATCAGCCAGTCTGCGAACCACACCGGACAGATCGAGATAGCGGTTGGTGATGTGCAGGGCGATCGCGCCCCCGTCAGTCAGATGGCGACGGTAGACGGCCATGGCTTCCCGCGTGACCAGATGGACTGGGATTGAATCACTGGAGAAGGCATCGACTGCCAGGATGTCATAGCGCTGATCGGGCTCCCGCTCCATCATCAGCCGTGCATCCCCCAGGATGTGCTCGATGGTCGCCTTCGAGTCCTTCAGGTAGCTGAAATGCTGCTCGGCAAACTGCAGCACCGTCGGATTGAGTTCGTACATGCGGTAGACATCACCGGCACGTCCGTAGGTAGCCAGGGTGCCAACGCCCAGTCCGATCAGCCCCAGCCGTGCGGGCCCGCCTTCATGGCGCAGGGCGATCAGGCGTCCGATTCCGGAGCCGGGCCCGTAGTATGTCGTGGCGAGCCCGGGATCGTTCGAACGCTGCTCGCCATGAAGAATCTCGCCATGAAGAAGCTGCTTTCTTCCGGCCTTGGTGCCATCGGGCAAAGTCATGTCCACGGCGCGCACCCTGAGCGTTCCGTAAAAATTCCTCGAGATCTCGATCATGTCGCCCCGGATCCATCGGGAATAGTCGCCCACCAGGAGAGCGCAGGCGACCAGCGCTGCAGTGCCGATCCAGCGCCCCTTGCCTTGTGCGAGCGAACCCACCAGGAGCGCGATGATGGCCAGGGCGATCGGCAGCTCCCAGTACCAGTCGAACACCATCGGTGCGCCCAGACCCACAAGCAGTCCGCCCACCGCGCCACCCAGCGATACCATGAGATAGAAGCGGGTCAGATGGGCAGGCGCAGGCTTGCGGCGCACCAGTTCGCCATGCACGAACATGCACAGAATGAACAGTCCCACTGCATACAGCGGAACCGCATGCCGGATCTCGAGCAGTCCGCGCTCCAGACCGCCTTCATCGGAGATCCGGTAGGACAGTCCCGCGGTCAGCAAAACCGTGGCCACCGCTGCAAGCAGCATATACACGCGTCGCTTGTACCAGCCCTCGCCATCGAAGCACAGGATGAAGGTGATCAGGTACAGGGCCAGCGGCAGGACCCACAGGAAGGGGACTGAGGCCACGTTCTGGGTGATGTGCGTCGTGATCGCCAGCAGCATCAAGGAGCCCAGCGCAGCAAGCAGGAGCCACAGCCCCTGTTCACCCAGCGTGGGGGGCGGGGAGTGACCCGCAGTCTCGCCCTTCGGCAACGCGGTCTCGGGCGCTGACAGCCCGATGGATGCCTTTGCCACCCTCACGGCGCGCCAGCCACACAGGCCGGCGAGGAGAGCAAAGAACACGTAGCCGATCGACCAGCCAATCGCCTGTGAGCGACCGCTGGCCATGGGCTCGATGACCGGAGGGTAAGCGACCAGCGCAATCATGGACGCAAGGTTGGACAAGGCATAGAGCCGGTAGACCCGGGCGGTGCTGAACTCCCGCGTGAACCAGGCCTGTACCAGCGGGCCGGTGGTGGCCAGCATGAGATAGGGCAGACCAATGGTCAGGGTCAGAAGCAGCAGGATGCGACCGACCGGCTGCGTCGCATCGTCAGGTTTGAACTCCGCAGAGGCGATGATGGGCAGAAAGGCAAGACTGATCAGGAGCAGGGCCGTGTGCACGATGGCCTGCTGCCTTGCCTTCAGGCGCCGGATCACCCAGTCGGAATAGAAGTAGCCCGCGAGCAGCGCGACCTGGAAGAACACCATGCAGGTGGTCCAGACCGCTGCCGACCCACCGAACCAGGGCAGGATCTGTCGGGCAATGATGGGCTGCACCAGAAAGAGCAGGAAGGCGGAGATCGCAATGGTGCAGGCGTGCAGCAGCATGGCAGGCTGAGAGGGCATCGGGGGTTGATGTGCCGGAGCGCCGGCGATCCTGTTCAGGGCTGGGGGAGTCCCATCACCCGCCATTGTGCCTGTACTGCCTCGCTCCAACCCCGGTTGGCGGCCGGACTTGCGGGACTCGGATGCAGAATCTGACCGATCTGCAGTTGCCGCGCCAGGGCACTGTCGATGGCCGGGCCTTGTGCAACCGCCTGCAGGCGCTGCTGCGCGAAGCCGCCCACGCCGATCGCCCAACGGGGCTGCAAGGCCTCAAGCACACGGGCAAGATGAAGATCGCAAGCCGCCTCGACCGGGGCCCGTTCACTGGCAGGAAGCTGGACCGGTGTGCGGTTGCGTCCGCTGGATTCGAGCCAGATGAGCGGGCAGTAGTTCACGACGAAACACTCGGCGAAGAAGGACGGCGCATCGCCCCAATGCTGCGCGGCCCATTGCCACAGCCGTCGGCCGCTCACCTCGGAACGCCGACAGGCAAAACCCTCGATCGGACGTTTCGGATGCCCTCGGCCAGGGGCGTGGACAGGAGCATCGATCCCCATCCAGTCACGGACCGCTGCCACTTCGCCGAAGGGCACACCGGTCTGCATCATGCCGAAGGGACCTGGATTCATTCCCAGAAGAACGATGCGGCGCGGCCCGGTGGCATAGCGCCTGACATAGGCCTCATAAGGAGCCCAGGCATAGTCGAGCGGGTTCAGTACGATATCCACCGGCGCTGCAAATTGCAGTCCCGCCAGGGTGGTTTGCAGGTACCGGGCGGCTTCGAGAATGGCCTCGGCGGTTGCGGGGCGGGGTGGGGGCATACGGGACGCGTCCTGGATCGGGCTTCCGGAATGCTAGCAATCTTGCGGTAACCTCGCGTCCATGAACGCTCCTGCCGAACCCATTCAGAACCCTCCCTCCGACGACCGGATTCCCTATGCCCTGCCCCAGCCCTGGGGCATGACGCCGGACATGGTTGTGCCCGACCTGCTTGGCGGTGATGAGCGCCTCTGGGCGCCGCTGTCGCCGGGGATCTGGTCGCGTCCGATTCACCTGAATGTCACCTCCGGGTACTACGTGCATCTGCTCAGGGTCAGACGCTCGGGTCTGCTCCAGCGGCATCGACATTCAGGCTGCGTGCATGCCTATGTGCTGCGCGGCAAATGGCATTACCTCGAACACGACTGGATGGCCGAGGCCGGGGGCTATGTCTACGAGCCTCCTGGCGAAACGCATACCCTGGTTGTCCCCGACGACTGCCAGGACATGGTGACGCTGTTCACAGTGCATGGCGCGCTGATGTATGTCGATCCGCAGGGGCGCAGTACAGGCTACGACGATGTCTTCACCCGCATCGAAAAGTACCGGGCCCATTTCGAATCGGTGGGCTTGGGTGCTGATTACATTCGACGGTTCATGCGTTGAACATGTCGACCAGGCGTTATGGCATGGCCGTGATCGGCCTGGGTGTGGTCGGACGCAGGATGCTGGAGCAAACCGCCCAGCATTCGTCCCTCGATGTGGTGTCCGCCTGGGATACCTCGCCGCTAGCGCGTCAGCAGGCCGCCGCGGATTTTCCGGGGCTTGCCCTGGCAGGCTCCGAGACTCAGGCCATCGAGCGACTCGATGTTGATGTGGTGTACGTGGCCAACCCGCCGCTGGCTCATGCCTCAACGGTGAAAGCCGCACTGGCCGCGGGCAAGGCGGTCTTCTGCGAAAAGCCGCTCGGCATCGATCTCGAGGAGAGTCATGCGCTCGTTGATGCGGTTGAGCGCAGTGGCAGGCCGGCGGCGATCAATTTCCCGTTTGCCTCTTCGGCTGCCGTCCAGGCCATTACCGATGCGATCGCGGCGCCTGACTTCGGATTGCGATCCCTCCAGATCCGCACGCGATTTCATCAGTGGCCTCGCGACTGGCAGGCCAGCGCGGCCTGGCTCAATCGAAGCGATCAGGGCGGCTTCACCCGCGAGGTCCTGTCGCACTATGTCTACCTTGCGCTTCGCCTTCTCGGGCCGGTGCGACTGCAGGGCGCCTCGGTCAGCCATCCCGGACCGGGGCTGGCCGAGCATGCGGTCACGGCCAGCCTGCTTGCCGGAGCGACGCCCGTGTCGGTCGTGGGCACGACCGGGGGTGGCGCCCCAGACCTCATCGAGGCTGCATTCATTGGCGCCCGGTCGGAACTCAGACTGGTCGACTGGTATCGCCTCGAGCAGGTGCATCAGGCCGCGCCCCAGGGCGAACCGGTCGCAGGATTGCCATCGGATCCTCGTCGCGCGGCCTATCAGAGACAGCTGGATCAGCTGAGTGCCATGCTGGCCGGAGAACCCCACAGCCTGGCGTCCTTTGCCGATGCGCTCAACGTGCAACGATGTATCGAGGGCATGCTGTCCTCCCCGCCCACGGCCATCGCCGCGGCCTCGAATCCCCAATCTGTCTGACGGAGTTGTTTCAATGAGCCTTCCTGCACGCATGCGCCTGATCGATCATGGCGCCGGGGGCGGCCCCGAGGTTCTGAGGCTGATTGAGTCCGAGGTCCCCGAAATCGGAGCGGGTGAAGTCCTGATCGCGGTCGAAGCAGCGGGCGTCAATCGCCCTGATGTGGCCCAGCGCGCAGGCAGCTATCCGCCACCGAAAGGGGCATCGCCTCATCTCGGGCTCGAGGTGTCAGGGCGCATTGCTGCAGTGGGGCAGGGCGTCACCGAATGGAAGGTAGGCGAGGCGGTGTGCGCGCTGGTCAACGGCGGTGGCTACGCCGACTATGTCAGTGCGCCCGCAGGCCAGGTGCTGCCGGTGCCCAAGGGGCTGAACTGGGTGCAGGCGGCCGCACTGCCCGAAACCTATTTCACGGTCTGGGCGAACATTTTTGAGCGGGGCGGACTCAAGGCGACGGACCGCATCCTGATCCATGGCGGATCTTCCGGAATCGGCGTGACCGCGATCCAGCTCGCCAAGGCCTGGGGCGCCACGGTCTACTGCACGGTGGGCAGCCCTGAGAAAGCAGCTGCCTGCAGGGGTTTCGGTGCCGATGCCGCGATCGATTACCGGCAGCAGGATTTCCTGGCTGAAGTCCAACGCCTCACCGAAGGGCGCGGTGTCGACCTGATCCTGGATATGGTGGGTGGAACCTATGTCGAGAAGAACCTGCGTCTGCTGGCGGTCGAAGGACGTCTGGTTCAGATCGCCTTCCTGCAGCGCTCGCGCATCGAACTCGACCTGATGCCGATCATGATCAAGCGGCTGACCGTCACCGGATCCACCATGCGTCCGCGCTCGGCGGCTGACAAGGCGGGTCTGGCTCAGGCCTTGCGTCAGCAGGTCTGGCCGCTGCTCGAGCAGGGCAGGGTACTGCCGCACATTCATCGTGTTTTTCCGCTCGAGCTGGCCTGCGAGGCCCATGCGCTCATGGAGAGCTCCGAGCATATCGGCAAGATCATGTTGCAGGTCGGGCGCGATACCAGCCTGCCTGGCTGAATTCAGGTCCGGTGCCGGGAGATGCTCATCAGCATGCCGGCACCCAGTCCGAGCGTGACCATGGCGGTCCCGCCATAGGACATCCAGGGCAGCGGTACTCCGACCACGGGCAGCAGACCGATCACCATGCCCATGTTCACGAAGCAGTAGGTGAAAAAGCTCAAGGTGATGGCTGCGGCAAGCAGCCGGCCGAACAGGGATTGCGCCGCCGCTGCGATGCTCAGCCCCCGGAAGATGATGGCCAGATAGATCCCCATCAGGAAGATCAGTCCCGCCAGGCCGAATTCCTCGGCATGAACAGCGAGGATGAAATCCGTGGTTCGCTCAGGGATGAACTCCAGGTGGGTCTGGGTCCCGTCCATCCAGCCTTTGCCGAACCATCCGCCTGAACCCACGGCGATGATCGACTGAATGATGTGAAAGCCCTTGCCCAGCGGATCCGCGCCAGGGTCGATCAGGGTGAGCACCCGCTGGCGCTGATAGTCGTGCATCACCATCCAGAGCAGGGGCAGGCTCGCCAATCCGGCGGTCAGCAGACCGGCAATCACCTTCCAGCTCAGCCCTGCGAAAAAGATCACATAGGCGCCTGCGGCCAGTACCAGGATTGCGGTGCCCAGATCGGGCTGCTTTGCCACCAGCAACACCGGCACGACCAGCATCAGCGCTGCGACAGCATAGTCCCGTGCGCGCAGCCAGCCATCGCGTTGCTGAAAGTACCAGGCCAGCAACAGAGGCACGGCCAGCTTCATGATTTCGGACGGCTGGATCCGGGTGAAACCCAGATCGAGCCAGCGCTGCGCGCCCTTGTTGGTCACACCAAACAGCGCCACGGCCACGATCAGGATCAGACCGACCAGGTACAGGGGCAAGCCGAGCCGCATCAGACGGACTGGCGGAACCAGCGCCGCAGCCCACATGGCGATCATCGCGATGCCGATGTTGCGCAGGTGGCCTTCGAAGCGCCCTGGAAAGTCGAAGGCGGCCGAATACTGGACCGTCAGACTGACCAGCAGGAGAACGGCCATTGCAAGCAGCAGCGGACCATCAAAGACATCGACCCAGGGTTTCAGGCGGTCAACCCAGAGCCTGCGCAACAGACCGTCATGCGTGGTACGGCTCATCGGGGCGCGTCCTGGCGGTTTGCAGGCGGTGCCAGCCGTTCTGTCGCGCCGCCGAGGTCAGACTCCGGGGCTTCGGGCACATCACGCAGTTCGGTTTCGTTGGCCATGGCGCCTGCCGCGGCGCCCGGTAGGTCGTTCGTGACCTTGCCCAGCAGAAGGTAATCGAACACCTTGCGGGCAATCGGCGCAGCGGCCTGCGCACCGAAGCCGCCGTTTTCCACGATCACCGCGAGGGCGACCCGGGGCGCTTCGGCTGGCGCGTATGCCATGAACAGCGAGTGATCCCGATAGCGTTCGGCGATGCGTCGGGCGTCGTATTTCTGATCCTGTCGGATGCCGATGACCTGCGCAGTGCCGGTCTTGCCTGCTGCGACATAGTCGGCGCCTGCAAACGCGAGCCTGCCCGTGCCAATACGGTTCACCTCGATCATGCCCTGCTGCACCAGGGCGAGGTGCTGGGGCGGGATGGTGATGTCCTGCCCTCGATTCAGCGGAGTCGGCGTCTTCTGGCCCGTGACCGGATCCTGGGTCTCGCGCACCAGGCGGGGCCGCATCACCTGACCCCGGTTGGCCAGGATGGCCGTGGCATGCGCCAGTTGCAGGATCGTGAAGTTGTTATAGCCCTGCCCGATCCCGATCGAGGGGGTTTCGCCCGGCAGCCATTTCTGCTTGTAGCGCTTCATCTTCCATTGTGAAGACGGCAGGATGCCCGTGGCTTCGTGGGCAAGATCGATTCCGGTCAGCTGACCGAACCCCCAGGGTTTCATGTAGTCGTGAATCCGGTCGACACCCATCTCGAGCGCCGCGCCGTAATAGTAGGTGTCGGATGACACCACGATGGATTTGCGCAGGTCGACCGCCCCATGCCCGCTGGGATTGGAGTCACGGAACTTGTGCGTGCCCAGCATGAAGTAGCCCGGATCGTTGATGACGGTTGCCGGGCCTCGGACCCCGCTGTCGAGCACGGCCAGGGCCATGAAGGGTTTGTAGGTCGATCCGGGTGGATAGGTGCCCCTCAGGGGCCGGTTGAGCAGCGGCGTATCCGGATCCTCGTTGAGGGATTTCCAGGTTGCGGTATCGATGCCATCCACAAACAGATTGGGGTCGTAAGTGGGTACCGAAACAAAGGCCAGCACTTCTCCGGTTGCAGGCTCGATGGCCACCAGCGCGCCCCGACGATCGCCGAACCATTGTTCGACCAGACGCTGCAGGGTCATGTCGACCGAGAGCACGACATTCGCACCGACCCGGGCCGGGACACGCGACAGCGATCGAACCACCTTTCCGCCCGCGGAAACCTCGACCCGTTCGATGCCCGATTCGCCCCTCAGGACGGCTTCATAACTCTGTTCGATGCCGATCTTGCCCATGTGGGTCGCCCCGGCATAGCGGGAGGCCTCTCCTGCATCGTCGAGTCGACGCTTGTCCTCCTGCGAAATCCTGCCGATATAGCCAACGACATGAGCGCCGGTCTGACCCTGTGGATAGCTTCGAAACGGGCGGGCGCGGACATCCACGCCTTCAAACCGGTAGCGGTGAGCGGCCACCCGCGCGACTTCCTCGTCGCTCAGCCGGGTCTTGAGCGGCAGCCATTCTGCGCCGCGGTGGTCTTCCATCAGCCTGCGAAACCGTCGTCGCTCGCGCGGTCCGATCTCGATCAGGCTCGACAGCTCGTCGATGGTCCGCTCGAGATCGGCGATCCGACGTGGTGCCAGTTCGAGCGTGAAGGCAGAGACGTTTTCTGCAACCACGGTTCCCTTGCGATCGAGGATCAGGCCCCGTGCCGGCGCAACTGGAACCACCGCGATCCGGTTGTCTTCAGCCTGAGCCTGGAAGTCCTCATGGCGCAACACCTGCAGCCAGACAAAGCGCAGCAGCAGCACACCGAACAGCAGCATCACGAAGACGCCCGCCCAGAGCAGGCGGGACCGCAACTGGCGCTGTGCACGCTCCGGATCTGAAATCTCGATCACTGCCTGGGCCCGTCCGCTCAGATCGGTCGGTTTTCGTCGCGGTCGACCGGGCGGCGCTGGGGCCACAGCAGCAGCCGGTCGGCCAGGGGCCACAGCAGTGCACTGGTCACCGGGGCCAGCCAGACCGTCCAGGGCGCTTCTGCCGCCCCGAGCGCAGCCCGGATGAGCCAGGACACGGTCACCGCAGACAGCATCAGCAGGCCGACATGCAGCATCTGGCCTGCCGAAGCGAACCACAGGACCCGGCGATGCAGGCTGATGGCGCCGAATGAAAGCAGGCTGTAGGTCAGTGCACGCTCGCCCAGAAGGCTGGAGGTATGGACATCGACCAGCAGTCCGACAAGGAAGGCAACCCCGATGCCGACCTTGCGGGGTTGATGAATGTTCCAGAACACCAGGACCAGCGCCACCAGATCGGGCATCCAGGGGCTCTGTCCCCAGGGCAGCATTTCTGACAGGCAGGCAAGCACGATCGAGAGACCGATGAACACCCGGCTTACGGGTCTTTGCAGGGGGGCGGCGCGACCTGCCATCATCGCCGGGCCTCTGATTTCTGGGGTTTTTGTGCCGAACGCCGACCGCGGGACGCAGGCTCGGGGTCCGGTGGCATGGGAACCACCTGAGGTTCGGCCAGCAGGACCAGTACCCAGCGTGCCGCTTCGACCTGCCCACTGGGCTTGAGTTCGACCTGCGCAAACGCGCTGCCCGCCTCGCGTGTGATCCGCTGGATGGAGCCCACCGGCAGGCCCGCCGGGTAGAGGCTGTCGAGTCCCGAGGTCACGATCTCGTCACCCTCGACCAGATCGGCATGAGGCGACACATAGCGCAGGCTGAGCAGGCCGGGTGTCCCAGCCCCGCTTGCCACCGACCTCAGGCCGGTTCTCCTCGACTGAACCGGCACGCTGAGGTTGGTATCGGTGATTCGCGTGATTTCGGCGGAAAGCGCAAAGACCCGCGTGACCTGACCGACGACGCCGTGGGCATCGACCACCGGCTGGCCTGCCAACAGGCCCTGCTGCAGCCCCTTGTCGATCACCCATCGCTGCACGTTCGGATCGCGACTTTCGAACAGGACCTCGGCGACGACCGCACGCGTGGCTGCCCGCTGTCTGGCCTGCACCACTTCACGCAACTGACGGTTTTCCTGAGCGAGTTGCTCGGCAAGCAGCAACTGCCTGCTGTTTTCGACTTCGAGGCGCTTGAGTTCGGTGTTCTCGCGACGCAACTGTTCCATCTCACCCAGGCGCTCGGAGAGGCTGCCGAAAGCATCCCGGGGTACCAGCAGCATGCGCTGGACCGGGTAGAGCAAGGTGGCGATCCCCTGCCTGAGCGCGATCAGTGCTCCGGTTCGGGCATCGGTGATCAGAAGCGCGATCGCGAGCGAGGCAAACAGCAGCAGACGGACCGTGGCGGACGGGCCCTGCCGGAAGAACGGTGGCGGGCTGCGGTCCATGATGCCGCCGTGTCAGTTCATTCGCTGGTGAAGATCGTGCCGAGCTTGTCCATGCGCTCGAGCGCCAGGCCGCAGCCCCGGACCACGCAGGTCAACGGGTCCTCGGCCACAAGCACGGGCAGGCCGGTCTCTTCGATCAGGAGACGGTCGAGATCGCGCAGCAGGGCGCCACCCCCGGTCAGCATCATGCCGCGGTCGGCAATGTCGGCACCGAGCTCGGGCGGAGTCTGCTCCAGCGCAATCTTGACCGCCGAGACAATCTGGTTGAGCGGGTCGGTCAGGGCCTCGAGGATCTCGTTGGACGAGACGGTGAAGGCTCGCGGGATGCCCTCGGACAGGTTGCGGCCCTTGACTTCCATTTCGCGGACCTCGGATCCCGGAAAGGCCGATCCGATCTCCTTCTTGACGGCCTCGGCAGTGGTCTCGCCGATCAGCATGCCGTAGTTGCGCCGGATGTAGTTGATGATGGCTTCATCGAACTTGTCGCCGCCGACTCGAACCGATCCGGAATAGACCATGCCGCCCAGCGAAATCACACCGACCTCGGTCGTGCCGCCGCCGATATCGACCACCATGGAACCCGTGGCATCCGAGACCGGGAGCCCGGCGCCGATGGCCGCAGCCATTGGTTCCTCGATCAGGAAGACCTGCGCTGCGCCTGCGCCCAGGGCACTTTCCCGGATGGCGCGGCGCTCGACCTGAGTGGAGCCGCAGGGCACGCAGATGATGATGCGCGGGTTGGGGGCGAAGAGCGAACCCGGATGCACGAGCCGAATGAACTGCTTGAGCATCTGCTCGGTGACGGTGAAGTCGGCGATCACGCCGTCTTTCATGGGCCGGATCGCCTCGATGTTGCCCGGCACCTTGCCCAGCATCTGCTTGGCCTCCTTGCCGACGGCAGCGATGGTCTTCTTGCCGTTGGGTCCGCCCTCCTGGCGGATGGCGACCACCGAGGGTTCATCAAGCACGATGCCCTTGCCACGCACATAAATGAGCGTGTTGGCGGTGCCCAGGTCGATGGCGAGATCGTTGGAGAAGTACTTGCGGAAGTAGCCGAACATGCCGAGTCCGTAGGTGAAGAACTGGTTCGCGGGCAAGGGGCGGGATCATACCCTATCATTGCCGGTTTCCCGCCGTCGCATGGAGGCCCACGCTGGCTCTCACCGCACAGGATGTCGCGCGTATTGCCGAGCTCGCGCGGCTCGACCTCAGCCCCGCTGAAGCGGAGCAGGCGCTCGGCCAGTTGAATGCCGTGTTCGGTCTGATCGAATCCCTCCAGGCAGTCGATACAACCGGAGTGGCGCCCATGACCCATGCGGCCGACCTCACCCTGCGTCTGCGGGCAGATGAAGTGACCGAACCGGACCAGCGCGAAGCCTCGCAGCGAAGTGCGCCTGCGGTGGCCGAAGGGCTCTACCTCGTACCCCGGGTGATCGAATGAGCAGGTCCTGGCACGAACTTGATCTGGCCGCGCTGCGTCGGGCCCTTGATCAGGGCGAGGTGAGTGCGACCCAACTGGCCGGGCACTTTCTGGAACGAATCGCGTCCAGCAGGCTCAATGCCTTCACGGGGGTCCATCCTGAGGCCACCCTCGCGCAGGCGCGCCAGGCCGATGGGCGACTTGCTGCAGGCGAACGCACGCCTCTGCTGGGCATTCCGGTGGCACACAAGGACATCTTCGTCACCCGCGACTGGGCGTCCACCGCGGGCTCGAAAATGCTCGAGGGCTACATGAGCCCGTTTGATGCAACCGTGGTGGCAAGACTTCAGGCGGCGGGCGCCGTCTGTCTGGGCAAGACCAATTGCGACGAATTCGCGATGGGCTCGTCCAATGAACACTCCCATTTCGGGCCGGTTCGAAATCCCTGGGATGAGTCTGCGGTGCCTGGGGGGTCCTCGGGCGGTGCTGCCGCCGCAGTGGCCGCAGGACTCACTCCCTTGGCCACCGGAACCGATACCGGCGGCTCAGTCAGGCAGCCCGCGGCGTTTTGCGGGATCACCGGCATCAAGCCCACCTATGGACGGGTCTCCCGCTACGGGATGATCGCCTTCGCGTCCAGCCTTGATCAGGGTGGCGCGATGGCCGCCTCGGCGCTCGAGTGCGCAGCCCTGCTCAATGCGATGGCCGGCTTCGACCCGCGCGATGCCACCAGCCTCGCGCTGGATGCCGAGGATTTTGTGCAAGGCCTGCAAGGCAGTCCGCTGCCCCAGGATCGACCGGCCCCTGATGCAGGCAGTTCGAAGCCACTCGCAGGGCTCCGGGTGGGCGTGCCCGAGGAATGGTTTGGCGAAGGACTCGCGCCCGATGTGGCCCGGGCGGTCAAGGCGGCGCTGGCCGTGTTCGAGTCCCTCGGGGCCGAACTGATCGGGGTGACCCTGCCGCGAACCCGTCTGGCCATCCCGGCGTACTACGTGATCGCTCCTGCCGAAGCCTCGAGCAATCTGTCCCGCTTCGATGGCGTGCGCTACGGCCACCGCGCGAGTGATGCCAGGGATCTGGGCGAGCTCTATCGCAAGACGCGCTCCGAAGGCTTCGGCCCC
The DNA here is from genome assembly GCA_049422085.1 of Burkholderiaceae bacterium. Classification (GTDB taxonomy): domain Bacteria; phylum Pseudomonadota; class Gammaproteobacteria; order Burkholderiales; family Burkholderiaceae_E; genus UBA4615. The sequence goes on from JBMSOD010000001.1 coordinate 27,143, forward strand.
GAAGTGCGCCGACGCATTCTGATCGGCACCTACGTGCTCTCGCATGGTTACTACGACGCCTACTATCTTCAGGCCCAGAAGCTCAGACGTCTGATTGCGCAGGATTTCGATGCTGCCTTTGAGCGTGTCGACCTGATTGCGGGCCCGGTGGCGCCCACGGTGGCATGGAACCTGGGCGAAATCGTGGATGACCCGGTGCGCAATTACCTGGCCGATCTCTACACGCTGGGCGCATCCCTGGCCGGGTTGCCCGGCATGTCGGTGCCGGCCGGCTTCGGCGAAGGCTCGCGACCGGTCGGTTTGCAACTCATCGCACCCCGCATGGCCGAATCGAGGCTGCTCGCTGCGGCTGACCGGTTTCAGCGGGCCACCGACTGGCATCGCCATCGCCCTGCAGGAGTCTGAACATGCGCCTGATTGCACGAACCCTGACCCTGGCCCTGCTGCTAGCGCTTGCGGCCTGCGCGCCCCTTGCGCCTCCGGGCTCCCGCCCGACCCCGCTGCCCGATCGGCCGATCGACATTTCGGGCCGCTGCAATCAGACCGAAGAAGATGGCTTTCATGAGCAGGCCAGGCTTGATGTGCGCGGCAATCGGGTGCAGGCCCTGTCCTGGCGGATCGATATCGGACGCAAGGGTCATTGCCATTTCGAGCTTGGCGACTTCAGGCAGGTTCAGGCGCGGCCCTCGATCGAGTTGCTGGAGCGCTCCGGGGGTGCCTGCAAGCTGATGGTGTGGCAGGGACAGGGCCGGGTCACGCTGGCCCATGCCGGATGCGAGCGATTTTGCTCGGGGGGAATTTACGAGCAGGCCTGGCCGGTGATGTTCGATGCCGCAACCGGCGCATGCGCGTCGGTGCGCTGATCATGAGGACGGGTTCATGAAGGCTTGGGAAGTGGTGATCGGATTGGAAACGCATGTGCAGCTGGCCACGCGTTCCAAGATCTTTTCGGGCGCCTCGACGGCGTTTGGTGCCGCGCCGAACACGCAGGCCTGCCCGGTGGATCTGGCCCTGCCCGGCGTGCTGCCTGTCATGAATGCCGCAGCGCTCGAATGCGCGGTGAGGTTTGGTCTGGCGGTGGGCGGTCAGGTGGCCGCACGCTCTGTCTTTGCCAGAAAGAATTATTTCTATCCCGACCTTCCCAAGGGCTATCAGATCAGTCAGTACGAGCTGCCCGTGGTCAGTGGCGGCGTGCTCGTGCTGCACTGGAAGGAAGGCAACGAGGTGCGCAGCAAGACCGTGCACCTGACCCGTGCCCATCTCGAGGAAGACGCCGGCAAGTCGCTGCACGAAGACGCCATGCGGGCCATCGGGCCCGAGTACGCCGGGTTCTCGGGCATTGATCTCAACCGTGCCGGAACCCCTTTGCTCGAGATCGTGAGCGAGCCCGAGATGCGTTCTGCCGCCGAGGCCGTGGCCTATGCGCGCACCCTGCATGGGCTGGTGACCTGGCTCGGCATTTGCGACGGCAACATGCAGGAGGGTTCGTTCAGGGTCGATGCGAATGTGTCGGTGCGTCCGGTGGGGCAGGCCGAATTCGGGACCCGGTGCGAGATCAAGAATCTCAACTCCTTCCGCTTTCTGGAGCGGGCGATCGAGACCGAGACGCGCCGCCAGATCGAGCTGATCGAAGACGGCGGCAGGGTCGTGCAGCAGACCCGGCTCTATGACCCCGATCGCGACGAAACCCGGGCGATGCGCAGCAAGGAGAACGCGGACGATTACCGCTACTTTCCGGACCCGGATCTGCCGCCTCTGGTGGTCGATACCGACCTGTTGCGTCGGGTGCAGGACAGTCTGCCCGAGTTGCCTCAGGCCATGCGCGAGCGCTACGAAAGCACGCTCGGACTCAGTCCCTACGACGCCGCAACGCTGACTTCCGATCGCGAGACGGCAGCCTGGTTCGAGCGTCTGCTCGTGGCGCTACCCGACCGGGCGGCGCTCGCAAAAACCGCGGCCAACTGGGTGATGGGCGAGGTGGCTGCCCAACTCAACCGGGAGGGCCTGGAGATCGGTGCCTGCCCGGTGAGCCCGGCCCAGCTGGCCTTGCTCTTGCAGCGCGTCCATGACGGCACCCTGTCGAGCAAGCTGGCACGCGAGGTGTTTCAGAGCCTCTGGAGCGAGCGCCCCGAGGGTGACGATGCCGCAGACCGCATCATCGAGGCGCGCGGCCTGCGCCAGATCAGTGACAGCAGCGAACTCGAGCGGATCGTCGACGAGGTTCTCGCGGCCAATGCGCGGTCTGTCGAAGAATTTCGCGCAGGCAAGGAAAAGGCCTTCAATGCCCTGGTGGGTCAGGCCATGAAGGCGACCCGCGGCAAGGCCAATCCGGCCCAGGTCAACGAGATGCTCAGGCGCAAGCTCGGAGGCTGATCAGCGCCTGCCCTCCTGGTGTTCCCAGCGCAGCGCGGCGTCTTTTTTCGAACGCCGCGACTGCGCCTCAGGTCACTCCGTAGCGTTGGCGATAGTCGGCTACGGCCGGACCGAACGCTGCCAGGGGTGAATCACGGCCTTGCGCGGCCAGATAGCCAAGCAGGTCGTGCAAGGATGCGATCGACCAGACCGGAATGCCATAAAGGGCCTGCACCTCCTGGGCTGCCGATGTGGCCGTGGGTGCGTCGGCGGTACCGCCTCGCTCCTGGCGATCGAGTGCGATCAGCACCGCCGCGGGCGTGGCACCCTGCGCGCGAATGATCTCGACTGATTCGCGTACCGATGTGCCTGCAGAGATCACGTCATCGATGATCACCACGCGGCCGGCCAGAGGGGCACCGACGATCGTACCGCCTTCGCCATGGTCCTTGGCTTCCTTGCGGTTGTAGGCAAACGGAAGATTCAGACCCTCGCGGGCGAGTTCGACGGCAGTGGCACTGGCCAGGGTGATCCCCTTGTAGGCAGGTCCGAAGAGCATGTCGAATTGCGCTCCGTCGTTCCTTGCTCTCATCAGTCGGGCGGCATAGAACTGGGCGATGCGTCCGAGCCGGGCGCCATCGTTGAACAGTCCTGCATTGAAGAAGTAGGGCGAGTCCCGGCCGGCCTTGGTCCGAAAGCTGCCGAATCGAAGCACCTGCGCCTGCAGGGCGAAGCTGATGAAGTCGTCGTGCGCGTTCATGCCGTGACGGAATCCGAAGGAGACAGGCGCCTGCGGTACTCTTTGCAGATGCTCAGAATCATCAGCGCCAATCTCAATGGTATCCGCTCGGCCGCAAGCAAGGGTTTTTTCGACTGGCTGGCCGGACAACGGGCCGATTTCGTCGGTGTCCAGGAACTCAAGGCTCAGGCAGAGCAGGTCGAGGGCGCCTTCGATGCACCGGCCGGGCTGGCAGGCTGGTTCCACTACGCCCAGAAAAAGGGCTATTCGGGCGTCGGACTGTATTCACGTCATGCGCCAAGCGATGTCATCACCGGGATCGGTGCGCCTGAGTTCGATGACGAGGGACGCTGGGTCGAGTTGCGGTTCGACCGGCCCGGACGTCGGCTGAGCATCATCTCCTGTTACTTTCCGAGTGGCTCGGCGAGTGAGGAGCGGCAGGCCTCGAAATTCCGGTTCCTCGAAGTCATGCGCCCTCATCTGATCAGCCTGAAGGCGGACCGCGAGTTCGTGCTGGTCGGCGATGTGAACATCGCGCATCAGCAGATCGACCTGAAGAACTGGAAGAGCAATCAGAAGAACAGCGGTTTTCTGCCCGAGGAACGTGCCTGGATGAGCGGGTTGTTTGAACAGGGCTTGAATGATGTGTACCGGCGCCTGCATCCGGAGGCGTCCGATACCAGCTACACCTGGTGGAGCAATCGCGGCGCAGCCTACGAAAAGAACGTCGGCTGGCGGATCGACTACCATCTGGCCACAAATGCCATTGCGGACACGGCAGTTCGGGCAGAGGTCTTCAAGGACCTGCGCTTCAGTGACCATGCTCCGCTCACGGTGGACTACGATTTCGCGCTCTAAGAGGCGCGCCGCAGCATAGGAGACTCACCATGAACCGCCGTCATGCCCTTCAGGCCTTCAGTCGCACGCTTGGCGCGGCTTGCGTCATCGGCAGCCCCGCTCTGGCGGGCGCCCAGTCGGCCTGGCCGAGCCGTCCGGTCAAGCTCATCGTCCCTGGAGGTCCGGGCAGTGGCACCGATGTGGTGTCGCGGGTCTTCGCCGATCTGCTGGGACAAGCCTTCAAGCAGCCTTTCGTGGTTGATAACCGTGCCGGAGCCAATGGCATGCTGGGCAGCCAGGTGGCCAAGGCTGCGGCGCCCGACGGCTATACCCTGCTCTTCACCTATGCAGCGGCCCATGTGGTCAATCAGACCCTTTATGACAAGGCCGGCTACGACGGCGCCAAGGATTTCGATGCGATCGCCCAGATCGGGGCCGGCGGCAATCTGCTGGTGGTCAGGGCCGACGTTCCTGCCAGCAATCTGCAGGAGTTCATCGCCTGGGCACGTCGGCAACCCGAGGGCAGCATTGCGTACGGCTCCTGGGGCATTGGCTCAGGCGGGCACCTGAGCATGGAGGCACTGTGTCAGGCCACGGGTCTTAAGATGCGACATGTGCCCTACAAGACCGCTGCCGCCTCCAATCAGGACATCATCGCCGGACACATCCAGACTGGTTTCGCGGCCACTGCTGCCTCGATTCCGCACATTCAGGCGGGCCGACTCAAGGCCGTGGCCATCAGTGGCACGCACCGGGTGCCCGCGCTGCCGCAGATCGCCACCATGACCGAGCAGGGCGTGAAGTTCGACGTCAATGCCTGGTACGGCATCTTTGCTCCGAAAGGGACACCGCGGGCGATCGTCGAGGCGGTCAACCGTGAGGTCAATCGGCTGATCGGAGCCCCCGAGCAGGCCGAGCGCTGGAAAACCCTGGGCTTCTCCTACATGCCCCAGCGCAGCCCCGAGGAATTTGCACAGCAGGTGGTGTCCGACATCCGCGACTGGGGTGATGTCGTGCGAAAGGGCAATATCAAGGCAGAGTGAGCACCGCAGGCGCGCCTGGGTCGAGGGCTGGTTCGGGCGGCCCCGACACCGGGTCAGCGCACAGGTCCGGATCGCTCGTACAACGGCATGACCTTGGGTAGCGCGCCTTTCAGGGTATCGATGCGCGTGCCGTGGGCGGGATGGGTGGACAGGAACTGAGGGGGCTCGCCCTTGCTGGCTGCGGCCATTTTTTCCCAGAGGCTGACCGCAGCCCGGGGGTCGTAACCGGCCCGCGCCGCAATGTCCATACCCACCAGATCGGCATCGGTTTCATCACCGCGGTTGAAGCTGAGCAGGGCAAGTTTGGAAGTGCCCTGCGCCAGCATGCCGCCCAGATCGCCGTAACCCAGCACCTGGGACAGGACCGAGGCCCCCAGGGTCGCGGCCTGGGCAACCCGCTCCTGGCCGACCCGCTCCCGTCCGTGTTCGAGCAGCGCATGGGCCATTTCGTGCCCCATGATCATGGCGATCTCGTCATCGGTCAGCTTGAGGCGCTCGATGATCCCGGTGAAGAACACCACCTTGCCTCCCGGCATGACGAAGGCATTGATGGTGTTCGATGCAATCAGGTTGACCTCCCAGCGCCACTCGTTGGCTCGCGGGCTGAAACGTGCGGTATGCGGCATGAGGCGCTTTGCGATCCGGATCAGGCGCTGACGCTGCGGATGGTCGGCCGGGGCCAGCGCCCGCTTGGCCGACGCCTGCTCGAGCAGCTGCCGATACTGCAGGGCGCCCTGTTTCTCGAGGGCCTCGGAGGAGGCAAGCCCTGCAACGCGGCTGCGTTTGGGTACCGGGATACCGTCATGGCTCTCTTCCTTTTTCGTCTGCGATGCTGACGACGCTGCAGCGTCTCGCGCCGAGAGCTCGGGTGCCCAGAGGGTCATCAGGGCCGCAAGTGCGAGCGCGACGGCAAGGTGGCGCAGCCTGCGAAGACGGCGTCCTTCTTGCGCTGTGCCGCGGTGATTCGAAATGATCCTGATCGAATGAAGCATGAGGGTCAGTGAGGATGGGGACAGGGCGACGCCGTGAGGCCGTTCGGCGACGCCGCAAGGCTGTTCCTATTTTGGGGCAGCGTACACTGGCGCAAGCGTTTTCCCCATGACCCATCCTGCCCATTCATCGCGCAGCACACTGGCTGCGGTCTTTGCCTCGCGCCGCATGGCCGCCATGCTGGGGCTCGGCTTTTCAAGCGGCCTGCCGCTGGCCCTGTCGGCCGGCACCCTGCAGGCCTGGCTGACTGTCGAGGGCATCGATATCAAGACCATCGGGCTCTTTGCGCTGGTAGGCCTGCCCTACACCTTCAAATTCGTCTGGGCGCCACTGCTCGACCGGTTCGAGCCGTCCTGGCTCGGACGTCGCCGGGCCTGGTTACTCGTCACCCAGCTGTTGCTGTCCGGCATCTGTCTTGCGATGTCCACACTGGATCCGGTCGCATCGATCGGACTGCTCGGTGGACTGGCGGTGGCCATGGCCTTTCTTTCCGCCTCGCAGGACATCGTGTTCGATGCCTACCGTGCTGATCTGCTGGGTCCCCATGAGCGGGGCGCTGGGGCAGCGGTCTCGGTGCTGGGCTACAGGCTGGCGATGCTGGTCTCAGGCGGGCTTGCCCTGATTCTGGCCGACCAGTGGCTCGGCTGGTCGGGGGCCTACCAGGTCATGGCGGTGCTGTTCGTCCTGATGGCGATCCTGACCCTCCTTGTGCCCCGATTGGCTGCTCAGGCTCCGCTGGCCCGGGATGCACGTGACACGGCGTCAGCCGAATGGAAAGGCTTCGTCGCCATGCTGCTGGCAGGAGGACTGACCGCCTGGGTGCTTCATGGCCTTGGAGCGGCGGTCCTGCCCGAGGGGGCAAGCCGCTTCCTGCGTCTGGGGGTCGACACGGCGATGATCCTGGGCGCCTGTGCTGCAGGCCTGGGCGCAGCACGATGGGCAGGTTTCCCATCCTTCGTACAGCCTTGGGATGCCTTCTTCTCGCGGCGGCATGCGCTTGCGCTGCTCGCGATGATCGTGCTCTACAAGCTGGGAGATGCCTTCGCAGGAAGCCTGTCCACCGCCTTTCTGATCCGTGGTGCAGGGTTCAGCGCAACCGAGGTGGGCGCGGTCAACAAGGCACTGGGCCTGATTGCCACCATTGTCGGGGCGCTGGCTGGGGGCGCCTTGCTCACCCGCGTCCGGCTGTATCCGGCGCTGATGATCTTCGGCGTGCTTCAGGCGGTCTCGAATCTCGGCTACTGGCTGATCGCTGTGAGCCCGAAGAGCCATGGCCTGATGGCTGCTGCCATCGGGATCGAGAACCTCTGCGGCGGACTGGGGACTGCGGCTTTCGTGGCCTTTCTCATGGGGCTGACCGACGCCCGGTTTTCGGCTGCGCAGTACGCGTTGCTGTCTGCGCTGGCTGCGGTGGGCAGGGTCTATGTCGGGCCGAGCGCGGGCGTGATGGTCGAGGCCTTCGGGTGGCCGACCTTCTTCCTGCTGACGGTGCTGGCTGCACTGCCCGGGCTGCTCGTGCTGCGTCTGTTGCGTCAGGACGTAAATGAGATCGATGCCCGTCAGCGTGAGGATGCCCGCAGCAGCGAACGCGCATCAGGCGCCTGATCCGGGCGGGATGCAGGCCTGTTCTGCCTGGACCCGGCCGCCAGTCCTTGCATGAAGGGCGGCTCGGTCGGGTGTCGGTCGCCTGTGTGGTGTCGATCGCGCTTGGCGCTATGATCCGGGCGTTCCGCCCCAAAAATCACCAACGAGGAGAACTCACCATGAGTTTTGATCGCCGGCAGTTCCATCAGGCCAGTCTGGGCCTGGGTACCGCAGCCGCCGCTGCGCCCGCCATCAGCCGCGCACAGAATCGCGCTCTCAAGGTGGGCGTGCTCCTGCCCCGGTCGGGCGTGCTCGCCTTTGTGGGTCAGTCGTGCCAGATGGGCGCCGACATTGCGCCGGGCCTCATCAAGCAGATGCTGGGCGTTGACGTGCAGCTGATGAACGCTGACATCGAGAGCAACGTCGAAGTCGCTCGTGCCCGGGCCGAAAAGCTGATCAATGATGGCGCTCAGGTGCTGGTGGGACCGTTTGATTCGGGTGCGGCCATCGCCATTGCCCAGGTCGCCGAGCAGCGCAAGGTGCCCTTCGTGGTCAACATCGCTGCTGCGCCCCAGATCACCGAACAGGGCTACAAGTACACCTTCCGCAATTTCCCGACCTCGATCGAGCTCATCCGCAACGGCTTGGCGCTCTATCGGGATCTGTTCCAGGCCACGAACGCAGCCCCCCGCACGGCCGTGTTCATGCATGTGAACGACACCTTCGGGCAGGCCAACCGCAAGGCCATCGACGCGATCCTGCCGACGCTCGATTACCTCCCCTTCAAGGTGGTCGAAACCATTTCCTATGATCCGGCCGCTCGCGACCTGTCGCTCGAAGTGGGCAAGGCCAAGGCGACCAAGGCCGATTTCATCATGCTGGTCAGCCGTCTCAATGACGCCATCCTGCTGATGCGCGAACTGGTCAAGCAGCGCTGGTCGCCTCAGGCGGTCATGAGCCCGGGATCGCCCGGCATGTACGAGGCCCAGTTCTACAAGGCGCTGGGCAAGTACAGCGACTACTGCATCTCCAATGTGCCCTGGTATGACCCCAAGGCAGCCCTGACTGCCCGGGTGGAGGCTGCATTTGACAAGGCCTTCCCCAAGGACAAGCTCATGTATCACGCACTGAACGTGGGCTATACCTTCGAGGCCCTGCTGATCGCTGCCGATGCATTCAAGCGGGCGGGGAGCGCTGACGGTACAGCCATCGCCGATGCCCTGCGCAAGACCGACATTACCGAGCGCATGATGCTTGGCGGTCCGATCCGTTTCAACGCCAAAGGCCAGAACACCAATCAGGCTTCGGCGTGCATCCAGAACCGGGACGGCAAGCCGGTGGTGGTTCTGCCCAAGGTCTCGGCGCAGGCCGCGCCGGTGTATCCCGTGCCCGACTGGTCCAAGCGCGGCTGATGTCCTACGACGCGATCGCCAACATCGTCCTGGGCGGCCTGCTGACCGGGCTCGTCTATGGACTGATGGCGCTGGGCCTGTCGGTCATCTATGGCGTGGTGCGCATCGTGAACTTCGCGCATGGCGAGTTGATGGCCGTGGCCATGTATGCAGCGGTGGTGGCCTTTGCTGCTGCCGGCATCGATCCGCTCTGGATGCTGGTGCCGGTGGCGGGGGTGTTCTTCGGGCTGGGCTATGTGCTGCAGCGCGGCCTGATCAATCCCTTCATCCATCGTCCCGAGCATTCGCAGTTCATGCTTCTCATGGCGGTCGCGCTGATCCTGGTCAATGGCCTGCTGGTCATCTTTGGCCCGGATGCCTTGAGCGTGCAGGTGGATTACTCGCTCGACTCCTATGCACTGGGTCCGATCATTGTCGACAAGGTGCGTGTCATCTGCGCGGGAGTCGCGGTCCTGGCCTGTGCTGCGCTGTTTGGCATTTTCAGATTCACGCCTTTCGGCAAGGCGATACGTGCCTGTGCCGACAATCTGCTTGGCGCCGAGGTGGTCGGCCTGAATGTGCGGCATCTGTATGCCATTACCTTCGGACTGGGAACCGCCTGTGTCGGCATTGCCGGCTGCCTGCTCAGCATGCTGGGCGATGTCACACCCAATTCCGGGCCGGCGTTCACGCTGCTGGCCTTCGTGATCGTGATCATTGGCGGGCTGGGCTCCATGACTGGCGCGCTGGCGGGCGGGGTGTTGATCGGCGTCAGCGAGGCGGTGGCCGGCCTGGTGATCACACCTTCGGCCAAGAGCATGCTCTCCTTTGCGCTGCTGATCGCGGTGCTGGCGCTGCGCCCGCAGGGCCTGTTCGGCCGCTCGGCCTGAGTCTGCGCGGCATGAAGCTCCTGGCTCTGTTGCGCGACTGGCTTGCACAATCACCCGCGCGCTCGCGCAACGCCCTGCTTGTGCTGCTCGGCGTGCTGTTGCTGCTCCCCCTGGGTCTTGATCGCTACCTGATTTCAGTCCTGATCCTGGTGCTCTATTTCGCCTTCGTCGGACAGGCCTGGAACATCATGATGGGGTTCTGCGGCCAGCTTTCGCTGGGCCATGCGCTCTATGTCGGGCTGGGCGCGTATACCTCGGCGGCGCTCTTTCATCATTTCGGCGTGGTGCCCTGGCTGGGCGCGCTGGTCGCGGTGATGGTGTGCGTGGGTGTGGCCTCGATCATCGGCTGGCTGGCCTTTCGGTTCGGCATCTCGGGCACCTATTTCGCGCTGCTGACCATCGCTTTTGCGGAGTTCACCCGGATCGGATTCGATCACTTCGGCTGGGTTGGCGGCTCGGGCGGCTTTTTCCTGAAGGTGGTCCAGCAGGACCAGGCCGACTGGCTCAATCTGCGCGGCGGGCCGACCCTGTTTTACTACCTCGCCCTGGGCCTTGCGGTGCTGGGCTTCGTGGTGTCGGCGCTTGTACTCCATGGCCGTGCGGGCTATTTCTTTCGTGCCATTCGAGACAACGAGGAGGCCGCGCGTGCGGCAGGCGTAAACACCTTCCGCTACAAGATGCTCGCCGTCCAGATCTCGGCGGGTCTGACCGCACTGGCGGGCGTGTTCTTCGCCTTTTTCTACAACAATCTGTTTCCCGAGCAGATTTTCAATATCGGCCGCTCCATCGAGATCATCCTCGCCCCCATCATCGGCGGTGTTGGAACCCTCTTTGGTCCGATCCTGGGGGCAGCGGTGCTGACGCTGCTCTCCGAGGGACTCACGCATGCGCTTGCGGCCACCGGCCACGAGATTCCGGGCGTGAAGCAGATTCTCTATGGTGTCGCGCTCGGTGTGGCGATCATGTTCATGCCTCACGGGATCTGGCCCTGGCTTGCGCAGCGTCTGGGTTTCAGTCGGCATGGCGAGCAGGCGCCGGCAAGGAGCGAGGTTGAGGAGGACCGCCGTGCTTGAGGTGCACAGCGCAAGCAAGCGATTCCGTGGCGTGAAGGCGGTCACCGGGGCCAGCCTCGAGGTGCGAAAGGGTGAAATCGTTGCCTTGATCGGTCCCAATGGGGCGGGCAAGACCACCCTGTTCAACCTGATTGCGGGCGCCTTGACGCCCAATGAGGGTCGTATTGTTTTCGAAGGCAGGGACATCACCGGTCTGCGTCCGGATCAGGTGTGCGCCGTCGGTATCGGACGGACCTTTCAGATCGTCAAGCCCTTTGCAGACATGACCGTGCTCGAAAATGCCATGGTCGGCGGCTTCAGGGGGACATCGGATCTGCGGGTTGCCCGTCGTCGTGCAGACGGCGCACTTGAAGCGCTGGGCATGCAGGCCTTGCGCGACCGCCCCGCGGCCAGTCTCACCCTGCCCGATCGCAAGCGCCTCGAAGTGGCTCGCGCCCTGGCGACCGAACCACGTCTGCTGCTGCTCGATGAGGTCATGGCAGGCCTGAGGCCCACCGAAACCGATCGCATGGTCGAGGCTTTTCGCAGGCTCAATCGCGAGACGGGGATCACCATCCTGCTGATCGAGCATGTCATGCGTGCGGTCATGGCCCTGGCCCAGCGCGTCTATGTGCTGAATCACGGCGAGATCATCGCCCATGGCGAACCCGCTGACGTGGTCAAGGACCCGAAGGTGCTCGAGAGCTATCTCGGCGCGGAGGCCTTCGAATGAATGGCGCTGTCGTGGGTGACCCTGCAATGAACACCGCTGCACCGAACACCGCTGCATCGAACACCACTCCGATGATCGAGGTGCGCGATCTGAGTGTGGCCTATGGCGATGCGATCGCGCTCGATGCAGTGTCGATCGATGTCCGTGCGCATGAAATCGTGGCCATTGTGGGAGCCAACGGGGCGGGCAAGACCACCCTGATCCGGACCATTGCGGGCATTCTTGCGCCGCGCTCGGGTCGCATCCACTTCGAGGGCGAGCCGATCACGGGTCTGGGCAGTCACCGGGTCTGCAACCTGGGCATCGGACAGGTTGCTGAAGGACGGCAGGTCTTTCCCACCATGACCGTGCTCGAGAACCTCGAGATCGGCGGCATGCTGCCGCGCGCGCGGGCCGGTGCCCGCCAGACCCTGGATCGGGTCTTTGCGCTCTACCCCCGGCTCGCCGAGCGTCGGGGTCAGCTCGCGGGAACCCTCTCCGGTGGGGAACAGCAGATGCTGGCCATCGGCCGCTGCCTGATGGGCGCCCCACGGCTCATCATGTTCGATGAGCCCTCTCTCGGTCTGGCCCCTGCCATTGTGAGCGAGGTGCTGGCCACCATCGCCGACCTGCATCGAGAGGGCATCACCATCATCCTGGTCGAGCAGAATGTCGCCGCTTCGCTCAGGCTCGCCCATCGGGCCTATGTCCTTGAGAACGGCACCGTGGCGCTGCAGGGCAGCGGACAAGACCTGCTGCACGACCCAAGGGTGCGCGAAGCCTACATGGGGCTCTGATCCGATCCGGGTGCCGATCACGGCAGCGGCTGTTATAGTCCCCGGCTGAACCGGAGACGCCTCATGAACGACATCGCCCGCTTGCAGGACCTTGCCCGCAGTACTGGCTCCGAGATGCCTTCTGCCGAGCAGATGCAGTCCTTCTGGATGCCCTTTACGGCCAATCGCGACTTCAAGTCCGCGCCTCGCCTGCTCGATCGGGCCGAAGGCATGCACTACTGGACTCCCGAGGGCCGACAGATTCTTGATGGCACTGCCGGGCTGTGGTGCGTCAATGCCGGCCATGCACGGCCACGGATCGTACAGGCCATCCAGCAGCAGGCTGCGAAACTTGATTTCGCACCCACCTTCCAGATGGGTCATCCGCTCGCCTTCGAGCTGTCCAATCGCCTGATGCAGATCCTGCCCGATGCCTTCGGCCAGGCCTTTTTCTGCAACTCGGGTTCCGAGGCGGTCGATTCGGCCCTCAAGATTGCCCTGGCCTACCACCGCATGCGTGGCGAAGGTCAGCGTACCCGCCTGATCGGTCGCGAGCGTGGCTATCACGGTGTGGGCTTCGGTGGCATTTCCGTGGGTGGTATCGCCGGCAACCGCAAGCATTTCGGCCCGCTGCTGCCCGGGGTCGATCACCTGCCCCATACCCACAACCTCGAGCACAATGCCTTCACCAAGGGGCAGCCGGCCTGGGGTGCGCATCTGGCCGATGAGCTCGAAAAGATTCTGGCGCTGCACGACCCCTCCACGGTTGCGGCGGTGATCGTCGAGCCGGTGGCCGGCTCCACCGGTGTGCTGATTCCGCCTGTGGGCTACCTGCAGCGCCTGCGCGAGATCACCAGCAAGCACGGCATCCTGCTCATCTTCGACGAGGTCATCACCGGCTTTGGTCGCCTGGGCTCGCCTTTTGCAGCCCAGCACTTCGATGTGATTCCCGATCTCATGACGGTGGCCAAGGGCATCACCAGCGGCACCGTGCCCATGGGCGCGGTCTTTGCGCGCAAAGGCATCTACGAGGCCTTCATGCAGGGTCCGCAGAAGTCCATCGAACTTTTCCACGGCTACACCTACTCGGCTCATCCCCTGGCCTGTGCGGCAGCTCTCGCCACGCTCGATGTCTACGAAGAAGAGGGCTTGCTCGGGCGGGCTGCCGAACTCGAGTCGTACTGGGAACAGGCGGTGCACTCGCTGGCCGACTGTCCGCATGTGATCGATGTCCGCAATATCGGCCTGATCGGCGCGATTGAACTTGCGCCGCGCGATGGCGCCCCCGGGGTGCGAGCCTATGAGGCCTTCACGCGAGCCTTCCATGAAGAGGGGCTGCTGATCCGGGTGACCGGCGACATCATTGCCCTCTCGCCGCCCCTGATCGTTCAGAAGGCGCAGATCGACCAGTTGTTCGAGGGGCTGCGTCGCGTGCTTCGCTCGCTGGCCTGAGGGCTGACTCAGGGCAATCACGGCGAACCGCGGCTCACCCCTTGGCCAGGCGCGGACCTTGCCGCCCCTGACCGCTGTTGACCACCTATGATGGGTCCCGACCGGGCTGATGCCGGGTCGCTCCCCAAGGAAACCGAATGATCGACAAGACCGTGGCCTCGCTGGCGCAGGCCCTGCACGATGTTGCTGACGGCGCCACCGTGCTGGTGGGTGGCTTTGGCGGCGCCGGCCAGCCGGTGGAACTGCTCGATGCTCTGGTCGAGCAGGGCGCCAAGGACCTCACCATCGTGGCCAACAATGCCGGCAATGGCGAGACCGGCCTGGCGGGCCTGCTCAAGGCAGGCCGCGTGCGCAAGCTGATCTGTTCCTTTCCCAGGGCAGCCGATGGGCAGGTGTTCGAGGCCCTGTACAAGGCCGGCAAGGTCGAACTCGAGCTCGTGCCGCAGGGCAATCTGGCCGAGCGGATCCGCGCAGCGGGTGCCGGCATTGGCGGCTTTTTCACGCCGACCGGCTACGGTACCGATCTGGCCCGCGGTAAGGAAACCCGTCGGATCGACGGACGGGACTATGTGCTCGAATATCCGATCCGGGCCGACCTGGCACTCATCCGGGCCGACCGAGCCGATCGTTGGGGCAACCTGACCTTCCGCAAGGCTGCGCGCAACTTCAATCCGGTGATGGCCATGGCGGCGAAGTGCACGATTGCCCAGGCCCGTGAGCTCGTGCCGCTTGGTCAGCTCGATCCCGAGACCATCGTCACCCCGGGCATCTTCGTGAACCGTGTGGTTCACGTGCCTTCCAGAGCACACTGAGGGTTGTCCCATGAGCGTCAAGCGACTCACCCGAGATCAGATGGCGGCCCTGGTGGCCCGCGACATCCCCGAAGGCTCGTATGTCAACCTGGGCATCGGCCTGCCCACCCTGGTGGCCAATCATCTGCCCACCGACCGGGAGGTCTTCCTGCACAGCGAGAACGGCATCCTCGGCATGGGCCCGGCGCCGGCCGAAGGTCAGGAAGACTGGGACCTCGTCAACGCGGGCAAGCAGCCGGTCACGCTGCTGGTCGGGGGCGCCTATTTTCATCATGCCGACTCCTTCGCCATGATGCGCGGCGGTCATCTCGACATCTGTGTGCTCGGCGCGTTTCAGGTCTCTGCCACGGGCGATCTGGCCAACTGGCACACCGGAGCACCCGATGCCATGCCTGCGGTGGGCGGCGCCATGGATCTGGCGAATGGCGCCAAGCGCACCTTCGTCATGATGGAACACACCACCAAGTCGGGCGAACCCAAGATCGTGCCGCAGTGCAGTTATCCGCTCACCGGGGTGGCCTGCGTCAAGCGCATCTATACCGACCTGGCGGTCATCGATGTCACCCCCGAGGGCCTGGTGGCCCGCGAGTGGGTCGAGGGCTTGAGTTTCGAGGGCCTCGAGGCTCTGACAGGAGCCCCGCTGCGTCGACGCTGACGGGTCGGGTTGGCCGACATGTCCCGGCTGCGACCTGATTCCGGATCAGCGTCGTGACGACCCGAATCCCGTTTTCTAACACCCCCCCAACACTTCAACACTTTTCATGGAGTCAGACATGTCTGCCGATCCCACCCTTGTTGCCCAGCTCGAAGCCATCGATGCCCGCCGCGTTGCGGCCACCCTTGCCAAGGACCGCGCCGCTCTCGAAGCGATCTATGCACCCGACTGCCATTACGTGCATTCGTCGGCGACCGATGAAAGCGCCGCACTGTTCATCGAGCGGGCCTGCACAGGCCACTATGACTACCGCAAGCTCAGCGTGGTCAAGCGCGAGTGGCGTACCTGGGGCGACACGGCCCTGTGCAACGGAGATGTCGAGATCGAGGTGATGGCCCGCGGCAACCTCAAGGCGTTCAGCAGCCGCTATCTGCAGGTCTGGCGCAAGGATGCCCAGGGCTGGCGTATCGCCTCCTGGCACTCCGTTCTGATTCCGCAGGCCTGAGGACCCGTCATGTCCATGATTGATTCGCGGGCCCTGGCTGCCCTGTTCACCGAGGCTCGCACCCAGAATGGCTGGACCGACCGTCAGGTGACCGATGAGCAGTTGATGCAGGTCTTCGACCTGATGAAAATGGCGCCCACGTCCATGAACACGCAGCCTGCGCGTTTCGTGTTCCTGCGCACGCCCCAGGCCAAGGAACGACTGCGCCCCGCGCTCTCCTCGGGCAATGTCGACAAGACCATGAGCGCCCCGGTGGTGGCCATCATTGGCCATGACACCGACTTTCATGAACACCTGCCCAAGGTGTTTCCGCACAGCCCTGGCGCCAAGGCCATGTTTGACGGTGATGCAAAGCGAGGCTTTCGGGAGACCTTCGCATTTCGCAACGGCACGCTTCAGGGGGCCTACTTCATGCTCGCAGCCCGTGCGGTCGGTCTTGATGTGGGGCCGATGTCCGGGTTCGACAATGCCAAGGTCGACGCGGAGTTCTTCCCGGACGGGCGTGTGAAGTCGAATTTCCTGTGCAATCTTGGTCATGGTGACCCGGCCAAGGTCTTGGAGCGTCTGCCGCGGTTTGCATTCGACGAGGCCTGCACGCTGCTCTGAACGCGGGCCTCTTGAAAGCCTGCGCATGGATCCCATCTTCAGTGCATCGGTGCATGCGCACCTGTTCACTGCAAGGAGTTTTCCATGGCCCGCGTCTCTCTCTACGATCCGTTTGCTGACGTCTTTCCTGCGCTGTTTCGCAGCGTGCTCACCCCGGTTTACAAGGATCGGACCGCACCCGTGACCACCGCAGGCACGGCAGTGCAGTCCTCCCAGGCTGGGGTGCCGATGCGTGCGGATGTCATCGAGACCGCTCAAGGGTATGTTGTGCGAGCAGATCTTCCTGGCGTGCCCAAGGAAGCCATCCAGATCGACATCGACGCCAATCGCGTGAATCTGCGTGCCAGTGTTCAGCGGGATCAGGAGCGCCCCGAGGAAAGGGTGTTGCGTGGCGAGCGTCATGCGGGCGAATACGCACGAAGCTTCGTGTTCACCGAAGAGATTGACGATACCCGTGCGAGTGCCAAGGTGGAGCACGGTGTGCTTGAACTGGTCCTGCCGCGCAAGACCGGTGTCGGACCGACGCGCCTTACGGTGCAGTAACCGGGACGGCAATCCAGCGACGGCCGTCGGGGTGCGCGAGCATCTCGATGGCCTGCCCGAAAGCTTCGAGAAGATCCTTGTGAAGATGAGGGTCGCCGGGAGCGCGGGCGGGCAAGGCCTGGCCTTTCTGAACAATCACGATGGCATCCGCACTCAGCGCCAGGTTGAGATCGTGCACCACGCTCAACGCGCAGGCCCCTGCAGCGCATCGTCTGCGTAGGGCGAGCAGCACCTGACGTTGATGCGGCGGGTCCAGATGCGCGAAGGGCTCATCAAGAAGCATCACGGCAGCCTGAGTGGCAAAGAGGCGGGCGAGCAGGGCCCGTTGCTGCTCCCCTCCCGAAAGCGAGCCCACCGGACGGTCGGCAAGGGCCTCCAGACCGGTCTCTCTCAGTGCATCGTCGACGGCCGCATGGTCGACAGGGCCGGGCGCGCCCAGAAGGCCGAGCCAGGGGGCGCGGCCCAGCAGGGCCACCTGCCGCACGGAGAGTGCACTGCCCAGGCCTGCCGCGTTCTGGCCTGCTCCACCTGACATCAACCCGCCCTGGGGAAGCCAGGCCATTCGACGGGCGCGTTCAGAGGCGGTCCAGTCGGCCAGACCGCGATCCTGCAGTCTGACGCCGGGCGGGCGATCGATGGCCAGATGGCGCAGAAGACTGCTCTTGCCGGCGCCATTGGCACCGACCAGCGCAATCCACTGACCCGGCACAAGAGTGAGCGAGTCAACGCTGAGCAAGGGCCTGCCTGATTGATCAGGATGGGCCACCCTCAAGTGGTCGATCGTCAGTGCCGGGACAAGGCCTTGCATCAGAGGCTCCGCGAGCTGCCCCGTCGCAGCAGGAAGAGCAGGTATCCACCACCCAGCAGGGCTGTTACCAGCCCGATCGGCCACTCCATCGGTGCGGCCAGGCCTCGGCACAGCGCATCGGCAATGGCCAGCATGGCGCCACCACAGGCTGCGGCCTGCCACAGCAGGGCCCGGTGATTCGGAGCACCCAGAGTCCGGACCACATGGGCGGCGGCCAGACCCACGAAGCCCACCAGACCGACCTGAGCAACCGCAGCGCCGGTGACCAGGGCCATCGCGATGATCAGACCCGCCCGACACCATCGCAAGGGAAGCCCCAGCGTACTTGCTGCCGATTCCCCCAGCGTGAGGGCATCGAGCGCTCTCGCGCAGGGCAGTGCCATCAGCAGCCCGACGACAAGCGCAGCCGCCAGGACCACCACGGACTGTGGCCCGGTGAATGCGGTGGTGCCAAGCAGGAAGGCCTGCCTGGATCGAAGTACTTCAGGGGCGATGAGGGCCAGCGCCTCTGCCGCAGCTGCCATCAGCATGCCGACCACCACGCCGCAGAGCAGCAGGACCGGGCCTTCGCGCAGACCACCCGCCAGCACGAGGCTGCACAGCACCCCTGCAAGCGCGCCCAGAAAGGCGGCCAATGGCAGGTTCAGTCCGTGACTGGCCAGGTCGGCGAAGGGGAGCAGTCCGGCGGCGGCCCAGGCCGAGGTGCCTGACAGCCACAGACTCACGGCGAGGTGCGCGCCTGCGGCCGAGCCAAGCAGGTAGGGGTCGGCCAGTGGGTTGCGAAACAGACCCTGAGCAATTGCTCCCGCCAGGCCCAGGGCTGCGCCCGCCAGCCAGGCGCTCAGGGTGCGGGGCAGGCGCAACTGCAGGATCAATTCGATCTCCGCAGTCCATTGAGACCAGCCCCAGGACCAGCCTTCGGCGCCTGCGCTCAGACCCAGCAGCACTCCGATCAGTCCTGCCCCGAACAGCAGCCCCGCAGCACGCACTGCTCTCATGGCATTTGCGCCAGACCCTGGGCCAGAGGAAGAGCGCCCTCACCAAGCCGGGGCCCCGGTCGCATCAGCAGATCGAAGGTGTTCGGGTCGAAACCGCACACCCTGCCTTCGCGCAGGGCACGCAATTCACGCAGTGCAGGCCGCTGCCGCATGCTCGCAAGGCCTTCACGGCTGGCCACGATCCAGTCGGGATCGGCCTTCAGAACCGCCTCCGGATTCAGACGGGGAAAGGGCCCCAGCGATGCCGGGATGGCGGATTTCAGACCCACGGACTGCAGCATCTGGCCAACGAAGGAGCCCGCGCTTGCGGCATGGGGCACGCTCGAGACTTCCACATAGACGCTCGCATTGCGCCAGCGCGAAGGAATGCGGTTTGAGGCTTCATGCCATCGCTCGCGTACCGCCTGCCAGACGGCCTGCCCGCGCGTTGCGTCCAGACCCAGCGCAAGGGCGATCCGCACCATGGCAGCTTCGGCCTGCTCGAGGGTGGCGGGCTCGAGGGCAAGCACCGGGACTCCGAATCGTTGCAGGGATTCGCGTCCTCTCCACGACTGCGGTACGAGCACAAGGTCGGGCTTGAGGGCCAGCAGCGCCTCAAGCCGGGGATCCTCCAGCCCGCCCAGACGCGGCAGGCCCTGCACGCTGGGCGGATGGTTCGAGTGTCGATCGATCCCGACCAGTCGGTCGCAGGCGCCCAGCGCACAGACCGTCTCGGTGTGCGAGGGCAGCAGGCTGACGATGCGTTGGGGTG
>JBMSOD010000002.1:0-43057 GCA_049422085.1 Burkholderiaceae bacterium
CCAGATACTTGGTGACCAGCGACGCAGGGATTCCCCACTCCGAAAAGGCGCCCTCCATGTCCAGGCCAGGCGTGATGAGCGTAGCCTTGATCGGATCGAGCATGTTGAAGCCCTCGGCCAGCGGACCAAATCCGTGCCAGGGCTCATTGGGGCCAAGAAACCATTCATCACGCCGGCCTGCGCCCACATGATCGAAGGCCTTGGGACCCCAGACCCTGAACCACCAGGACTCGCCGAACTCTTCATCGACCTTCCTCATGGCGCGGCGAAAGTCCAGGGCCTCGGAGATGGACTCCTCGACCAGGGCGCGCCCCCCGGGCTGCTCCATCATCGCTGCAGCCACATCGCATGAGGCGATGATCGCGTACTGCGGCGAGGTCGAGGTGTGCATGAGGTAGGACTCGTTGAATCGGTAGCCGTCAAGCTGACGATCCTGGGCGTCCTGCACAAGAATCTGAGAAGCCTGGGAGAGACCTGCAAGAAGTTTGTGGGTCGACTGCGTCGAAAAGACCATGGTCGACTTCAGCCGCGGCCGGTTCTCTCCGATCGCATGCATCTCGTGATAGAACGGATGAAAGGTCGCATGAGGCAACCAGGCCTCATCGAAATGAAGATTCTCGATATGCTCGCCGAGCATCTCCTTGATGGTCTCGACGTTGTAAAGCACGCCGTCGTAGGTCGACTGCGTGATGGTCATGACCTGTGGACGAACGTCCTTTCGCTTGATCAGCGGGTTGGCTTCGATCTTGCGACGAATGCTCTCGATGCTGAATTCTTCCCTCGGAATCGGACCAATGATCCCGAGATGATTGCGCGTGGGCTGCATGAAGATCGGCACGGTCCCGGTCATCATGATCGCGTGCAGAACACTCTTGTGGCAGTTGCGATCCACCAGGACGACATCATCGGTTGCCACCGTTGAATGCCAGACGATCTTGTTGGCGGTGGACGTGCCGTTGGTCACGAAAAAAAGATGGTCGCTACTGAAGATTCTGGCGGCATTGCGCTCGCTGGCGGCCACCGGACCGGTGTGATCAAGCAACTGCCCGAGTTCTTCGACCGCATTGCAGACATCGGCCCTCAGCATGTTCTCGCCAAAGAACTGATGGAACATCTGACCAACCGGACTCTTCAGAAAGGCGACGCCCCCCGAATGCCCGGGGCAATGCCATGAGTAGGAGCCATCGTTGGCGTAGTGCACCAGGGCCTTGAAAAAAGGCGGGGCCAGCGACCCCATGTAATTGTTGGCTTCACGAATGATGTACCGGGCCACGAACTCGGGGGTGTCCTCGAACATGTGGATGAAGCCGTGCAACTCCTTCAGGATCTCGTTCGGAATGTGTTGCGACGTCCGGGTCTCGCCAAACAGGAAGATCGGAATATCGGCGTTGCGGTGACGGGTTTCCCTGATGAACCGACGCAACTCCGAGATGGCCTTGCTTTCAGGCCCCTCCTCGTTGATCTCCTCATCGTCGATAGAGACGATGAACGCCGACGCGCGGGCGGCCTGGTTGGCCACCATGGTCACGTCGAAATACGTGAAGCCACCGACCACCTCCATGCCCTGATCTTCGATGGCCTTGGCCAGCGCCCGAATCCCCAGACCGCTTGCGGATTCGGACTTCCAGTCTTCGTCGATGATGATGACCGGGAAACGGAATTTCATGGTGCGGCTCCAGGCCGGAATCACTCCGGCAGGGCAAGGCGGACGGGGAGGAAGGGCGTGAGTAAATCACACTTCGGGGACAAACATGCCGCTGCGGTCGCCGGCATGTCCAGGCTGGGCATTTGTGCAACAACCGGACCGGCTCGTGCGACACTCCCGGCTCCGACCGCGTTTACCGATGCAGGGCGACCCGCGCCCTGCTCCATGCCATGGCGATCTCGCTGCAAGACAAGCTGGTTGTCGCGATTTCCTCTCGCGCCCTCTTCGATTTCGAGGAAGAAAACCGCCTGTTTGAAGCCACGGATGATCGCGACTATATGTCGCTGCAACTCGCTCGCCTGGACGAGCCCGCCCGCGAAGGATGCGCCCTGCCGCTGGTGCGCAAGCTGCTGGCATTCAATACCCCTCAGCTGCACCGTGTCGAGGTGGTCATCCTCTCGCGCAATGACCCGGCAAGCGGGATGCGGGTCTTTCGCTCTGCGAAGTTTCATGGCTTGCCAATCGAACGGGGTGTCTTCACTCGTGGACGCAATCCCTATTCCTACCTTCACTCCCTGGGTGCGCACCTTTTTCTTTCAGCCAACGAGGATGATGTTCGCAGCGCGCTCGCCGCTGGTTTTCCGGCAGCGCGGGTGTACCCCGAATCGGCGCGGGCGGGCGCCTCGCATCCCGACGAGGTCAGGATTGCGTTTGACGGTGATGCCGTGCTGTTCTCGGATGAGGCCGAGCAGGTCTTCCAGCGCGAGGGGCTCGATGCCTTTCAGGAGCATGAGTCAGCGCGTGCATTGACGCCTCTGCCCCCGGGCCCGTTCAAACCGCTTCTCCAGGCCCTGCATGGCCTGAGGGAACAGTCTGACAGCGGCATGCGCATCCGGACTGCGCTGGTCACGGCACGCAGCGCGCCTGCCCACGAACGTGCTGTCCGCACCCTGATGGCCTGGGATGTCGAGGTCGACGAGGCCATGTTCCTTGGCGGCCTGGACAAAGGCCCGTTTCTATCAGCCTTCGAACCCGACTTTTTCTTTGACGATCAGACCCGGCACTGCGAATCGGCTGCTGTGGCGGGTCCGACCGGACATGTGGTGCATGGCGTCGCCAATCGGACGAGCTGATCGGCGAGGACGCGCTGATCAGCGCTTTTTGAGGGCAGCGAAGGCCGCCTGCATGGCGGTCGCTGGCGCGGGTCGTGACGGGCCCGATGTCCTTCGCGCATCCCCCGACATCCTGCGCGCATCCCCTGAAGTCCTTCGCGCCTCCCCGGTTCTTGGCTGATCATCCAGCCGTGGGTTCGGTGCCTTGCGAACCGGCTCATTGCGCGCATCGCCCGAGCGCATGGTCAGGGCAATCCGCTTTCGGGCCACGTCGACCTCCACCACCCTGACCCGGACGACCTGCCCTGCCCTGACCACTTCTCTCGGGTCGCGAACAAAACGGTCTGCGAGTTCGGACACATGGACCAGACCATCCTGGTGAACGCCGATATCCACGAACGCCCCGAAGTTGGCGACATTGGTCACCACCCCTTCCAGACTCATGCCAGGCTCCAGGTCGGTCAGTTTTTCAACGCCCTCGCGAAAAGCTGCCGTTGTGAACGATCCCCTCGGATCGCGACCCGGCTTTTCGAGTTCGGCAAAGATGTCCTTGACGGTGGGCAAGCCGAAGCGTTCATCGGTGAACTGCTCGGGCGACAGTCGCTCGAGTGCACCGGCGCGGCCCAGCACGTCGGTGGCAGGCCTGCCGAGGCGTTCGAGAATTTTTCTGACAACCCCGTAGGCCTCGGGGTGCACGGCCGAGGCGTCCAGAGGATCGTCCCCCTGGGGAATGCGCAGGAAGCCGGCTGCCTGCTCGAATACCTTTTCGCCAAGCCGGGGCACCGCCAGGAGCGCCTGCCGGCTTCTGAACGGCCCATGGGCATCTCGATGCGCCACAATGCGCTCGGCCAGTGTCGGGCCGACGCCTGCGACCCGCGCAAGCAAAGGCGCCGAAGCAGTATTGACATCGACGCCCACGCCGTTGACGCAATCCTCCACCACCGCATCGAGGCTGCGCGCCAGCTGGTGCTGATTGACGTCGTGCTGGTACTGACCCACACCGATCGATTTCGGGTCGATCTTCACCAGCTCGGCCAGCGGATCCTGCAATCGGCGGGCGATCGAGATCGCGCCTCGCAGACTGACGTCGACCTGAGGAAATTCACGCGCAGCCAGGGCTGACGCCGAGTACACCGAGGCCCCAGCCTCGGACACCATCACCTTCTGAGCGCCCAGGCCCGGATGCTGCCGCAACAGGTCGGACACCAGGCGTTCGGTTTCCCTTGAAGCCGTGCCATTGCCGATTGCGATCAGCGCGACACCGTGACGCGCTGCAAGTGCTGCCAGCGTGGCAAGTGAGCCGTCCCAGTCGCGACGCGGCTCATGAGGGTAGACCGTCGCAGTATCGAGCAGACGCCCGGTGCCATCGATGACCGCCACCTTGACTCCGGTCCGCACACCAGGATCCAGTCCCATGACCGGCTTGTTTCCGGCCGGGGCACCCAGCAGAAGGTCTTTCAGGTTGGTCGAGAACACCCGAATGGCTTCGGCCTCGGCAGCCTCTTTCACCCTGGAAATCAGCTCGCTCTCGAAATGCAACTGCAGCTTCACCCGCCAGGCCCAGCGCAGGACATCCGAAAGCCAGGCATCGGCGGGCTGCGCGAGATTGAGCACAGCGCCCAGGCCCACCTTGCCAGCAAGCCGGGCCACGCAGGGATGGGGCAACTGAGCCTCGCGCTCTTCGCCCAGGGACAGCGAAAGCCTGAGCACACCCTGTGCCCGCCCTCGGAGCAAGGCCAGGGCGCGGTGCGAAGGCAATTGCGCCAGAGCCTCGTCATGATTGAAATAATCGCGGAACTTCTCGGCATCCGCAGTCGCGCTGACCGACTCGAGCCTGCGCGCGCTGATCAATGCCTCGGTCCAGAGAAACTCCCGGAAGTCAGCGAGCACCAGAGGATCTTCGGCAAACTCCTCGGCAAGGATGTCACGCGCGCCATCAAGCGCCGCCTTCACATCGTTCACGCCATGCTCGGCATTGAGATAGTTCTGGGCGAGCTGCTTCGGATCGAGCGACCGGTCATCACGCAGTGCATGGGCCAGAGGCTCCAGACCCGCCTCACGGGCCGTCTGGGCACGGGACTTGCGCTTGACCTTGTAGGGCAGATACAGATCCTCGAGCGCCTGCCGGGTCGAGGCATCATCGATGCGCGCACGCAGCTCGTCACTCAACTTGCCCTGCGCGGAAATCAGGTCAAGGATGGTTGCACGCCTCGCCTCCAGTTCACGCAGGCTGCGCAGCCTTTCCTCCAGGAGGCGCAACTGCGTGTCGTCCAGACCGCCGGTCACTTCCTTGCGGTAGCGCGCAATGAAGGGCACGGTGGCTCCCTCATCGAGCAGACCGACGGCGGCGCTGACCTGTGATGGCCGGGCGGCGATGTCCTGCGCCAGCGTCGCCAGAATCCGGGCCTGTGCGCGTGCGCTCAGGCCATCGGCCAAGGGATGGTCCTGGGCCTCGACAGGGGAGGACGTCGAAGTCGCCTGACTGGAGTCGGGAGGAAGTGTGTCGCTCATGCGGACCGTCACCGGATCGAAAGGCGCCGGATTCTACACAGCCTCCATTCCCACCCCGCCGCGTTCAGTGCACCACCCGCTCGAACACAAAGCGGCCCTGATCAAAATCGACAGGCACCACATCCTTGGCCGCGAAGCGTCCCTCGAGAATCGCCCTGGCCACCGGATTCTCCAGATGCTGCTGAATCGCGCGCTTGAGGGGTCGCGCACCGAAGACGGGATCAAAGCCCGCCTTGGCGATCTCGTCGAGCGCCCGGTCCGAGACCTCAAGCACCAGTTCGCGCTGGGCGAGCCGCTCCTCGAGCCGCTTGAGCTGGATTCGAGCGATCGAGCGGATGTGGGCCTGGGCCAGACCGTGAAAGACAACGATCTCGTCGATCCGGTTGATGAACTCCGGCCTGAAGTGCTGCTTGACCTCGCCCATGACCGCATCCTTGATGCGCTGCGGCTCTGCACCTTCGGCGGAGAGCCGCTGAATCTCGTGCGACCCCAGATTGGAGGTCATGACGATGACCGTATTCTTGAAGTCGACGGTTCGACCCTGACCATCGGTCATGCGTCCGTCGTCCAGCACCTGCAGCAGGACATTGAACACATCGGAATGGGCCTTCTCGACCTCATCGAAGAGGATCACGCTGTAGGGATTGCGACGCACCGCTTCGGTCAGTGCGCCCCCCTCCTCATAGCCGACATAGCCAGGTGGCGCACCGATCAGTCGCGAGACCGAGTGCTTCTCCATGAACTCGCTCATGTCGATGCGGATCATGTGCTCCGGTGAATCGAACAGGAAATTGGCCAGCGCCTTGCACAGCTCGGTTTTACCCACACCGGTCGGCCCAAGGAACAGGAAGGAACCGTAGGGTCGGTTGGGATCGGCCAAGCCGGCACGGGAGCGCCGGATCGCATCGCTGACCAGGCGCACCGCCTCATCCTGACCCACAACGCGTTCATGCAGCTTGCTCTCCATCTGAAGCAGCTTTTCGCGCTCACCCTGCATCATCTTGGAGACCGGAATCCCGGTGGCACGCGATACCACTTCGGCAATTTCTTCTGCACCGACCTGCGTACGCAGCAACCTGGGTCGCGGCGCAGCGCCCGACCTGCCCTCGGCATCGGCGCCCGACCCCTCGGCAGCACCTGTGCCGGTTTCGGCCTCGTGGGCTCGGGCAAGGCGGCCTTCGAGCTCGGGAAGCCTGCCGTACTGGATCTCGGCCACCTTGTCGAACTGCCCCTTGCGCTGAAGGTCGGTCATCTCAAGACGCAGCCGGTCGATCTCGGCCTTGATGGCGGCACTGCCCTGTACTGCGGCCTTCTCGGCCTTCAGGATGTCCTCGAGGTCGGCATATTCCTTTTCGAGCCGTGCGATTTCCTGCTCGATCAGATCGAGTCGCTTGCGTGAGGCCTCGTCCTGTTCCTTGCGGACAGCCTCCCGTTCGATCTTGAGCTGAATCAGGCGCCGATCGAGCTTGTCCATCACCTCCGGCTTGGAGTCGATTTCCATCTTGATCCGCGCAGCGGCTTCGTCGATCAGATCGATGGCCTTGTCGGGCAGGAATCGATCGGTGATATAGCGGTTGGAGAGCTCCGCGGCGGCCACAATGGCCGGATCGGTGATCTCGATCCCATGGTGCAGTTCATAGCGCTCCTGCAAGCCACGCAGGATGGCGATCGTGGCCTCCACGGTGGGCTCGCCTACCAGTACCTTCTGAAAGCGCCGTTCGAGGGCCGCGTCCTTTTCGATGTACTTGCGGTACTCATCGAGCGTGGTTGCGCCCACACAGTGCAGTTCGCCGCGCGAGAGCGCAGGCTTGAGCATGTTGCCGGCATCCATCGCGCCTTCGGCCTTGCCGGCACCCACCATGGTGTGGATTTCGTCGATGAACACAATGGTGCGGCCTTCGTCGGCAGCAATGTCCTTGAGGACCGCCTTCAGGCGCTCCTCGAATTCACCACGGTACTTGGCACCCGCGAGCAGGGCGGCCATATCGAGCGACAACACACGCTTGTCACGCAGGGTGTCAGGCACCTCGCCATTGACGATGCGCTGGGCCAGGCCCTCGACAATCGCCGTCTTGCCAACCCCGGGCTCGCCGATCAGGACCGGATTGTTCTTTGTCCTTCTCTGCAGGATCTGGATCGCACGGCGGATCTCATCGTCGCGACCGATCACCGGATCGAGCTTGCCCGCCCGGGCGCGTTCGGTCAGATCGACGGTGTACTTCTTGAGGGCTTCACGCTGATCCTCGGCCTGGGCGCTGTCCACGCTTTGGCCGCCTCGAACGGCCTCGATGGCCGACTCGAGCGCCTTTTTCTGCAGGCCGCCGTCCCGGGCGATCCGGCCTGCCTCCCCGCGGTCATCGGCGAGCGCAAGGAGGAACATCTCGGTCGCGATGTACTGATCTCCACGGCGGGTGGCCTCTTTTTCGGCCAGGTTGAGCAGATTGACCGTCTCGCGGCCGATCTGAAGCTCGCCTCCCGTGCCGCTCACCTGAGCGATGCGACGCAGTCCGGACTCGACCGATGCACGTAGCGCGGGCACCCTGACCCCTGCCCGCTCGAGCAGGGCACGGCCCGATCCATCGGGCTGGGCAAGGATGGCCGACAGCAGGTGCAGCGGCTCCACATAGGGATGGTCACTCGCATTGGCAAGGCTCTGGGCCTCGGCCAGGGCCTGCTGGAACTGGGTGGTGAGCTTGTCGAGTCGCATGGCGGTCCTGATCGATGCTGTAAGGGCAGGCGATTCCAGGGAAGTTCCTGGCGGCCCCCTACAATGGGTCTGGAATGCAACTGCGGCCTGACCCCGCCCTTTTCAAGAGCACCGACCCCACTTCCCATGACCACACCTACGCTTTTCACCCCATTTCGACTGGGCGGACTCGAACTGCCGAACCGGATCGTCATTGCCCCCATGTGTCAGTACTCGGCTGAAGAAGGCTGCGCGACCGACTGGCACCTTGCGCACCTGGGCCAGTTGGCCATGTCGGGGGCGGGACTGCTTGTCATCGAAGCCACCGCCGTGGAGCCGGCCGGTCGAATCACGCCCGGGTGCCTGGGCTTGTGGGATGAGCGCACCGAGGCGGCACTGGCCCGGGTCCTGAGGGCCATCCGGGCCATTGCCCCGATTCCGGTTGCGTTGCAGATCGCGCACGCGGGCCGAAAGGGCTCCAGCGGCAGACCCTGGGAAGGAGGGCAGCTGGTTGCTCCGCAGGACGGAGGCTGGATGCCGGTCGGGCCGTCGGCACTCGCCCAGCTGCCCAGCGAGCCGCCACCCCACGCCCTGACCGCGGACGAGCTTGGCCGCCTGAAGGCCCGTTTTGCCGATACCGCACGGCGTGCAGCTCGCCTGGGGATCGACGCGATCGAGATGCATGCGGCACATGGCTATCTGCTGCATGAGTTCCTGTCGCCTCTGGCGAACCACCGCACGGATGCCTGGGGAGGCGATCTGAACGGGCGCATGCGCTTTCCGCTCGAGGTCTTCGAAGCCATGCGTGAGGCCTGGCCTGCAGATCGCCCACTGGGCGTGAGGGTCTCGGCCACCGACTGGGTCGAGGGCGGCTGGGATATCGAGCAGACCGTTGTCTTTGCCAGGGAGCTCGAGCGGCGAGGCTGTCAGTGGATTGATGTCTCGTCCGGCGGGATCTCGCCGGCACAGAAGATTCCCCTTGGTCCCGGATATCAGGTGCCGTTTGCCGAACGCCTGCGCAAGGAGACCCGCATGCCAGTCATGGCGGTCGGTCTGATCACGGAGCCGGCCCAGGCCGAGGCGATCCTGAACCAGGGTCAGGCCGACCTGATCGCACTGGCCCGCGGCATGCTCTGGAATCCGCGCTGGCCATGGCACGCGGCCGCGACTCTGGGGGCAAGCGTGAGCGTTCCGCATCAGTACTGGCGATCCCAGCCCAGGGAGCTCAAGGATGTCTTCGGAGCGATCAAGTTCGGAGCACGTTAAGCCGCCTGCCCGGCTCGGTGTTAGCATCGCCTGAAACGGTCGGCGCGCACCGGATCTGTGTCCGGTGCTGCCCTTCGAACCGTCACGCGGCGAGATCCCGCAGGGAGACACCTTCATGCTCAAGTCCATCCAGCTTGGCCGCCAGTGCGGCCTGAAAGTCTCCAGGCTGTGCCTGGGCACCATGAACTTCGGGGAGCCCGGCAAGGGCCACCAGGGCGACTGGACGCTGGGCCTCGATGAAGCGCGCCCGATCTTTCGCGCTGCCATCGACGCGGGCCTGTTCTATTTCGATACCGCCAATATCTACGGCATCGGTGCCTGCGAGGAAGTGGTCGGCAAGCTCCTGCGCGAGATGCTGCCTCGCGATCAGTTCGTCCTGGCGACCAAGGTCGCCATGGCCATGGGCAAGGGCCCCAATCAGAGCGGCCTGTCCCGCAAGCACATCATGGAAAGCGTCGATGCCAGTCTCAGGCGACTGGGTACGGACTACATCGACCACCTGGTGATCCATCGTCATCCGCACGGGGTACCCGGGCATGGGGCCATTCCCGTAGAGGAGACGCTACAGGCGCTGCATGACCTGGTCCGCGCCGGCAAGGTCCTTTATCTGGGCGCCTCGTCCATGTTCGCCTGGCAGTTCGTCGAACTGCAACTCAAGGCCCGCATGAACGGCCTCACGCCTTTCATCTCGATGCAGAACCATTACAACCTGGTCTACCGGGAAGAAGAGCGCGAGATGATCCCCTATTGCCTGCAGGAAGGGATCGCGCTCACGCCCTGGTCGCCGCTGGCCAGAGGCATCCTGGCGGGCGCCTATCGGGGTGGCTTCGAGGCAGGCTCGACCGCGCGCTCCCAAGGCCGGGACCGGCAGCGTACGCAGGGACTGTATCGGGGCGAGGCCGTGTTTCCGATCGCCGACCGGGTGATCGAGGTGGCCGACCGTATCGGCAAGACCCCGGCCCAGGTCTCGCTGGCATGGGTGCTTTCCAAGCCCGGGGTGGTCGCACCGATCGTGGGTGCCTCCAACGTCGAACAGATCCGCCAGCTGATCGAAGCCACCGAAATCACACTGGATGCCGCCGACATCGCCTACCTCGAAGCACCTTATCAGCCGGTCGAAAACCTGCTCTCGATCGGTTATTCATGACATCGCACAAAACAATCAGGGGAGCCGCATGAACTTCGATTTTTCGGATGACCAGAAAGCGCTGGCCGATCAGGCCCGCAAGTTTCTCGACAAGGAATGCCCGAGTACAGCGGTGCGTGCCGTGCTCGAAGGCAATCTGACCCATGACGCAAAGCTCTGGCAGGGCGTGGCCGATATGGGCTTTCTCGGTGTCGTGGTTCCCGAGGAGTATGGCGGACTTGGGTCGAGTTATCTCGATCTGTGCGTCGTCGCCGAAGAGATGGGCCGCGCTCTGGCGCCGGTGCCTTTTTCATCGTCGGTCTACCTGGCCACCGAGTTCCTGCTTGAAGCAGGATCAGCAGCGCAAAAAGCCCTCTGGTTGCCAAGATTGGTTTCGGGCGAAGCGATCGGCACGCTGGCCCTGACCGAAGCGGCCGGCCCCGTGACCCCGGGATC
The DNA here is from genome assembly GCA_049422085.1 of Burkholderiaceae bacterium. Lineage (GTDB taxonomy): Bacteria > Pseudomonadota > Gammaproteobacteria > Burkholderiales > Burkholderiaceae_E > UBA4615. Next base: position 10,803 of record JBMSOD010000002.1, read on the forward strand.
GATTCAGCTGACCGCGAAACGTTCAGGCGCGGCGGCGGTGCTCAGCGGTCATAAAACCGCAGTGCCCGATGGTGCGATCGCGAATGTGGCCGTGGTGGTTGCAAGGAGCAGCGCCGGGCGAGGGGCCGAGGGCATATCGCTCTACCTGGTCGATCTCGCTCAGGCCGGCGTTTCACGCACGCCACAAACCACCATCGATCCCACCCGCGGTCACGCCCGCCTTGACTTCAATCGCGCACAGGCCGAATTGCTGGGTGCCCCGGGTCAGGGGGGCGCCATTCTGAGCCGGGTTCTCGACCGCGCTGCAGTACTCACGGCATTCGAGCAGATTGGTGGGGCCGACCGCGCGCTCATGATGGCCCGCGACTATGCCCAGGACCGCATGGCCTTCGGCAGGCCCATCGGTTCCTTCCAGGCCATCAAGCACATGCTGGCTGACATGTATGTCTCGGCCACCTTGGCCCGCTCCAATGCGTATTACGGCGCCTGGGCCCTGTCCACCGGCGCAGCCGAGCTGCCGGTCGCGGCAGCCACGGCCCGCGTGAGTGCCACCCAGGCCTTTCAGCACTGTGCCAAGAACAACATCCAGGTGCATGGCGGTGTGGGTTTCACCTGGGCCTTCGACTGCCATCTGTTCTACCGACGCGCCAACCTGCTGGCCCTGAGCCTGGGCAGCCAGTCGCAATGGGAAGACGCTCTGGTCGAGCGCATGCGTGACCAGCGCACGTCCCAGCTCAAGGCGGCCTGATCGGCAACGCGAACCTACAGAACATCGAACAAGGAAAGACCGCAATGAATTTCGACGATACCCCTCAGGAAGCCAGCTTCCGGTCTCAGGCCCGCGACTGGATTCATGCCAACGCGCCCACCGAATGGCTCGAAGACCTGCAGAAATCGACCGTGCAGAGCGTGAACATCCGAGGCGTTGACACCATGGTGGCGTCCAAGGCCTGGCAAAAGAAGAAGGCCGATGCCGGCTGGGCTTGCCTGCACTGGCCCAGGGAGTACGGCGGGCGCGGCGCCACGCCGATTGAACGCGTGATCTGGACGCAGGAAGAAGGCGCCTACAGCAAGCTCAACCGACCCTTCGGCATTGGCCAGGGCATGTGCGGCCCGACCATGATGGCCTATGCCAGCGAAGACCAGAAGCGTCGATTCCTGCCCCCGCTGGCTTCGGGCGAGGAAGTCTGGTGCCAGCTGTTTTCGGAGCCGGCAGGCGGCTCCGATCTGGCCGGACTGCGTACGCGGGCTGAACGTCACGGTGATGACTGGGTCATCAACGGACAAAAGATCTGGACCTCGGGCGCCCACTACTCCGATTACGCCATTCTCATCACTCGGACCGACCCGAACGTGGCCAAGCACAAGGGCCTGACCATGTTCTTCCTGAGCATGAAGACCCCCGGCGTCGAGATCCGCCCGATCAAACAGGTCAACGGTCAATCTGGCTTCAACGAGGTGTTCTTTACCGATGTGCGCATTCCCGACAGCCAGCGACTGGGCAAGGTCGGTGATGGCTGGCAGGTCTCGCTGGTCACGCTGATGAACGAGCGTCTGTCGATTGGCGCCGGATACCAGACCGGATTCCCCGAACTCTTCGACTGGTGCTGCGAATTCGAGACTGCCAACGGCCTGGCTGTCGATGATCCTGGCGTGCGCTCGCGTCTGGCCCAATGGGCGGTCCGCAACAGTGGACTGAAGTACACCGGTTACCGGGCGATTTCGGCCATGTCCAAAGGCCAGACCCCAGGACCCGAGAACTCCATCGGCAAACTGGTGGGCGGCCCGATGAGTCAGGAAATCGCCATGTTCGCACTCGATCTGCAGGCCCAGGCTGGCAGCCTGAATGACGAAGCGCTGTCGGCTGCTGCCGGTCGATTCCAGGCCATGCTGCTGCGCTCGCCGGCCACCCGCATTGAGGGCGGTACCGACGAGATCCTGCGCAACATCATCGCCGAGCGGGTGCTGGGTCTGCCCGCTGATATCCGGGTCGACAAGGACTTGCCCTTCAATCAGATCCCGACCCGGGCGCGGGCCTGACTCGCGCCATGAGTGCCGCCTATACAGCCCCAGAGGCTCTGCAAGAGGCCTGCACGCGTCTGGCCGCCCTCGGGCCGCAGGCCCGGATGCTGGCCGGCGGGACCGACCTCATCGTCCAGATGAAATCCGGGCGAGTGAGTCCGGCCGAAGTGATTGACCTCAAGCGCCTTCCCGGCCTGATCGGCATCACCCAGGACGATGAAGGCTTTCTGATCGGGGCGGCCACGCCCTGTGTGCAGATTGCGCAGCATGCCGGCCTGCGCGCTGCCTGGCCGGGTCTGGTCGAGGCGGCAAGCCTGATCGGGTCGGCTCAGGTTCAGGGCCGGGCCAGCCTGGGGGGCAACCTGTGCAATGCCTCGCCTGCAGCTGACAGCGTGCCGGCGCTGATCGCCGTGGGCGCACAGTGCCTGATCGCAGCCCCTGGCGGAGAGCGTGTGTTGCCCGTTGCGCAACTGCAGGCCGGACCAGGACGCAACCATCTGGCGCCGGGCGAGATTCTCAGGGCGCTGCGGATTCCCGCGGCACAGGCCAGGCAGGCGGACGCCTATCTCCGACTGATTCCGCGCACGGAGATGGACATCGCGGTGGTCGGCGCGGCGGTTTGCCTGCAGCGCAGTGACAACGGGCATGACATCGCCTCGCTCACCCTGGCGCTTGGCGCGGTGGCACCGACTGCCGTGCTGGTCACGGTGCCCTCGGTGGTGGGGCGCCCGCTGGATGACACCAGTCTCGAAGCCCTCGCCAGCGCCGCACGCGCTGCGTGCAAACCCATCAATGACAAGCGCGGTACTGCAGCCTACCGGGTCCGCGTCGCCGGCGTGCTGGCGCAACGGGCAGCCCGCATTGCCTGGCAGCGCAGTGAAGGAGTGCGTTCATGAGCAACACCCCCAGCACCACCGCAAAGGCTGCATCGTCGGCCAGGGCCGTCGCTGTGCAGGCTGAGATCAATGGTGAACCGGTGCAGTTCCTGGCACGCCCGGGGCAGACCCTGCTCGATGCACTGCGCGACGAACTCGCGCTCACGGGCACCAAGGAGGGCTGCAGCAGTGGCGATTGTGGCGCCTGTTCAGTCTTGCTTGACGGACAGCTGGTCTGCAGTTGCCTGGTACTGGCGCCTGAAGTCGATGGCCATGCGGTCACGACCGTGGAGGGGCTTGCGCGGGGCAACACGCTGCATCCTGTGCAACAGCGCTTTCTTGAACATGCCGCGCTGCAGTGCGGTTTTTGTACACCCGGGTTTCTGGTGGCTGCAAAGGCACTGCTCGATCGCAATCCCGATCCGAGCGAGACCGAGGTGCGCTACGCCCTGGCGGGCAATCTGTGCCGCTGCACGGGCTACGACAAGATTGTGCGTGCCGTACTCGATGCGGCACGCGACCTGAGGGAGGCACGCGCATGAATGCACCTCAATCGCCCGGCCTGAGGGTGGTCGGACAGCGCCCGGTACGCCCGGATGGCGCTGACAAGGTTCAGGGCCGAGCCAACTTCGGTGCCGACCTTCATCTTCCAGGCATGCTGACCGGTCGGGTGCTGCGCAGCCCGCACGCCCATGCGCGCATCCTGTCCATTGATGTCAGCGCTGCCCGTGCCCTGCCCGGGGTCAAGGCGCTTGTGACCGCAGCGGATTTTCCTGAGCTCGGCAATGAATCGGTCGAGGCGGGCGAAGGCGCGGCCACGTTGCGCGATCTTTCGCACAACTGCATGGCCCGAGGCAAGGTGCTGTATGTGGGTCATGCCCTGGCTGCAGTGGCGGCCACCACGCCGGAGATCGCCGCCCGGGCCCTCGAACTGATCGAGGTGAAGTACGAGGTGCTGCCTCATGTGATCGAAGTTGAAGCCGCGATGGCGCCCGATGCGCCTCTGCTTCATGAGGACCTCTACACCAAAGGCGAGACGCCCAAACCCGCCGCGCCCTCCAACATCGCCGAAAAGGTCGTCATCGGCAAAGGGGATGTCCCTGCGGCGCTCGCCAGTGCCGAAGTGGTGATCCAGGGGCGCTATACCACCGAGCCGGTCCATCAGGGCTACCTTGAGCCCCATGCCTGCGTCGCCTCGAGCGCGGCCGATGGCCAGCACACCTTGTGGGTCTCGACGCAGGGGCATTTTGCGGTGCGAGCCATGTGCGCCAAGCTGCTCGGCATCGCACTGGCCGACCTGAAGGTGATCCCGGCCGAAATCGGCGGGGGCTTCGGTGGCAAGACGACGGTCTATCTCGAGCCGGTGGCGCTTGCACTGTCGCGTCAGTGCGGAAGACCGGTCCGCATGGTGATGAGCCGCGAGGAAGTCTTCGTGGCCAGCGGGCCCACTTCGGGCTCGGTCATGGACATCACGCTGGGCGCCGATCGCAGCGGACGCATTCAGGCTGCCCAACTCGTGCTGCGCTATCAGGCAGGCGCTTTTCCGGGCTCTCCGGTCGGCGCAGGCAGTATGGCCGCCTTCGCCTGCTACGACATTCCCAATGTGACCGTGACCGGGTTTGATGTGGTGAGCAACCGGGCCAAGGTGGCTGCCTATCGAGCCCCGGGCGCGCCCATGGCCGCCTTCGCGGTGGAATGCGCAATCGACGAACTGGCCCAAAAACTTGGGCTCGATCCGATCGAGGTCCGCATCGTCAATGCGGTCAAGCCGGGTACCAAGGCCGTGTATGGCGCCACCTTTCGAGAAGTCGCCCTGATCGAAACCCTGCAGGCCATCCGCAACCATCCGCACTATCACGCGCCGCTCAAGCCGAATCAGGGACGAGGCGTGGCCTGCGGCTTCTGGTTCAACATCGGTGGCGAGTCTTCGGCTGCCGTGCATATCGACGAAGACGGTGGCGCCACCGTCATTTCGAGCAATCCGGATATCGGCGGCTCGCGCGCATCGATGGCCATGATGGCTGCCGAAGTGCTGGGCCTGCCCTATGAGCGGGTGCGAGCTCAGGTGGCCGATACCGCCACCATCGCCTATTCGGCCACCACCGGTGGCAGCCGCGTGACCTTTGCCACAGGCATGGCCGTGGTGCGTGCTGCCGAGCAGGTGGTCAAGGACCTGTGCCGGCGGGCTGCTGCCACCTGGGATGTCCCTGCCGATCAGGTGCGCTGGGAAGACGGACACGCGGTGTGCCTCGATGCAGCCAAACCCCAGAAGCCCCTCAGCCTCAAGGCCCTGGCCGGGCGAAGTGCCCGCACCGGAGGTCCGATCGGTGCGGAAGTCACCCTCAACGCCAGTGGCGCCGGCCCCGGATTCGCAGTTCACCTGTGCGACATCGAGGTGGATCCCGAAACAGGGCGCAGCACGGTCGTGCGCTACACCGCTGCCCAGGATGTGGGTCGCGCCATTCACCCGTCCTATGTCGAAGGTCAGATTCAGGGCGGTGTGGCCCAGGGGGTGGGATGGGCCCTCAACGAGGCCTATCTCTATGACGAACGCGGTGCGCTGCTCAACCCCGGGTTCCTGGATTACCGCATGCCGGTGGCCAGCGACCTGCCCATGATCGCCACGGTTCTGGTTGAGACCGCACCCAACAGCCGCCATCCCTATGGCGCCAAGGGCGTGGGCGAGGCGCCGATCGTGCCTCCCCTGCCTGCGGTGGCTTGTGCGCTGGCGCATATCACCGGACAAGCGATGCGATCGCTGCCGCTCACGCCGATGCGGGTCCTCGATGCACTTGATGCAAGGGCCGCTTCACCGGTGCCCCCAGCGGCCTCGGGCCAGCGCTGAGGCAAGGCTGAGACCATGGCCTGCCGCGCGCCCACCTGACACTGTGGCCATCATCAGCACGGTCGACCAGGTCCTGCTTGAACTGACCCGCGGGCAGGCCCGCTTTGAGGTTCAGGCGGGCACCGTGCGGGCGGCCCTGCGCCAGATCGATGACCGCCACCCAGGGGTGCTCGAGAAGGTGGAGGCCGGGATGGCCATCGCGATCGATGGCGAGATTCACCAGGACGGGCTGCTCGAGCCGATCGGCCCTGACAGCGAAGTTGTCCTGATTCCGCGCATTTCCGGAGGCTGAGCCCTGCGCTCGAAGACCGTGACGAATCCTGTGAACCCAGAACCTGAGCTTCAACATCGCACCCCGGTGGGTGACCTCGAACTGCACGCGGTGGAATGGCATCTGAGCCAGCGCGGACAGTCCTCCAGCCTGCTGATGGTGCATGCCACCGGCTTTCATTGCCGTGTGTGGGACCAGGTGATCCGGCGTCTGCCGCAACATCATGTCGTAGCACTCGACCAGCGTAGCCATGGCAGAAGCACCCAGGTCCCCATCACAAACTGGGCGCACCTCGGTGAAGATCTGGCGGGCTTCGTGAAGGCACGCGAACTCGGACCCATGATCGGCGTGGGGCACAGCATGGGCGCACACGCACTGGTGCAGGCCGCAGCGCGTGAGCCCGAACGCTTCAGGGCACTCCTGCTGGTCGACCCGGTGATCGCCTCACCTTCGGCCTACCACCTGCCCCACCCGGTCATGGGATCGGGGCTGCATCCTGCAGCTCGCAGGCGCAGCCGGTTCGCCAGCGCACAGGAAATGATCGAGCGCTTCGCCGCACGCCGGCCCTACGATCTGTTTGACGCGCAGTCGCTGCGTGACTACTGCACCCATGGTCTGCTGCCGGCCCCCGATGGCGAGGGTTTCGAGCTGGCCTGCACGCCGCTCAGCGAGGCCAGCGTCTACATGACAGGGCGCGCCAACGCGAGCGTTTATGCCAGCGTGAGGGCCCTGACGATTCCGGTCTGGGTCGTTCGCGCCCGACAGCGCACTCCGGACGCAGACCCCTTCGATTATTCCTACTCGCCCACCTGGCCTGAGCTCGCAGGGGAGTTCCGACAGGGCCGCGATCGGCTGATTCCAGATCGCAGCCACTTCCTGCCGATGGAAGACCCCGGGCAGGTTGCAGGCCTGATCGATGAGCTGATCGCAAGCCTGCCTGCCTGATCCACCTGATCCACCTAAACCAGCCTCAAGGCTCCTGGTTGGACAGCACCAGGGTGGCTGCCGCGGTGAACATGCCACCCACGCCCTGGACCACGCTGGTCTTCGCATCGGGTACCTGCCGGAAGGCTTCGCCCCTCAACTGACGCACAGCCTCGAGAATGGCGAACATGCCGTACATGCCGGTGTGCGTGTACAGGATGCCGCCGCCTGAGGTGTTCATGGGCAGCTTGCCCCCAGGCCGCGTGTGACCCTCCCGAATGAAGGCGCCTGATTCGCCCCGGCCGACAAAACCGAGGTCCTCAAGACCATACATGGGCAGATGGGCGAAGGCGTCGTAGACCATCAGGTGGTCGACGTCCTGATGCCTGATGCCCGACTCGGCAAAGGCCTGGCGGCTTGAAATTTTGAAGCCTTTGGATGAAGTCATGTCCTCCATCATGGACACCATGGGGCTGTCACAGGCTTCGCCCGAACCGAGCAGCCACACGGTCTTGCCTGCCGTCCTCATGTCCTTGGCGCGATCGGCGCTGGTGATCACCAGGGCACCGCCGCCATCGGTGACCACGCAGCACATCAGCTTGGTGAAGGGCCAGGCGATCATTTGCGCCCCCAAAACCTCCTGCTGCGTGAGCCGCTTGCCCCGGCTGGCCCGCGGATTGCCCTCGGCCCAGTGACTCTGTGCCACCACCACCTCGGCCAGATCTTCGATGCTCTGGCCTGTGTCTTTCAGGAAGCGCATCACAGGCAGGGTGAACATGTTGGGCGGTGCGAAGGCGCCGTAGGGCAACTCGAACTGCCCGAGCGGGCTGGTGGGCATGCGCACACGCGGCGGGCGTCCCACCTGGGATCGACCCGATTCGCCGTGCAGCACCAGCACGGTATGGCACAGGCCTGCGCGAATGGCGGCCGCTGCATGACGGACATGGACCAGAAAGGAGCAGCCACCCACCGAGGTGCCGTCATACCAGTTGGGCGTGATACCGAGGTAGTGGGCCACATCGATGGGTGACTCGGTGGCGCTGGTGATGCCGTCCACATCCCGAATGGTGAGACCGGCATCGGCCAGGGCGCGATGCGCGGCGTCGGCACGCAGATCGAGCTCGGACAGATTCGGCAAGGCGCCCAGGTCAGTTTCGGCAGCCCCGGCAATGGCAATCTTCATGCGGGTCGTCATTGCGCACCTCCTGCGGGCTTGAAGAGCGGGAGCATCTTGTCGCCGCGGGCCTGAAAACTCACCTGCAGCGGCATGTCGAGTTCAAGCGCCGCAGGGTCGGCCGGCACATCCACCAGATTGGACAGCATGCGCGGGCCCTCATCGAGCTGCACCACCGCGATCACATAGGGGGTCTCGCCCTGCCAGCCTGGAGCGGCCATATGGCTGATGACATAGGAATACAAGCGTCCGCGACCTGCCGACCGGACCCAGGTCAGGCTGCGACTGCCGCACTTCGGGCAGCTGAGGCGCGGATAGAGAAAGTGGTGTGCACAGTCGGTGCAATGCTGCAGACGAAGCTCACCCGCCTGAGTGCCGTCCCAGAACGGCTGGCTCGTGGGGGTAGCCGCCGGCACCATCTTGGCCGGCGTCGTGGGCGCGGACATGTCGTCTCCTCAGGGTTTCGAAAGTTGTGCACTGATCTTACCGCGAGGGGTCTGGCCGGCTTTTCATGAATTCGCGTGCCCCGAAGGGCGGGGATCCGGCCCTGCGGCCATGTAGACTTCAGGGACAACCCAACACACACGAGGAGCACGCCATGATTCAGAGCATTGTTGCCACCATCAAGGTCAAGGCCGGCCAGGAAGCCGCCTTCGAAGCCACCGCGCTGCGTCTGGTTGCCGCAGTCAATGCCAACGAGCCGGGCTGCATGCTCTACACCCTCAACAAGGGTGAAGATCCCAGCACCTATGTCTTCATGGAGCGCTACAAGGACGAGGACGCGATGAAGGCCCATCGCGGCATGGACCATTTCAAGACCATCGGCCGCGAAATGGGCGCCTTCATGGATGGCCCGCCCAGCGTTCTGCGCATGAAGCAGGTCGGCTGAGATGCCCGACCAGCTCCCAGAGGCGCTGGTCGCACTGCGCGAACGCACCCGGGAGGTGGCCCGTCAGGCCTCCCTGGCCTGGTCGGAACGCACTCGAGCCGGTCTCGATGATGCAGGCCGCAAGGAGCGCACCGACGCCGTTCGCGCATGGTCGCGCCAGGCCGGTCTGTATGGACTCACGCAGGATCCGGGGAGCGGCGCGCTGGTGCTGCTGGTGGCCCGCGAAACCCTGGCGCTTGAGGGTGTCGGCCACTGGACCGGGTGGTTCGGTTCGGAGGCAGGCCTGCTGGCCGGTGTCGCCGAGCCCCTGCGCAGCAGCCACCTGCTCCCCCTTCTGGCCGGAGACAAGCGATCGGGATTCGCCTTTACGGAACCGGCCGGCATGCCGCGCCCCACCTGGGCGCGCGTCGAGGGAGACCAGCTGGTCATCAACGGCCGAAAATCCTATGTGACCCAGGGCGCACAGGCCGACTTCCTGGTTGCGCTGGTCGATGTCGAAGGGACCGGACCCGCCATGGTGGTGATCGATACCGACGCTCCAGGCGTGCGTATCGAGCGACGTTTCGAGTCGCTTGACGGAAGCCAGCATGCCGCCTTTGTCTTCGAAGACGCGCGCGTCCCGGCCCATTGCGCCATCGGCGCACCGGGCGATGGCCGTTCTCAGGCCATTCACAAGATCAGTGGGGTGCGTCGCGCTGTGGCCGCGGATTGTGTGGGCACGACAGGCTGGATCCTCGATCAGCTTGCCAATACCCTGCGCAAGCCGCGTCGCGATGGACCGCTGGCCAACCATGACCGCATCCGCCTGCGCTTCGGCCATCTGCGCATCCTGGCCTACGCGGCCCGGTCCACGGTATACCGCACCGCCAGGCTGGTGGATTCCGGTGACGCCGCTGTCAACGAAAGCATCGCCGCCAAGGTCTTTGCCAGCGAAGTGGCGGACGAAGTGATCGATACCGCCATTCAACTCACTGGCGGCGAGGCGCTGGTGGTAGGACATCCACTGGAAGGCGCCGTGCGCCGCCTTCGCGCCAGCCGTCTTGTCGAAGGCGAGAACGATGTGCTCAGGGTCAATGTGGCACGGGGCTATCTCGACCTGGACAAGGGGCGCCTGTGATGTCCAGCCACCAGATCCTCTCGGTCAGCAGGCGCCGCGGCGCATCGCTCTCACATGCCCGGATCTTTCCCAGACCTTTCGAAGAGTACAAGGCTCACCATTCATGAACGCTTCTGCTTCTTCTGATACCGCCGGACCGGTCGCAGGCATTCATGCCGCCCGTGTCACCGCCTGGATGGCGGACCGGACAGAGATCACCCCCCCGCTCCAGTTCAAGCTGATTGCAGGCGGCCGCTCCAACATGACCTATATGGTGACGGACGCGGCGGGTCGACGCTTCGTGCTGCGTCGACCGCCCATGGGGCCCTTGCTGCCAAGCGCTCACGATATGGCACGCGAGCATCGACTGATGAGCGCGCTGGCCGGCACAGCCGTGCCGGTACCGCGACTGGTGGGGCTTTGCCAGGACGAGGCCGTCAACGAGCGCGACTTTTATGTGATGCACTTTCTCGAGGGTGTGGTGGTGCGTGACATCGATATCGGCCGCACCCTCTCGCCCGAGGTGCGCCGCGCGATGAGCGTGGCCCTGATCGATACCCTGTGCGAGCTGCATCGGGTGGATATCGATGCGGTCGGGCTGGGCAATCTGGCCAAGCGCGAGGGCTATATCGAGCGCCAGCTCAAGCGCTGGTCCGAGCAATGGGAGCGCTCCAAGACGCGCGAGCTGCCCATCTTCGACAAGGTCCGTGACGCGCTGATGAGCCGCCTGCCGCCGGCATCTCCCGCCACCATCGCCCATGGGGACTATCGACTGTCCAACTGCATGATGGATCCTGCAGGTCCGGTCGCCGGCGTGCTCGACTGGGAGCTGTGCACGCTGGGTGAGCCGATGGCCGATCTGGGCGGGTTGCTGGGCTACTGGTACGACCCCAATGATCCGGAGCAGCGAGGCGATCCGCAAACCACCAGCCTGCCCGGGTTTCCAAGCCAGGACGAGATGGCGGCCATGTACGCCGATCGCATGAAGGTGGGCCTTGATCGCATCGTCTACTACCGCGCCTTCTGCCAGTGGCGGCTGGCCAGCATTGGTGAAGGCGTCTATGCACGCTATCTGAACGGCCAGCAGGGTGAGCAGGGAGAGGCGCTCGATCTCGATTCCTACAAGAACTCGATTCCGAGACGACTGGGCAATGCGGCCCGCCTGCTCGGCCTGGCGACCGCCTGAGGAGTCATCATGAGCCGAGCCCCTGCCCCGCCTTCCCGCCCGCTGGCTGATCTGCGCGTCCTCGAGGTGGGAGGGGGTGCAGCGGCTGCGTACTGCGGACGGATGCTGGTCGATGCCGGGGCGCAGGTCACGCGAGCCGCCTGGCAAGCCGATGAGGCGCTGAGCGGCCTGGTGCGCGATACGCTGGACTGGGATACCGACTATGCCCGCTTCATCCATGCCGGCAAGGCGAGCACCGATGCGGTCGGCGCCGAGCTGGCCAGTGCGAGTCGCGACTTCGATCTTGTGATCGTGGGCGAGGACAGTTCAGCGCTTGCAGGGAAGCACGCGCCGATCGGCACCCCCCAGGGGCTGTCTGCGCGCATGGCCGTGATCGAGCTGAGCTGGTTTGGACGCAGGGGGGGCCCCTGGGCGAACTGGCAGGGCAGCGATCTGGTCGTCCAGGCCTTGAGCGGCATGCCCCACATGGTCGGACGTCCGGAAGGACCGCCCACCTTTACCGGGGACCGTCAGGCCACGCTGATTGGCGGTGTCACCGCCTACATCGCCGCCTGTGCAGCACGGCTGCAGGCTGTCAGACAGCCGGGGTTGCGTCATATTGAAGTCAGCATTCTCGAAGCCAACATGGTGCTGGCCGAGATGCACATGCATTTTTTCGAGCGCGACGGCATCCCGATGCAGCGCTGCGGGCTGAACCGATTTTCTCCAAACTCGCCGGTGGGCGTGTATCCCTGCAAGGATGGATGGGTTGGTATCACGATCACCACCCCGGACCAGTGGCGTGCCCTGTGCAAGGCCCTGCCCCTGCCCGAGCAGGCCGCCGATACCGGCCTGGTCACCCGCGAACTTCGCTTCGCGCGTCAGGACGAGGTCGAGGCGGCCCTCATCCGGGTGCTGGCCACCCGCACTGCAGCCGAGTGGGGAGAGATCGGTCGGGCCAATCGGGTGCCGATCGTGGTCGTGCCCGATGCCTCAGGCATCCTCGAGCATCCGGTTTTCCGTGAACGGGGCTCGCTCGCCGAGCTGGATCTGGGCGAACACACTCTGCAGGTGCCGCGCATTCCGCTGGCACTTCAGGCCTCTCCGATGGCTGAGCGTCTCGACGCTTTCATGGCGAAGACCGACACGCCCGCCTCGGCTCACACACCGGTGGCCGCCGCCGAAAACAGCCGCCCTGCCCTCACGCCTGCATCGTCCGACGCCGGTCCCCTGAACGGTCTGAAAGTGGTGGACTTCACCATGGGGTGGGCCGGCCCGCTGGCCGCCCGCCTGCTGGGTGATCTGGGTGCGACCGTGCTCAAGATCGAGGCGGCACGCTATCCCGACTGGTGGCGAGGCGTGAACTGGACGCCCGAATACATTCGCGACAAGGGCTATGAAAATGCCAAGACCTTCTGCGGCCTGAACCGGGGCAAGCAGGGGGTGAGCCTGGATCTGACCCGAGAAGAAGGGCAGGCACTGGCACTCGAGCTCATTCGCGGTGCGGATGTCGTGATCGAGAATCAGGCCTCTGGGGTGATGGCCAACTGGGGCTGGGCGAGGAGGTGGTCCGCACCAACAACCCGAAGGCCGTCATGGTGTCGATGTCAGCCTTCGGCACCGGCAATGCCTGGTCGGACACGCGAGCCTATGGCTCGACGCTTGAGCAGGGTGCGGGCGTGCCCTGCTTCACCGGTCAGCCGCAGGATCCACCCACCATGGCGCATCTGGCTTACGGTGATCCGATCGGTGGACTCTTTGGCTGCGCGGCAGCCCTGACCGCGCTGATTCACAGAACCCGGAGCGGCTCGGGCCAATACGCCAATGTCAGCATGGTCGAGGCCATGCTGCAGTTCACCACCCCCTCGCTGCTGGCCTACCAGCGCGATCGATCCAGTGTTCTGCGCTGGGCCAATCGACATCCGGTGTTTGCACCCCATGGCATCTTCGCCGCCGCTGGCAAGGATCAATGGCTCGCCGTCTCGGTGCAGAGCGACGCTGCCTTCCGGGCGCTTGCAGACCTGCTCGGGCGGACCGATTGGCTGAGCGACACAGCGCTGGCATCTGCCGCGGGCAGACGCGCACGATGCGCCGAACTGGAGCAGTCCCTGACCGCCTGGGCAGCCAGCCGCGATGCGGGTGAGGCCGCGGTACGCCTGCAAGCGGCAGGAATTGCCGCCGCACCGCTGCTCAAGGCAGAAGACCTGCCCGGGCTCGAGCACTTTGCACAGACCGGCTTTTACATCGACCTGGTACGAGAGGTGTCGGGCCCGCAGCGACAATTGGGCCTGGCCATCGTGCAGCAGGGGCAGCGCCTGGGCAATCGCACACCCGCGCCCCTGCTGGGTGAACATTCCCAGGCTGTACTCGCAGCCCATGCCTCGGTCGATGCCGAGGGCTTTGCCCGACTGCTGCAGAGCGGTGTGGTGAGCTACGCCCCCACGCCCTCACGCAACCTGGTCTCGCCAACCGAATCCACACCCTCCTGAAGGAGTCCTGTTCCCATGTCCGCCGTTCTCAAAGGTGTCCGCGTCATCGATTTCGGCCGTTACATCGCCGGTCCCTACTGTGGTGCCCTGCTGGCCGAATACGGCGCAGATGTGATCCGCATCGAAAAGCGCGATGGCAGCGAAGACCGCTTTCCGGCCCAGGTGGGCGGTGGTGTCGGCGCGCTGTTCCTGCAGATGAACCGCAACAAGCGCTCGGTCACGCTCGACCCTGCCTCGCCTGAAGGCCGGGAAGTGGTGGCACGACTGGTGCGCAGTGCCGATGTGGTGATTGCCAATCTGCCGGCGGCCACCCTCAAGTCCATGGGTCTCGATTACGACACCCTGTGCACCTATCGCAAGGACATCATCTTCGTCACCAATACCGCCTTTGGTCCGGTCGGCCCGATGAGCGCCAATGTGGGTTTCGATGGTATTGGCCAGGTGATGTGCGGCGCCACCTACATGACCGGCACGCTTGATCAGCCCTATCGGGCCTCGGCGCCCTATGTCGATTTCGGTACCGCGCTTCATTGCGCCTTCGGCACCATGGCTGCCCTCATGGAGAGGCAGCAGACCGGCAAGGGTCAGATCGTGACCGGTGCGCTGCTCGCCACGGCGCTCACCATCAACAATGCCTCACTCATTGAGCAGGCTGTGGTGGCTCCCAATCGGATTCCCACAGGCAACCGGGGACAGACCGCCGCGCCTTCGGACATCTACAAGACCCGCGATGGCTGGGTGCTGGTGGCGGTCACCGGCAATCCTCTTTACAAGCGCTGGGCCAAGCTCATGGGCGAGCCCGAGTGGCTCACCGACCCGCGCTTTGCAACCGACGATGATCGCGGCGCTCATGCCGAGATCATCAGCGAGCGCATGGGCCGCTGGTGTGCCGAGCGGGCCACCGATGAGGTGGTGCAGATCCTGGGCGATGCCAAGATTCCGAGTGCGCCGGTGCTCACGCCCCAGCAGGCCCTGGACCATCCCCAGGTGAAGGCGCTGGGTGTCTTGCAGGACACCGACTATCCTGGCCTGCCCCGGCCCGCGCCGGTGGCGGCCGTGCCGATCTGGATGACCGAGACCCAGGCTGTGCCCCGCCGGCGCCCGCCCCTGCTGGGCGAGCACACTCAGGAAGTACTGACCGAACTGGGCTACAACGCCAACGACATCCAGGGTCTGCGCGACAAGGGCGTGATCTGATGGCGCTGGTGTTTCTGGTGCGACACGCACAGGCGTCCTTTGGTACCCACGACTACGACCGACTCTCCGAGCTCGGACGCCAGCAATCGCGCTGGCTGGGCGAGTATTTTGCTGAAAGGGGCGTGCGATTTTCCCGGGTCGTGGCGGGCAGCCTCAAGCGCCAGCAGGACACGGCGCGTGAAATTCTCGACGTACTCGGACAGGACTCAGGGCTGATCCTGACCCATGAAGGCCTGAACGAGTATCACGGCGAAAAGCTCTATGCCGCCTACACCCAGGGCGCCGATCCGGTGGCCCACCAGAAATCCGACTATCGCGGCTACTGGAAAACCTTCCGCGCAGCCATGCTGGCCTGGGCCAAAGACGAACTCCCGGGCATGCCTGAAACCTGGGGCGAATTCGCGCAACGGATGCGGGCCGGGCTGGGCCACGGCTGCGCCGGACTCGCACGCGACGAGGTGGCTCTGGTGGTGAGCTCAGGCGGCGCGATCGGGCGTATCGTGTCGGACCTGACCGGTGCCAATGCGGCCAGCGCGATCGAGTTCAATCTGCAGTTTCGCAATACCGGATTTTGCGAACTGCTGGCCATCGGCGATGAGCTGCGCCTGACCAGTCTGAACAACATTCCCCATCTCGAGCGGGCGGATCGGCGCAAGTCGATCACGTTCGCCTGAGCCCCCTACCCATCTATTCCTGCATTCAAGGACAGAATCAAATGATGCGAGATCTCAAAGGACAGGTCGCCTGGGTCACCGGCGCAGGCACCGGCATTGGCGAAGCGGCTGCGGTCGCGCTGGCAGGCGCAGGCATGAAGGTGGTGCTGTCGGGCCGCCGTGCGAGCGAACTCGAACGGGTGGCAGGTCAGATTCGTGCAGCCGGTGGACAGTGCCGCGTGGCACCGCTCGATGTGGTTGACAAGGCCGCCGTGCTGGCTGTCGCGCAAAGCATCGAGGCCACCGAAGGCCGTGTGGATGTCTCGGTCAACAGCGCAGGTCTGAACATTCCCAAACGCAACTGGAAGCATCTTGAGACCGAGGGCTGGGATCAGGTGATCCGGATCGACCTCGATGGCGCCTTCTATTGCTGTCATGCGGTGCTGCCCATGATGCGCAAGCAAGGCGGCGGGCTGATCATCAACATTTCGTCGGTGGCCGGAAAGCGTGTGGGCACCATGACTGGTCCCGCCTATAGCGCCGCCAAGTTTGGCCTGAATGCGATGACCGACAGCCTCAACATGGAAGAATGCATCAACGGCATTCGCGCCACAGCCGTCTGTCCAGGCGAGGTCGCCACCCCGATTCTGGAGAAGCGCCCGATCCCGGTTTCGGCCGAAGACAAGGCCCGCATGCTGCAACCCGACGATCTGGGCGAACTCGTGCTGTTCCTGGCCCGCATGCCTGCCCATACCTGTCTGCCCGAGGTGGTGATCACCCCGACCTGGAATCGCATGCTGGTTCAGGCTGCACAGGCGGTGCGCTGAGTGCGGGCAGCACTCGACTGGTTCCATCGGGCACCGCTGACCACCCGAGCGATCATCTGGGCCGGACTGGCAGGGTTCACCTTTTCGGCCCTCAATACCCTGCTGCGTCATCTCACAATGAACATGCACCCCTTTCAGGCGCAGTTTCTGCGTTACCTGATGGGGGCGCTGGTGATGCTGCCCCTGATGCTTCAGGCCGGACTGGCCCGCTACAAGCCCAATGACATCGGAGGCCAGTTCAGCCGGGGATTCGTGCATGCGGTGGGCCTGAGCCTGTGGTTCTATGCCCTGCCCCATCTGGCACTGGCTGACATGACGGCCATCGGCTATACAGGGCCGATCTTCACCATGATCTTTGCAGCCTGGCTGCTGGGCGAAAAAATGCGCCTGGATCGCTGGATCGCCGCGGTGATCGGCTTTTCGGGCGTGCTGATCGTGGTCTGGCCGCGGCTGAGCGGCAGCGGCGACTGGTACTCGCTCATCATGCTGGCTTCGGCCCCGGTGTTCTCGCTGTCGTTTCTGCTGGTGAAGATCCTGACCCGACGCGACAGCCCGGAAGTGATCGTGGCCTGGCAGGGCATCACGGTGGCCATCATCACGCTGCCCATGGCGCTCTTTTTCTGGTCCTGGCCCACGCCCGCGCAATGGGCTCTGGTGGCAGTGGCCGGGGTGCTGGGCAGCCTGGGACACTACTGCCTGACCTGCTCGCTCAAGACGGCCGACATGTCAGCGACTCAGTCGATCAAGTTTCTGGACCTGGTCTGGGCCACCTCCTGGGGCTTTCTGGTCTTTGGCGATGCGCCGAGCGGCACCACCCTGATCGGTGGCGTGGTGATCGTGACCGCCACCCTGTGGATTGCCCGACGGGAAGCCCGCCGAGAAGCGCCGCGCTGAGTCAGCGACGCATGAAGTCCTCGATCAGGGCTGCAAGCGCCTCGGGCTGGTCGTGATGCACGTTGTGGCCCGCGTCCTGCACATGCTCGATGCGCAGGTCCTGATAGGCCATGGCCCGGCGTTCGAACTCCTGCGGATCCGCAGTGAGGCGGGCCCACAGACCTGACTGGGCACCATCGACCCAGAGCACCGAGGCCTGGGTCTGCTGCCAGCAGGCAAGGATCTCCTCCGTGGCCAGAGGCTGCGGGTTGATGCGCTTGTGCGCGGGGTCGGCCCGACGCTGCACCCCGCCCTGCGGATCCGGCTCGCCCCAGTGCTCCACGATGAACCGTGCCCGCTCCGCGGTCAGGCGGGGATTCTCCGACTGCATGCGCAGCGCGAATTCATCGAGGTCGTCATAGGGGCGCTGGCGCGTATCGTCCTTGAGTTGGGCCAGCCACTTGGCCAGACGGCGGGGCGCCGGGTCCTGACGCATCGAGGGCGGCCCGAAGCCATCGACATTGACGAAGCGTGCCACCCGATCCGCACGCACCCCCGCATAGAGGGCACCCACCGCAGCCCCCATGCTGTGACCGACCAGCCGCACCGGCTGCTCGGGGCTGTAGTGATCGAGCAGGGCATCGAGGTCACCCAGATAATCGGGGAACCAGTAGGCATCGGATCCACTGCGAGCGGTGAGCCCGTAGCCGCGCCAATCGGGGGCCACCACGAACCAGTCCTCGCTCAGGGCATCGACCGTCCATTGCCAGGAGGCCGAGACATCCTGATAGCCATGCAGCATGACGATCAGCGGCTGGCGGGGCTGCCCCCAGGTGCGCACGTGATAGCGCAGACCGCGCAGGGTCAGGAATTCGGAAGTCGATGTCTTCATGAACTCAGCCTCGAAAATGGCGCTGCTGCATTAAATACCTGATATCCCCTCAGGGCATGACACACCGGAAACCAATATGCCCTGTGGTGCTGTCCGGGGTGCTGGCCGAGCGCGATGCATTGCGATATCGCCAGCAATAGGAAGGATGACAGAGAAAGCTGCCGCCCCGCAGCACGCGATGATCGCCCTCGCGCGGGCCGGTCGGATCGATGATGGGCTGGCCTGTCGCCACCTGCTGCGCAGCCCAGTCGGGTTCGAACCAGTCGGCGCACCATTCCCAGCAGTTGCCCACCATGTTGTGCAGGCCATAGTCATTGGGCGCAAAGGCATCCACCGGAGCCAGACCATAGTGACCGTCGAGGCAGTCATTGCGGCTTGGGAACACGCCCTGCCACACATTGCAACGCGCCTGTCCATCGGGAAGGTCTTCATCACCCCAGGGAAACCGACGGCCTTCATGGCCCCCGCGTGCAGCACGCTCCCACTGCGCCTCGGTGGGCAGCTGCTTGCCCGCCCAGGCGCAAAACGCGAGCGCGTCATGATGCGAGACATGCACCACGGGGGCATCCATGGCCTGCGCGAGATCCGAGTGCGGACCCTGCGGATGCTTCCAGCAGGCGCCCTCCACCTGGCGCCACCAGGGCGCCGAGGCCACGCCCCGGGTTGGCGGAAAATCATCGGGCAGCAGACCTGCAAACACAAAGGACCAGCCCTGCTGCTCGGCATCGGTCACATAGCCGGTCTGCGCCACAAAGCGTGCAAAGCGACGGTTGCTCACCGCGCAGCGATCCATGCGAAAGGCGGCCAGCTGCACGGGGCGCGCCGGCCACTCGCCATCACCAGGCGCACCTTCACGACGATCGCAGCCCATGCGAAATGCGCCGGCCGGAACGAGCACCATCTCGGTGTCGTCCGGCCCACTGGCCTGCGCGGATTCCTGGGCCTGGCACTGCGTCGATGGCTGGGCCTGCGCCTGTGCAGGAGGCAGTCCCAGCGGCCTGGCCTCGTGCTCGCGTCCGTGATCAGGCAGGCAGCAGCTCACTGCCGGGCCATCGCGCTCGCGTTCTGCGCTTCGCGCGCGGCCGCCTCGTCGCGCTTGTTACGACGCGGCATGTCGAAGACCAGCTTGCGAATGCGCCCCTGAAACTCAAAGGGCACATCGTAGTCATCACTGACCGGCGAGCCGCTGTCCCGTCCGGCATCCATGCCGTAGGAGGAGATCATGCGCAGCACCTTGGGCACCTCGACCGAACCACATTCCACGCCATCAATGTGAAGCGTCGCCCGTCCAGTCTCGCCGGTCTTCTCGAAGTGCACCGACACCGTACTCGAGCCCATGGGGACCGGTCGATCCGACACCGCCTTGTGATGATGCGAAAACAGGTTGTAGTCAAAGACCAGTCGATCACCCAGCACATAAAACGAGATGCCGTTGTTGATGGAGCCCACCGCAAAGAGGGCGCCCTGCTGACCCGCTGCCGTGCGCTCAAGTTCGGCCGTGACGGTGAAGCTGCGGTTGCCAAGCGAAGGCGCCACCTCGCCACTCATGTGCGCCACCGGCGGATACATCACATAGCGTT
Organism: Burkholderiaceae bacterium; assembly: GCA_049422085.1. GTDB lineage: Bacteria > Pseudomonadota > Gammaproteobacteria > Burkholderiales > Burkholderiaceae_E > UBA4615. The sequence continues at coordinate 30,575 of JBMSOD010000002.1, forward strand.
CGCGGTTGCGGGGCGTGCCGTTGCGAGGGGTGGGCGACCACAATTGCGCCTTGCGGTCGTCCAGCGGCAGCACGCCATAGCGGCCTGCCTCGATCCACCACAGATCCACCATCTCTCGAAGCTTGTCCGGGTGGCTTGCGGCCAGATCCTTGCACTCGGAGAAGTCCTGATCGACGTGATAAAGCTCCCACCGGTCGGACTCGAAGGGCTGGCCTTCCTTGTGAAAGCAGACCGCCTTCCAGCCGCCCGACCAGATTGCACGATGGCCGTACATCTCGAAATACTGCGAGGGCTTGCGTGAAGGCTCATCGCGGTGGGCCGGATCAAAGGTATAGGCCAGCGACAGACCATGCACCGGCATCTGCGCCACGCCATTCACGCTATCGGGCGCCTGGATTCCGGTGATTTCCAGCACGGTGGGGGTGATGTCGGTCACATGATGAAACTGTCGCCGGATACCGCCCTTGTCGCTCACCCCCTTCGGCCAGTGCACGATCAGCGGATCGCGGATGCCTCCCCCGTGGGTGTTTTGCTTGTAGCGCTTACCCGGGGTATTGCCCACCTGCGCCCAGCCCCAGGGATAGTTGGTGTTCGAAAAAGGTCCGCCGATGTCATCGATGCGGGCCAGAGTTTCATCAAGGGTTTCGGGAATGCCGTTGAAGTACTTGAAGGTATCAATCACGCCGATCGGCCCGCCTTCCTGGCTCGCCCCGTTATCGGACATGAGCATGATCAGCGTGTTGTCGAGCTGATCGATCTCGCTTAAAAAGCGCACCAGCCGACCGATCTGCTCATCGGTGTGATGCAGAAAGCCCGCGAAGGCCTCCTGCAGGCGAAGCGCCACGCGACGCTCCTCCTCGCTCAGCTCGAGCCAGGGCTTGACGCCCGGATTGCGGGGCGCAAGTTCGGTCTCGGACGGGATGATGCCCATGGCCTTCTGACGCGCAAACCACTCCTCGCGCACGGCATCCCAGCCCGCATCGAAGCGGCCCTTGTAGCGCTCAATGTATTCCCTGGGTGCCTGATGCGGCGCATGGGTCGCACCGAAGGCCAGGTAAAGGAAAAAAGGTTTTTCAGGGATGGCCGACTTCTGGCTGCGCAGCATGCCGATGGCCTGATCAATCAGGTCTTCGGTCAGGTGATAGCCCTCCTCGGGCTTGCGCGGCGGATCGATCGGTCGGTTATCGCAATACAGCTCGGGTGCGTACTGGTCGGTTTCGCCCTGCAGAAATCCGTAATAGCGATCAAAGCCCCTGGCGAGTGGCCACTGATCGAAGGGGCCTGCGGCCGAGGTCTCTTCCATCGGCGTGAGATGCCACTTGCCCACGGCAAAGGTCGAGTAGCCCTGCGGGCGAAGCATTTCGGCGAGCGTCGCTGCACTTTTGCTCACGCCGCCTGTGCAGTTTGGAAACCCGGTATTCCAGTTGGCCAAGCCACGCATACCCACCGAATGGTGGTTGCGCCCGGTGAGCAGGGCGGCCCGGGTAGGCGAGCACAGGGCCGTGGTGTGAAAGTTGGTGTACCTCAGTCCGCCCGCCGCCAGCGCATCGATGTTGGGTGTTTCGATGGTCGAGCCGTAGCATCCCAGATGCGAAAACCCCGTGTCATCGAAGAGGATGACGACCACATTGGGTGCGCCCTCGCGGGGCTTGGGAAACTCCTGCCAATGCGGCTTGGAGTCGGCGATGGTGCGTCCGATGCGGCCCTTGAAGGCCGGGCTGGCTTGGCTCATGGGGTCTCCTGATTTTGTACCGAACCTATCATAATAGGCCGGGCATCCCGAGAACATCAGGCGCGCATCAGCGCTGCGTCAGCCGTGCAAGCGCCCCGCACGCACCCTGCACTAGCCGCGCATCAGCCGCCAGCCGATCGCAGTGGCTGCAAGCGCGCCCAGGGTGTGGACCAGGGTATGCATCAGGGCAGCACTCCAGGCACCCCGCTGCACCAGGGCCAGCGACTCGGCCGAAAAGCTCGAAAACGTGGTCAGGGCGCCCAGAAAGCCGGTGATCAGAAACGGTTTTAAATGGCCCCACTCCGGCCGGCGTTCGATCAGCGCCAGCAGCGCGCCAATCACAAAACCGCCCACCAGATTGGCCAGCAGCGTGCCCATGGGGATGGGCACCCCCGGTCGATTGAGCCAGAGCGACAATGCCCAGCGCGACCAGGCACCCAGTACGGCCCCCAGTGCAATCGCCGCCATCACGCCGGCAGTGCTCAACGACCACCCCAACGCGCAGCGGCGGCCTCATCTGACTCGCGGGCATCGACCCAGCGCTCGCCCTGCGGCGTGACTTCCTTTTTCCAGAAGGGCGCGTCGGTCTTGAGCCAGTCGATCACGAATTCACAGGCGGCCATGGCCTCGCCCCGATGGGCCGATGTCACAGCAACCAGCACGATCTGATCGAGAGGCGCGAGCGCCCCGATGCGATGAATGACCAGCACATCGTCGAGCGTCCAGCGCTCCTGCGCTGCCTTCACAATCCCTTCAAGTGCCTTTTCGGTCATGCCGGGATAGTGTTCCAGCGTGAGGGTGGAGACCCCCGTGCCCTGGTTGATGTCTCTTACGGTGCCGACAAAGCAGGCCACTGCGCCCACCTGAGGGCGCCCTGCCCGCAAGGCTGCGACCTCGGCACTGAGATCAAAATCTTCGTGCTGCACGCGTACCGGCATGGTCAGCCTCCGGTCACCGGCGGAAAGAAGGCGACTTCAGCGCCCTCGTGCAGGGCTGCTTCGGGGCCGGCCATGGCCTGATCAAGCGCTGCACGCACCGCACGTCCGGGGGCAAGCGCTTCGGCCCAGACCCCTCCCCGTGAAGCCAACCATTGCCGCAGTTCCCCGAGAGTCGTGACCGTCTCGGGCAGTACAAGCACCTCGCGATCGCATCCCAGGGCTTCGCGCAGGGACGCAAAGAAGAGCACCGTGAGTCTCATGTCAGTTCATCCCAGGGCAGAAATCGAACCATCTCGCCCTTGCGGATTGGCGTGCCTGCAGGAGTATCGACCAGGCCGTCAGCCCAGACCGTGGAGGTCAGCACCGCCGAGCCCTGGTTGGGGAAGAGATCCAGTCCACCCTCGGCGTTGCGACGCACCCTGAGAAACTCGCGGCGACGATCCGGTCGGGGCCAATCGAAGTCGGCCCGCATGGGCAGCGCGCGGGTCGGCTGACTCGAACACCCTTGCAGACGCGCGATGAAGGGCCGCACGAACAGCAGAAAGGTCACGAAGCTCGAGACCGGATTACCGGGAAGGCCGATGAACTGCGCCGCGGAGCCATCGGTTCGACGGACTTCGCCCCAGGCCAGAGGCTTGCCCGGCTTGATGGCGATCTGCCAGGTGATCAACTGCCCTTCGGCCTGAAGCGCAGGCTTGACATGGTCCTCCTCGCCCACCGACATGCCGCCGCTGGTCACGATCAGGTCGCTTGCAGCGGCCGCCTCGCGCAAGGCACGACGGGTCGCCTCCAGGCTGTCCGGGACGATGCCGAGATCGGTCACCTCGCAGCCCAGTGCCTGCAACAATCCGCGCAGCACGAAGCGATTGGAGTTGTAGATCGCCCCGGGGCGCAGAGGCTCGCCCGGCATGGCGAGCTCGTCTCCGGTGAAAAAGCAGGCCACACGGAGACGTCGATGTACCTGCAGGCGGGCCAGACCGACCGATGCGGCCAGCCCCAGCGCCTGTGGGGTCAGGCGTGTGCCTGCCGGAAGAATCACCTGCCCCTGTGCAATGTCTTCGGCACGGCGGCGGACCCACTCCCCTGCGGCGGGCAAGTGCGTGAAGCGCACGGCATCGGGTGCGCTGGTGTCGCTCGAGGACACCGCTTGCGCCTGCTCCTGCATGATCACCGCATCTGCCCCCTCGGGCATCAACCCACCCGTGAAGATGCGCGCCACCGTACCCGGTTTGAGCGGACCCGGCACCGCACCGGCGGGGATGCGCTGGCTGACCGGCAAGGCCTGCTGCGTCGTGTTCGCGGCGCTCACCTCGTCTCGGCGGACCGCCCAGCCGTCCATCTGGCTGTTATCCACCGAGGGCACATCAAGCAGCGAACGCAGATCCTCTGCCAGCACGCGATCAAGCGCCTCGAGGGTATCGATCGACTCGACCGGACACACCACGCGGGCTCTGGCAAGCAGCTGGGCCAGAGCCTCGTCAAAATCAAGCAAAGCAGGACGATTCATGAGTCTGAAGGCAGGAGTTCAACAGGCCGTGCCTCGCGCAGAACGAAAGCAGCGATCTCATCATAGTCGGTGAGTCCGAAGACCTGGGGGTGCGATCGGCCTTCTGGAATCGGGGTGGTCTCGCGGCACGCCGGATTCGCCACAGGCAGCGGGCTGTCACAGGCCACCCCCACGATGGCTTCGTCGTCCAGATACATCCAGGGATGCCCGGTCTGCGCACGATGCACTTCCAGCTTGGGCAGGCGGCTGCGCTTGTAGCCCTCGACCAGCACCAGATCACAAGGGCCGAGTTGCCTCAACAGGCTGTGCAGTCCGGGCTCGGGTTCTTGCCGGCATTCATGCATCAGCACCCAGCGCTGGCCCGAACTGATCAGGACCTGCGAAGCACCGGCCTCTCGATGCCGCCAGGAGTCCTTGCCGGGACGGTCGATATCAAAGCCGTGATGGGCATGCTTGATCACGGCGGTCTGCAGGCCTTGCGCCACCAGGCGCTTGATCAGGGCCTCGATCAGAGTGGTCTTGCCGGCGTTGGACAGACCGGCAAAGCCGAATACCCGCATCAGCCGCCCGCGGTCTGGCGCACCGCCGGAGCGCGCTCGGCGATGTATCGCTTGAGCAAAGCGACATCGGCGGGCATGCGGCTGTAGCGCTGCACCCGCGCCTCGATCGAGGCATAGGCGGCCGGTCGCGTGGGCGTCATGCCCAGTGCCTCCTGAATGCTCTGCTCGAACTTGGCCGGCAGTGCGGTTTCGAGCACCACCATGGGCACGCCCGGCTCGCGCCAGCGGGCCGCCACCGCCATGCCGTCGGCGGTATGGGTATCGATCAGGCGTCCATGGCGCTGATGGGTCTCGCGAATGGTCTGCAGACGCAGCGCATGATGGCTGGCCCCGGAGACAAAGCCGAAGTCCTGGATGCGCGCGAACTCGGGCGCTCCGGAAAGATCAAAGTAGCCCTGGCGATCGACATCCCGCCAGAGAGCGGCGGTACGCGTCGCATCCTGTCCGAGCAGATCCCACACGAAGCGCTCGAAGTTGGAGGCCTTGGAGATGTCCATGGACGGACTGCTGGTCTGGTGGGTATCGGCCGTCTTGCGCGGGCGATAGATGCCAGTGCGAAAGAACTCGTCGAGCACGTCGTTCTCGTTGGTGGCGACCACCAGTCTGCGGATGGGCAGGCCCATGCGACGCGCGATATGGCCCGCAAGCACGTTGCCAAAGTTGCCACTGGGCACGCTGAAGGACACCGGCTGAGCCTGGCCAGGCGCCGTGACGGCGAACCAGGCCTTGAAGTAGTACACCACCTGCGCCACCACGCGGGCCCAGTTGATGGAATTGACCGTGCCGATGGCATATCGGTCTTTGAAACCCAGATCGTTGGAGACCGCCTTGACCATGTCCTGGCAGTCATCGAACACCCCATCGACCGCGATGTTGAAGATGTTGGGATCGGTCAGGGAAAACATCTGCGCGGTCTGGAAGGGGCTCATGCGACCCGCAGGCGAGAGCATGAAAACCCGCACGCCGCGGCGGCCCCGCATGGCGTACTCGGCCGCACTGCCGGTGTCCCCGGAGGTGGCCCCGAGAATGTTGAGCGAAGCGCCATCGCGCGCCAGCACATGCTCAAAGAGACGACCCAGGAGCTGCATGGCCACGTCCTTGAAGGCCAGGGTCGGGCCATTGGACAGATGCAGCAGATGAAGGTCGGGCTCGAGCGTGGACAAGGGCGTGATGTCGGGCGAACCGAACACCGACTCGGTGTAGGTGCGGGCAATGAGCTCGCGCAGCACCGCCGGATCGATATCGTCGACATAGCGCGAGAGCACCTCGAAGGCCAGCCCGGCATAGCTGAGCGAGCGCCAGGATTCGAGGGTCTCGAGGCTGATGGACGGATAGTGCTGAGGCACCACAAGACCACCGTCGGGAGCCAGACCACCCAGCAGAATCTCGGTGAAGGACTGCGGCGCCATCCCGCCGCGTGTGGACAGATAGCGCATCAGTTGAAGTCCTCGAGCCGGATGCGGGTCACGCTGGAGAGCACCGTGGACAGGGCCTCGATGCGTGCGATGGCGTCATTGCAGCGTTGCTCGACGGTGACATGGGTGAGCAGAACGATGTCGGTCTGGCGTTCGCCTTCTGCCGGCTCGCGCTGGAGAACCGCATCGATGGAGATACCGGCATCGGCCAGGATGCGGGTGATATCGGCAAGCACGCCGGGTTCGTCGGCCACGCGCAGACGGAGGTAATAGGCGCTCTCGATCTGGTCCATCGGCAGGATGGGCACATCGACCAGAGCGTCATGCTGGAAAGCCAGATGTGGCACCCGTTGCGCCGGGTCGATCGTCATGGTGCGTGCAATGTCCACCAGATCAGCCACCACCGCGCTCGCGGTAGGCTCGGAGCCCGCACCCTTGCCGTAGTAAAGGGTGTGGCCCACCGCATCGCCCTTGACCCAGACCGCATTCATGGCGCCTTCGACATTGGCGATCAGACGGTGCGCAGGAATCAGCGTGGGATGCACGCGCAATTCGATGCCCTGCGGGCGCCGACGTGTAATGCCTAGCAGCTTGATCCGATAGCCGAGTTTTTCGGCATAACGGATGTCCTCGGACTGCAGCTTCGAGATGCCCTCGACATGGGCCTTGTCGAACTGCACCGGAATGCCGAAAGCGATCGCCGACATGATGGTCGCCTTGTGCGCGGCATCGACCCCCTCGATATCGAAGGTGGGATCCGCCTCGGCATAGCCCAGGCGCTGCGCCTCGGCCAGCACCTGATCAAAGGGCAGACCCTTGTCGCGCATCTCGGACAGGATGAAGTTGGTGGTGCCGTTGATGATGCCGGCGATCCATTCGATGCGATTGGCGGTCAGACCCTCGCGCAGCGCCTTGATGATCGGAATGCCGCCAGCCACCGCGGGCTCGAAGGCCACGATCACGCCGCGCGCTCGCGCGGCTGCAAAGATCTCGTTGCCATGAACGGCCAACAGGGCCTTGTTGGCCGTGACCACATGCTTGCCATGTTCGATGGCCTGCATGACGAGCTGGCGGGCCACCCCGTAGCCACCGATCAGCTCGACCACCACATCGATCTCGGGATCGCGAACCAGGGAAAAGGCGTCATCGGTGACGCGGGCCCGGTCGCCGACCAGCTTGCGCGCACGCGCGGTGTCGAGATCGGCCACCGCCATGATGCGAATGTCACGCCCCGCCCTGCGGGTGATCTCGGACTGGTTGCGGGAAAGAACGGAGAAGGTGCCGGAGCCGACCGTGCCGATGCCCAGCAGGCCGACACGTACGGCGCCGCTTGGGGCTGCCTGGGTCATGATGAAGTCCGGTTCAGGCCGCAGCACGGGTTACAAGCCCGTCCTTGCGGAACATGTCCTTGATGCCGCGCACCGCCTGACGGGTACGCTGCTCGTTTTCGATCAGGGCAAAGCGCACATGCCCGTCGCCGTAGTCGCCAAAGCCGATGCCGGGCGAGACCGCCACCTTGGCGTCGGCCAGCAGGCGCTTGGCAAACTCCAGCGATCCCAGGGCCCGATAGGGCTCCGGAATTTCGGCCCAGATGTACATCGAGGCCTTGGGAACCTCGACCATCCAGCCAGCCTCGTGCAGGCCACGGGCCAGCACATCACGTCGACGCTGATAGGTCGCGCGAATTTCTTCGACTGGCTCCTGCGGACCATCGAGCGCAGCAATGGAGGCCACCTGAATCGGCGTGAAAGTACCGTAGTCGTGATAGCTCTTGAGCCTTGCAAGCGCCGCCACCAGATCCTTGTTGCCCACCATGAAGCCCACACGCCAGCCGGCCATGTTGTAGCTCTTGCTCATGGTGAAGAACTCGACCGCGACATCGCGCGCACCGGGCACCTGCATGATCGAGGGCGCGACATAACCGTCGAAGGTGATGTCTGCATAGGCCAGGTCATGCACCACCAGGATGTCATGCTGGCGCGCAAGGGCGACCACCCGTTCGAAGAAGGGCAGATCCACGCACTGGGCGGTCGGATTGCTCGGAAAACCCAGGATCATCATCTTGGGTTTGGGAATCGATTCGCGGATGGCCCGTTCGAGTTCGCTGAAGAAATCCACACCAGGGGTCATGCGCACCGAGCGGATGTCGGCCCCAGCGATCACCGCGCCATAGATATGAATGGGATAGCTTGGATTGGGTACCAGCACGGTGTCGCCGCGATCCAGCGTCGCAAGCATGAGGTGGGCCAGGCCTTCCTTGGAGCCGATCGTGACGATCGCCTCGGAGTCAGGATCGATCTGCACCTCATAACGACGCTGATACCAGTCGGCAATCGCCTTGCGCAGCCTGGGAATTCCCTTGGACACCGAATAGCCATGGGTATCGATCCGCTGCGAGGCCTCGACCAGTTTGTCGACGATATGCTGCGGCGTGGGTCCGTCTGGATTGCCCATGCTCATGTCGATGATGTCCTCTCCGCGACGCCGGGCGGCCATCTTCAACTCGGCGGTGATGTTGAAGACATAGGGCGGCAGGCGCTTGATGCGCGAGAATTCTCTCGGAGAGCTCATGACAGGGCGTAAAACCGGCGGGAAAAAACCTAGAATGTACCGTATTTTCAAGGATTTCCCGGCATGAAGCTGCATCCGCAGGCCCAAGGAACACTGCGTACCGTCACCGGCTATGGCCCCGGCTGGATCGAAATCAATGCCGTTCGGCATGAGGGGGCGCTGATCGTGCAGCCCGAGGCTGACCCGCAGGCCTGGACCGTTCAGACCTTCGATGCAATCACCGCCATCGACATCGAAGGCCTGGCCCGGCTCGACCCCGACGTGGTGCTGCTGGGCACGGGCGCGCGGCAACGCTTTATTCATCCGAAGCTCACCGCAGCGCTTTCGGCGCGCCATGTCGGTGTCGAATGCATGGATACCGCAGCAGCCTGCCGGACCTACAACATCCTCATGACCGAAGGCAGACGAGTGCTGGCGGCCTTGTTGCCGATCTGAAAACCGCCTGTGCTATCGTCGATTCGATCTGCTGGAGGTTGTACATGTCGGTCAGTGTCGGTCAAGCCGTTCCCGATTTCCGCGCTCCCGCCACGGGAGGCGAGGTTCACCTGGGCTCCCTGCGCGGGCAGGCTGTGGTGATCTACTTTTATCCCAAGGACAACACGCCGGGTTGCACCACCGAGGGTGCCGATTTCGCGCAGGCGCATGACGCATTCATCCGATGCAGGACCGCGGTGCTTGGCATTTCCCGCGACAGTCTGAGGTCGCATGAAGGATTCAAGGCCAAGCTCGGACTGCCTTTCGAACTGATTTCAGACGCCGACGAATCGGTCTGTGCCCTCTTCGACGTGATCAAGATGAAGAACATGTACGGCAAGCAGGTCCGGGGCATCGAACGCTCCACCTTCCTGATTGCCCCGGATGGCACGCTGGCGCGTGAATGGCGGGGGGTGAAGGTTCCGGGCCATGTTCAGGAGGTGCTTGCAGCCGCTCAAGGCCTGCAGGGCGCCACCCCTGCGGCGCGCTGATCATGCCGCTGCCCAAGCCCCCGACCCGACCCGCCACCCTGCTCGATCTGAACGATGCAGTGATCGCCCGCGCGCGCCGCAAGCCGGCGCAAGCACCGTCCGGCGCCGAAGCGCTGCCTGAGCGCAGCACAGCAGAGGCCGTCCCTGCAGAGCCTGAGTCAAGCGCGCCTGCGGGAGGATCAAACAGGCCGTCGCCAGGACCGTCAGGCCCGGGGCGACCACGACCCGATCAGGCGCGCCCCAGGTTGCTTCAGCCCGTGATCGCGCGTGCAGAGTCGCAGGCCGAACCCCAAGCCCGGCCGCAGCCCGCCCCGAGTCGCAATGGCCGTGAACGCAGGCCTGCAATCGCAGCGCGCCCGGCTGCAAGCGCACTGGCGCCCGAGGACATCAAGATCTTCGTGCTGGACACCAATGTGCTCATGCACGACCCGAGCAGTCTGTTCAGGTTCGAAGAGCACGATGTCTTTTTGCCGATCGTCACGCTTGAAGAGCTCGACAACAACAAAAAGGGCATGTCGGAGGTTGCACGCAACGCCCGCCAGGTGAGCCGCTCGCTCGATGCCCTGGTCGGTGATGTGGCCTCAGGGATCGAAGCCGGCATTGCGCTTTCCAAGCTCGGCAATACCGAGGCCAGAGGAAAGCTGCTCCTGCAGACCGAAGCTCTGGAGAGCACCCTGCCCTCCACCCTGGCCACCGGCAAGGCCGACAATCAGATTCTGGGGGTTGTCCAGGCGCTTCAAAGGCTGCATCCGAGCCGACATGTGGTGCTGGTGTCCAAGGACATCAACATGCGCATCAAGGCCCGTGCTCTGGGTCTGCGTGCCGAGGATTATCACAACGATCAGGTCATTGATGACCTGGAACTCCTCTATGCAGGCACGCTCGCCCTGCCCGCAGATTTCTGGGAACGGCATGGCAAGGGCATGGAGTCCTGGCAACAGGGCGGCGCCCACTGGTACCGGCTGAGCGGGCCCATGGTGTCGAGCTTCATGCTCAATCAGTTTGTCTACCTTGAAGGCGACACGCCGCTGGCCGCCCAGGTCAAGGAACTCAACGGACGCACGGCCGTCCTGCAGACCCTGCGCGACTTCGGTCATCTCAAGAACTCGGTCTGGGGCATCACCGCCCGCAACCGCGAACAGAACTTCGCGCTCAACCTGCTGATGAACCCGGAGGTTGATTTCGTGAGCCTGCTCGGGCAGGCAGGGACGGGCAAGACACTGCTCGCGCTGGCTGCAGGACTTGCCCAGACTCTGGAACACAAGCGCTACACCGAAATCATCGTCACCCGGGCGACCGTGCCGGTGGGCGAAGACATTGGCTATCTGCCGGGCACAGAAGAAGAAAAAATGCAGCCCTGGATGGGTGCGCTCGAGGACAACCTCGAAGTGCTCAATCAGGGCAATGCGGCCGGCGGGGAGTGGGGGCGCGCCGCCGCCAATGATCTGATTCGAACCCGTATCAAGGTCAAGGCGCTGTCCTTCATGCGCGGGCGTACCTTCATCAACAAGTTCCTGATCATCGACGAAGCGCAGAACCTCACGCCCAAGCAGATGAAGACCCTGATCACCCGGGCTGGCCCCGGCACCAAGGTGGTCTGTCTGGGCAATATTGCGCAGATCGACACGCCTTATCTGACCGAGGGGTCGTCGGGCCTGTCGTATGTGGTCGATCGTTTCAAGGGCTGGGCCCATGCGGGTCATGTCACCCTGCAGCGCGGCGAACGTTCACGACTGGCCGATTTCGCGGCCGACGCGCTCTGACCCATGCTGTGCAACCACGCGCCCTCCGGTCCTGACGCACACGGGCCTGAAGGCGCCAGTTCCTGCGGCATTCCGAGGGTCGGGGCCTTCGATGGCCCCCGATTCGAGCGGGCGGTCAACGAACTCCTGAGTGCTGCGGGCCTGGCGCCTCAGGCGCCACACATGCACCGAACCGCCGAGCGGGTCCGAGAACTCTGGCAGCAACGACTGCTCGGGGGCTATGAGCGCGATCCGGCACAGGCCCTGGGCGACGGGTTCGAGGACCGCAGGCGCGACATGGTCATCATCCGTGGCATCGCGGTGCATGGCGTTTGCCCGCACCATCTGGTGCCCTTTCGGGGGGTGGCCCATGTGGCTTATCTCCCCGGAGGCCGTCTGCACGGCTTTGGGCGAATCGCCCGGATGGTCGATGCGATCGCGCACCGTTTTACCTACCAGGAATGGATGACCCGGGATATTGCCGACGCCTTCATGCAGCACGGACAGGCGCTTGGGGGGGCCTGCGTGGTTCATGCAGAGCAGTTGTGCCTGCTGCTCGGTGAAGACCGACGAGGGGATGAGCGGGTGGTGACGCAGGCGTTCAGCGGCGCGTTTGAAACCGACGCGGGCTTGCGCGAGCAGTTCATGCGGATGCTATAAATTTTGGCTACGGCCGGCGGCTGCGCCGCCTTCACGCGCGCTGCGCGCGCATGAGCCTTCGCCGGGATCACGACATTTTGGCTACGGCCGGCGGCTGCGCCGCCTTCACGCGCGCTGCGCGCGCATGAGCCTTCGCCGAAATTTCATCTCCTCTGCTCAATACTGAGCAGAGGAGATGAAATTTTCAAACTTCGTGTATTGGCCCAGGAAGGTCAGGGTGACGGAGCCGATGGGGCCATTGCGCTGTTTGCCGATGATGATTTCGGCCATGCCCTTGTTGGGTGAGTCAGGGTCGTAACGGTCTTCGCGGTGAATAAACAGGATCACGTCGGCATCCTGCTCGATGTCGCCGGATTAGCGCAGGTCTCTCATCAACTGTTTCTTGTCATTGCG
>JBMSOD010000003.1:0-42173 GCA_049422085.1 Burkholderiaceae bacterium
CTTGAGGTGGCCGCATCAGCGCGCGCGGGCGGTGCGAAGGGGGGCGTGCTCGCGCGGGAGACACGACTGCTTGCACGGGTGGCCAGTCCTGCGCTGTCCGCATTTTTCGAGAGCTGCCACCGCAGCCATGGCGTAGACCTCAGACTGGGTGCAGCGGTCAAGGCATTGCAGGTCAATGAGGGGCAGGTGTGCGGCGTCGAATTGGCCGATGGCAGCATCATCGAATGTGATGCAGCGGTGGTGGGCATCGGCGCGCTGGCTGAGGATGCCCTTGCCAGGGCTGCCGGTCTTCAGTGTGATGACGGCATCGTCGTGGACGAGCAGTGCCGGACCAGTGTTCAGGGCATCTATGCCATCGGTGATTGCACGCGTCGCCCTCTGCCCCGCTACGGAATGACTGCGCGACTCGAGAGCGTGCCCAACGCGCTCGAACAGGCTCGCCAGGTCGCGGCCAGCATTGTCGGCAAGCCGCCCGTGAAGTCGGACACCCCCTGGTTCTGGTCAGATCAATACGATGTCCGGTTGCAGATCGTGGGCCTGCCGATCGGGGTTGTCAGGCAGGTGCTCAGGGGTGACCCTGCCTCGGGCAAGTTTGCTGTCTTTCATCTTGGTGAGGGCAACGTCCTTCAGGCGGTCGAAGCGGTCAATTCGGCGGGCGAATTCGCGGCAGCCCGACTCTGGGTGGGGGCACGACAGGTGCTCGATCCGGAACGGGTTGCGGATCTTTCCCTGACACCCAAGCAGCTGGTCGGCACCTGAGCCCCTGTGAGTTGCGGCATCATTCGGGTTTGACGAACTCGCGTTCGACCGAAGTGCTCGGCAGACCGGGCACAGTCCAGTAGAGCAACCTTCACTTCCAAAGAGCCTGATCCATGCCCAAGGTCACTTTCATCGAACACAACGGAAACCGTCACACCGTCGAGGCCGAAGCCGGCCTGTCGCTGATGCGTGCTGCGGTTGATAACAACGTCCCGGGTATTGATGCCGACTGTGGCGGTGAGTGCGCCTGCGCGACCTGTCACGTCTATGTGGAGGGCGACTGGCTGGCCCGTACGGGCGACAAGTCCGATATGGAGAGCAGCATGCTCGGATTCGCGGCGGTCACGCAGGACAACTCCCGACTGTCCTGCCAGATCACCGTGACTGCAGACCTCGATGGCCTGGTGGTATCGCTGCCTGAGGGCCAGCACTGAGCGAGGGCCTGGCCCGAGCCGTCCGACAATCGCATTCCAACCCGACCGGATTCACCGGCCTACCGAGGAGACCCGCATGAAGGCAGCCGTCTTTCACGCCCCCAATACCCCGCTTACCATCGAAGATGTCGAGATCGACAACCCAGGTCCTCGTGAGGTGCTGATTCGCACCAAGGTGGCTGGCCTGTGCCATAGCGATCTGCACTTCATCGAAGGCAAGTACCCCACCCCCGTGCCCATCGTGCTGGGCCATGAGTCGGCGGGCATCGTCGAGAAGGTCGGCAGCGATGTCACCTATCTCAAGCCGGGTGATTCGGTGATCACCTGTCTGTCGGTCTTCTGCGGCCATTGCGAGTTCTGCCTGACCGGGCATATGTCGATCTGCCAGACGCCCGAGGTCAAGATGCCACCCGGCAAGGCCAAGCGCCTGCGCTGGAAAGGCCAGCATCTGAACCAGTTCACCAACCTGTCCTCGTTTGCCGAGCAGATGCTGGTGCATGAGCATGCGGTGGTGAAGATCACGCCCGACATGCCCATGGATCTGGCGGCGCTCATTGGCTGCGGGGTGATCACCGGCTATGGTGCGGCCGTTCATACCGCCAAGGTCGAGCCGGGCTCCACGGTGGCGGTGGTGGGATGCGGCGGCATCGGGATGGCGGCCATCAATGGCGCGCGCATCGCAGGCGCATCCCGCATCATTGCGGTCGACAAGGATCCGGCCAAGCTCGAACTCGCCCGCACCTTTGGCGCCACCGACGGTGTGGTGTCCGGCGAAGATGCAGTCAAGCAGATCCAGGAAATGACCGGCGGCGGCGTGCACTACAGCTTTGAGTGCATCGGCCTGAAGGTCACGACTGAAATGTGCTTTGCCATGCTGCGCCCCGGCGGAACGGCCACCATCATCGGCATGATTCCGGTGGGCACCAAGATCGAGCTGCACGGGCCCGACTTCCTGCGCGAGCGCCGTATTCAGGGCTCCATGATGGGTTCCAACCGCTTTCGCGTCGACATGCCCCGTCTGATCGAGTTCTACCAGCAGGGCCGCCTGCCGCTTCAGCATCTGATCTCCAACCGTCTCAAGCTCGATCAGATCAATGAAGGTTTTGCAGCGCTGGCCAAGGGCGGCGTCGCCCGCAATGTGATCGTCTTCGATCAGTAAGCGTCCGGGCAGCAAGGGTCTGGGTGATCGCCTTCAGAAGGAGGCGATCACACCCACCATCGCGGCGGTGATGCAGCTTGAAAGCATGCCTGCCGCGAGCGACTTCAGGGCCAGCGAGGTCAGTTCGCTGCGACGTGATGCGGGCAGCAGGGCACCCAGACCACCCAGCAAAATGCCCACACTGCCGAAGTTCGCGAATCCCGACAGGGCATAGGCCATGAGCAGGCGACTGTGCTCGCCGAGTTGCGCTCCCGCGGGACCGGCCAGGTCGAGATAGGCGATGAACTCGTTGAGCACGGTCTTCTTGCCCAGCAGTTCTCCCGCGACCAGCGCCTCGTGCCACGGAACGCCGATCAGCCAGGCCAGCGGGGCGAAGACAAGACCCAGCATGCGCTCCACTGACAGTGGCAATCCTCCGACCTCGGGAAGGGCGCTCAGGGCCAGGTTGACGAGCGCGACCAGAGCGACAAAAACGATCAGCATGGCCACGATATTGAGCACCAGCTGAAGGGCTTCCAGCGTGCCGCGGGCGATCGCGGCGATGGCATTGTCGTCCTCGCGCTCGAAGACGAGCGCGGCACCTTCCTGGCTGCTTTGTACGGGAATCCAGAGTGCGGCGACCGCCAGGGAGACCGGTATGGCGATTACCGATGCGGCCAGAAGATGGCCGATGGCATCGGGCAGCACGGGGCGGATCATGGTCGCGTACAGCGCGACGATGCTCCCCGAGGTGGTGGCCATGCCGCAGTTCATGATCATGAACAGCTCGCCGCGCGACAGGCGGGCCAGCCAGGGCCGGACCACCAGAGGCCCTTCGACCATGCCCACGAAGGCATTGGCGGCAGCGGACACGCCGACGACACCGCTCAACCCCATGGTCCGCCTGAGCAGCCAGGCAAAGACCAGCACCAGCCGGGTCAGAATGCCCCAGTGAAAAAGCAGTGCCGAGAGCGCACCGACCAGCAACACCATCGGAAGGACCTGAGTCGCCAGAATGAAGCTTCGCCCGGGATCGGTCACTGGGTAGGGAGGCGGCCCGCCGCCGAGATGACCGAACACAAAGGAGGCTCCCGCACGGGTGGCGGTCTCGAGGGCATCCAGAACCGCATTGGCCTGCGATAGCAAGGCCTGGATGCCGGGCAGCCATTTCATGATCGCCGCCATCAGGAGCGCCAGGAGCAACCCGCTCCAGACCGGGCGCCAGACGATCTGTCTGCGATTTTCGCTGACCAGCCAGATCAGTCCCATCATGACGGCCAGTCCGAACAGGCCTTGCAGTGCGGCATTCATGGAACGCAAGCATACTTCCAGCCGCGCCTGTGACGGAACTTCGATGCGCACCGTCGCGTGACCCCGGGATTGGAGAGGGATTCATGAATCTGGAGAAGGTGATCTTCGGTTTTTTTGTGGTGCTGGCCTGTACCTTGAACTTTGGATTCTTCGTGGGTGACATGACCCGGCATGAACTCCACCATCCAGGCGAACTGTTCGCGGCAGTGGTGGTGAACCTGATCGCCCTGGTGCTCAAGTTTGGTGATCGGACGCAGATCGGCGCCATCCATCTCGGCACCAGCCTGGCTGCCTGCCTTCGGCTGGTCACCGCCGCGGTGCTCTGGCGATGGGTGTCAGGCGGCTCTGACGAACCGGTGTCGGTCAGCACCCTGGCCACCGTGGTTTCACTCTCAGGGGGGGCACTGGTGGCCAACGCGGTCTCGGTGGTTCTTCTGATTGGTGAGACGCTGCGCCAGTCGCGCTGATGGGCGACATCCTGTTTCTGGTGCTGCGCAGGCTGCGCGCGCCACTGATTACGCTGATCCTGATCTATGCGGTCTCGATCGCTGGTCTGGTCGCAATCCCCGGGGTCGATGCGCAGGGGCAGGCCTTGCGCATGAGTTATTTTCATGCGTTCTACATCATCAGCTACACCGCCACCACCATCGGGTTCGGCGAGATTCCTTTTCCATTCACGGATGCGCAGCGGCTCTGGATCACTGCGGTCATCTATGTCAGCGTGATCGGTTGGGCCTATGCCCTGGGCTCGGTTTTCAACCTTTCGCGCGATCCCTCGTTCAGGGCCGCTGCCGCGCGCAGCCTGTTCGTTCAGCGGGTCCGTCGGCTGAGAGAACCCTATTGCGTGGTGTGTGGCTACGGCCGCAGTGGTCGGGAGGTGGTTCAGGCACTCGATCAACTGGGGGTCAGGGTGGTGCTGGTCGAGGTCAATCCCGAGCGGGTCGCCATGGTCGAGGTCCAGCCCTTCAGCCGGCTGCCGATCGTGCTGGTGGGTGATGCGCGCCGACCGGAAACGCTCAGAGATGCCGGGATTGCCAAGCCGGAGTGCAGGGCAGTCATCGCGCTGACCCAGGACGACGAAACCAATCAGACCATTGCCATCGGTGCGCGTGTGCTGGACCCGCTGACACGGGTCATCGCACGCGTCAGCGACCTGCGCATTCAGGAGAACCTGAACGAATTCGGCGGGGTGCAGGTCATCGATCCGGTCGCAAGGTTCGCGCAGGTCTTGCAGGCCAGCATGACCTCGCCCGCGGCGATGCAGGTCGAGCAGCGCCTGACCTCCGCACCCGGGACACCGCGTCGTCTGGCCGCCGATCTGCCCCGAGGGCACTGGGTTCTGGCCGGCGATGCGCGTTTCATCCAGCCGGTACTGCGGGCCATTCTGGCGACGGGCCAGACCGCCAATGCGTCGCCGGGCCAGGTCAGTGAAGAGGATTTGCGTCAGGCCGGCATCGACCACGCGGTCGGGCTCGTGTCATGCGCAGCAAGCGACGCGGACAATGTGGGCATCGTGAGCCTGGCCCGCAGACTCAGGGGCGATCTGGTCGTTGTGATTCGGCAGAACAAGGCGTTCAATGAGGCTCTGATCGAGACTGCAAGGCCGACCCTGACCTTCAGGCAAAGCGGAATCGTCACGCCTGAGGTGCTGCGTAGTCTGACCACCCCGTTGCTGGCGCGAGGCCTCGCACTCCTGCGTACGCTTCCTGAAGATCAGGTCGAACGCATCGCGGCGCGGATCGAAGAGGTCAGTGCAACGCATTCGCCCTGGGTCTGGACCTGCGACATCGAACCCGGCCTGCCGACGCTGCGTACGCTCGATGCAAGGCAGGCCCATGGCATCCGGATCGGCGAATTGCTGTGTGATCCGCGAGAGCCCATGCGCCGCCTGCCCATGGCAGCACTGGCCGTGCTCAGGGCAGCCTCTTCGGAGATCGACGGAAGCGGGAGCGAGACGAACAGTGCGGTCAGGACGGCTCCCCGCTCGCGTCTGTCCCCGCTGGGTCGATGGATCCGGGCTCCCTTGCAGGTTCGGGCTCGAACCGGACTGAACGCTCTGGGGCGTACCGGGACTCAGGCTGACGTGGACCAGCCGTCGGGCACCAGTCTGCGATGGTTGCCCGCTGATGAGCTCGAACTGTCAGCCGGTGACCAGGTTCTGTTTCTCGGTGCCGAGGATTTTCAAAGCCTTCAGCAAAGGGTGCTGACCGACCCGACCATCATCGAGCATCGACGCAGCGGCCGGGAGCCACCGCGCAGTGCCGTGTTCAGATGGCTGGCGACCCGGCGCCGGCACTGAGCTTGCGAGGCAGCCGGGTCCATCCGATCAGGTGCTGCCGGTCGTTGTTCAGCCCGAGACGGTCACGCCGCCATCGGCAACGATGGTTTGCCCGGTGATGAACGCTCCTGCCTTGCCGGCAAGCATGACGGCAATGCCGCCGATATCGTCAGCCACCCCGAGACGACGCAGGGGCGTCGAGCCCTCACGGCGGGCCTTGCGCGCCGGATCTTCGTACAAGGCCTTGGCGAAGTCGGTCATGATCAGGCCAGGGGCGATGCAGTTCACCCGGATGTTGTCCGGACCCCATTCGCAGGCCAGATTGCGGGCGAGCTGCATGTCGGCAGCCTTGGAGATGCAGTACGCGCCGATTTCAGTCGAGCCCTTCAGGCCGCCGATCGACGAGACGATGATGATCGCGCCGTCCTTCTTGGCGACCATATCGGGCCTGACCATGGTGCACAGCCAGTGGTTCGAGAGCACATTGTTGCGCATGATCTTTTCGAACACGTCATCGCCCATGCCGGCGGCCGGTCCGAAGTAAGGATTGGACGCGGCGTTGCAGACCAGGATGTCGATCGGGCCAAAGGCCTGGCGGGTCTTGTCCACCAGGTTCTGCATGGCCTGCTTGTCGGAGATGTTGGCGGGAATCGAGATGGCCGTTCCGCCAGCGTCGGTGATTTCCTTGACAACAGCGTCACAGGCATCGGCCTTGCGACTCGACACGACGACGCGGGCGCCATGTTTTGCCATGTTGATGGCGATCGAGCGACCGATGCCGCGGCTTGAGCCGGTCACGATGGCCACTTTTCCGGTGAGGTCGAACAGATTCATTCAGGTCTCCTTGCGTTTGGTGGTTTTGGTGGAAGGGGCGGGTGAGGGGGAAGCAAACAGGGCATCGAGGCTGGCGCGTGCCTGTTCGTTGCGCGCCCCCGACGCACGCTCGCAAGGGTACTCCTCCGCGATGCGGTCTTCCCAGAAGGTCTGGGGGTTTGGGGCTGCCAGAAAGCGCCGTGCCACTTCTTGTGGAACGCCTTTGTAGACCAGGAGATCTCCGTTGTTGAATTCGATCTCCAGGCGTGACGCTGCGGCGTCATAGGCCGCGGAGCGAAGCTTGTCGGTTCTTAGCATCTGACGAGACATGATCATGGCCTTTCGGTGGATGTCCGTACTGGTTCAGTCCTCTGTCCTGTCTTCACTCTGTCCTGACCTCATTCACCCAGGACCAATCCTTCCCGTCTCGGGTCAGCGCCTCCTTCGAGGCTGCAGACTCCCGCAACGCAGCGTTTGAGAATGCCCTGAAGACCGCTGGTCATCTCGATCCGTCTGACATCGTGGCCCCGTGAAACCAGCGCGGTCTGCTGGGCATCAAGGGCATGCCCGGCTTCGAGTTCGGTCGGCCCGTTACGGCTGCCCGCGTTGGGAAGATGAATCGCCTGCTGCAGCCCCAGTCCATCGTGCAGGGTCAACCACAGGGTCCGGGCCACATAGGAGATGATCTGCGAGCCTCCAGGCGAACCCAGGGACATCACCAGTCTGCCTCGATCATCGAGCACGATCGTAGGTGCCATCGAACTGCGCGGTCGCTTGCCAGCCTGAACCCGGTTGGCGACCGGCAGCCCCTGCGACTGGGCCGAGAAGGAAAAGTCGGTGAGCTGGTTGTTGAGCAGGAAACCCCTCACCATCAGGCGCGACCCGAAGGCATCTTCGATGGTGGTGGTCATGGCGATCGCATTGCCTGCGGCATCGACGATCGACAGGTGGGAGGTTGCCGGTTGTTCGAGACTGAGCTCCCGGGTGCGTCCGGACTCCAGCACGGCATGGACCGGCTCCGGGATTGCGCCCTCCGATCGAGGGCCCGCGCCAGGCCGCCTGCCTGCACCCGAGACGGCAGGCTGCCCGGGCGGCGCGCTCTTCATGCTGCGCTCACTGATCAGGCCTGCCCGTTTTGCGAGGTAGGCAGGATCAGTCAGTCCTGCCGGAATCGGGACATGATCCGGGTCGGCCACATACTGGTTGCGATCGGCAAACGCCAGGCGGCCCGCTTCGGAGAAGACATGAAGCCCGTCGGTCTGCAGGACGCCCGCGGCGCTTGCGAGTGCAGGAGCCCCTGCAGCCTGCATCAGACCGAGGATTTGAGCGACCGCGATGGCACCCGAGGAGGGGGGCGGCATGCCGCAAACCTGATACTGGCGCTCATGCGGCTTGAATGAGGTGCATAGGGCCTGTCGACGCACCGGCCGGTAGAAGGCCAGATCATGCTCGCCCAGCAGCCCGGGATTGGTCGGATGGTTGCGGACCGCATCGACCATGTCTCGGGCAATCGGGCCGGTGTGCAATGCAAGGCTGCCGCGTCGTGCAATCTGCGCCAGGGTATCGGCCAGGGCAGGGTTGCGAAGCCGATGCCCAACCGGCCAGGGCTCTCCCTGGGGCGAGTAGAAGTAGGCGGCCGCCTGGGGGTCCTTCCTGAGATGCCGGTCGAGGGAAGTCAGATGGTGAAGGCGGGCGCTGACCGGGAATCCCTCGCGGGCCAGTCGGATGGCGGGTTCGAACAGACTTGCCCAGGGCAGCCTTCCATGGCGCGCATGGACCTCCTCAAGCATGCGAACCACGCCGGGTACACCGACCGAACGGCCTCCGACCACTGCATCAAAAAAGGCCAGAGGCTTGCCCTGCGCGTCGAGAAAGAGGGATTCGGTCGCGCCTGCGGGTGCGGTTTCCCGACCATCCCAGGCCTCGACCCCTCGATCGCCCGGCCTGGAGTGCAGCAGAAAGGCACCTCCGCCGATCCCTGAGGATTGGGGCTCGGTCAGGGTCAGCACCATCTGGGCCGCGACGGCTGCGTCAGTGGCACTGCCTCCGGCTGCAAGGATGTCGCGCGCAGCACGACTTGCATGGGGATTGGCTGTGGCCACCATGAAACTGCGAGCCCTCGCTCCACGCTGCTCGGTCAGGCCGCTGGCCGCCTCGGGCGCGGCCGGCAGCGGGGTTTGCGCCAGGCCAGGTCCTGTGGTCAGAAGAACAAGCAGCACGGCCATGGCGCGCGTTCCGCTCACCGAGAGCCTCACCCTGGGGCGAGGCCGCATCTCGAGGCGTGCGCCAGCAGAACCTGATCGACAAGGAGGCAGCGCAAGCCATGAGATGCTCATGTCTTGAACGCTACCATAGCGGCTCCACTTGCCGGTTCGGCTGCGAACCGCGCTGCTGATCAGAGGCTCTCCATGCACCTGCCCGACCCCGCTTCCATGCCTTCGTTGCGACAGACCGGTCTCGCCTTGCGCGAAGGCCGCCTTACGGTGCGAACGCTGCTTGAACAGACGCAGTCGGCAGCGCAGACCCATGCCTCGCTCAATGCCCTGGCCTGGGTGGATTGGGAGGCAGCGCGCCGGCAGGCCGATGCAATGGACTCGATGGCAAAGTCGGGTCAGCCTCTGGGTGTGTTGCATGGCGCCTGCATCAGCATCAAAGACCTTTACATGATGCAGGGCGCACCGACGCAGGGCGGAACCCGGGCTCGCCTGCCCGATCTGGGGCCGGAAGGGCCGGCTGTCTCGCGAATGAGAGCGGCCGGTGCCTTGCTTTTTGCCAAGACCAATCTGCACGAGATCGCACTCGGAGGCACCGGAGAAAATGCATGGACCGGCGATGTGCTCAATCCGCATGACCCGGCGCATCAGGCAGGGGGCTCCTCAAGCGGCGCGGGTGCGGCTGTGGCGGCAGGGATCGGCGTGGCGGGGCTCGGAAGTGACACCGGCGGCTCGGTGCGCATTCCGGCCGCCTTTTGCGGCGTGGTGGGGTTCAAACCCACCTGGGGGGCGATCCCGCTGCAGGGGGCGCTCTGCCTGTCATGGACCTGTGACCATGCAGGGCCACTGACTCGACATGTGGATGACGCGGCGCTCCTGTTCGAAGTGATGTCCGGTCGTCGAACTGACCACGGTCACGTGGCTCGACGTCCGAGACTGGGGGTGCCGGTACAGTGGCTGGCCGGACGACTGGGGTCAGGAACGCGGGCCTGGTTTGACGCCCTGCGTGCACGCCTGGCCACCGAGGCTGACCTGGTGGAGGTCAATCCGGATGTACTGCCGCAAGCCTGGCAGGCCTACACCCCTCTGGTCAGAGCCGAAGCGGCCTGGGTCCATCGGGCCGTGCTGGCAGAAGGGGGCGAGGGATTTTCTGCGCCGGTACTGGCGCCTCTCAAACTGGGAATGGAGGTCACCCTGCCAGCCTATCTGGAGAGCCTGCGGGTGAGATCGGCACTGTGTACAAGTCTCGATGCCGCCCTGCGGGACGTCGATGCCCTGATCGCACCCACCACCGCCGTGCCTGCACCCAGGCGGGGCCAGCTTGAAGTCGAGGTGGAGTCAGGCACCGTTGCAACGCGCGATGCGGTGCTGGGCATGACCGCCCCCTTCAGTTTCGCTGGCCTGCCCACGCTCTCCCTGCCCGCTGGCCGAATCGGAGCCTTGCCCGCCAGTCTTCAGGTGGTCGGTGCCCGGGACGCGGATGCGGCCCTGCTGGCGCTGGGCCGTTGGCTGGAACCGCGTATACGCTGACCCCGGGCGCTCCCGGCAGGCTGCCGAGTCAGCGTGGCGCCATCCTGATCGCGCCATCCAGACGGATCGTTTCGCCGTTCAGCATCGGGTTGGCGAAGATCTGCTGCACGAGCATTGCGTATTCCGAGGGATCGCCCAGACGGGACGGGAACGGAACCTGTGCCCCCAGCGATTGTTGCGCTTCCTTGGGCAGGCCAAGCAGCATGGGCGTGAGGAAGAGACCGGGCGCGATGGTGACAACACGCACGCCATCACGTGACAGGTCGCGGGCGATCGGCAGGGTCATGCCCACCACACCCCCCTTTGATGCCGAGTAGGCTGCCTGACCGATCTGGCCTTCGAATGCGGCCACCGATGCGGTGTTGACGATCACACCGCGTTCACCGCCCTCATTCGGGGTGTTCTTGACCATGGCGGCTGCTGCCAGGCGGATCATGTTGAAGGTGCCGATCAGGTTGACATTGACCACCCGCGTAAAGTCGGCGAGCGATGCAGGGCCCTCCTTGCCCACGGTCTTGGCGGCGCGGCCGATCCCGGCGCAATTCACCAATCCGCGCAGCGTGCCCATCTTTGCGGCAGCATCGACTGCCGCCTGGCCATCGGCCTCCGAGGTGACGTCGCACTTCACAAAGCTCGCTGCGGCGCCCAGTGCCTTGAGCTTCTCTGCTGCGGTGGCTTCGTTGACGTCAGCAATCACGACCTTGCCGCCGCCCGCGACGATCGCGTCGGCCGTGGCACCACCGAGTCCGGAGGCGCCTCCCGTGACGATGACAACAGCATCCTTGAATTGCATGTCTGGCTCCTGTGAGGTTGAAACGTGGAAATGAGCGTCGGTGATACCTGACGACTCTTGAAACGTCGGGCTGGGAAATGAAAAACCCGTACGCAAGGGGCGTACGGGCTGCTTCGGACCTGCCACGCACCCAGGGCGCGCAGCAGGGGAGGTGTTGCCTTACTTGCTCGCCGCAGGGGCGGTATTGTCGCCCGAAGCAGCGGCTGGCGTACCGGCCGGAGCTGCTGCCGCAGGCGCATCTGCAGTCGGCGCAGCCGCGGGAGCCGCGGTTGCAGCCGGTGCAGCAGTCGGAGCAGCAGTCGGAGCAGCAGGCGCGCTGATTGCAGCCGGCGCGCCGTGGCCCGCCTTGGGTGCGCCTGTTGCGGCACCCGTACCCGCGATCACCGGCACCAGCAGCAGGGCCACGATGTTGATGATCTTGATGAGCGGGTTGACCGCCGGACCTGCGGTGTCCTTGTAGGGATCACCCACCGTATCGCCCGTGACGGCCGCCTTGTGCGACTCGCTGCCTTTGCCGCCGTGGTTGCCTTCCTCGATGTACTTCTTGGCGTTGTCCCAGGCACCGCCACCGGTACACATCGAGATCGCCACGAACAGGCCAGTCACGATGGTGCCCATCAGCAGGCCGCCGAGCGCCTCCGGCCCGAGCAGCACGCCCACCAGAATGGGCACGATCACCGGCAGCAGCGAGGGAACGATCATTTCCTTGATCGCCGCCGTGGTCAGCATGTCGACCGCCTTGCCGTACTCGGGCTTGGCTGTGC
This sequence comes from Burkholderiaceae bacterium, assembly GCA_049422085.1. Lineage (GTDB taxonomy): Bacteria > Pseudomonadota > Gammaproteobacteria > Burkholderiales > Burkholderiaceae_E > UBA4615. The sequence goes on from JBMSOD010000003.1 coordinate 12,034, forward strand.
CTTCCATGATGCCCTTGATCTCGCGGAACTGGCGACGGACCTCAACCACCACCGCACCCGCGGCACGACCGACGGCTTCCATGGCCATGGCGCCGAAGAGGTAGGGCACGAGGCCGCCAATGAACAGGCCGATGATGACCTTGTGATTGGACAGGTCGAAGGCCATGACCGAACCCGTGGCGGATTCAAGCGCATGGGTGTAGTCGGCAAACAGCACCAGGGCCGCAAGACCGGCCGAGCCGATCGCGTAGCCTTTGGTCACCGCCTTGGTGGTGTTGCCCACCGCATCGAGCGGGTCGGTAATGTCGCGCACCGAATCAGGCATTTCAGCCATCTCGGCAATGCCACCGGCGTTGTCGGTGATCGGACCATAGGCGTCGAGGGCCACGATGATGCCGGCCATCGAAAGCATCGAGGTGGCCGCAATCGCGATGCCATACAGGCCCGCCAGCATGTAGGACACCAGGATGGCCGCGCAGACCATCAGCACGGGCCAGGCGGTGGACTTCATCGACACGGCCAGGCCGGCAATGATGTTGGTGCCGTGACCGGTTTCAGACGCAGCAGCGACGTAACGCACCGGCTTGTACTCGGTGCCGGTGTAGTACTCGGTGATCCAGACCAGCAGGCCGGTCAGCACCAGACCGACAACGGCCGAGCCGTAGATCTTCATGACTGCACCCGTGCCGCCGAGCGCATTGTCAGGAATCATCCAGGAGGTGATCGGGTAGAAGGCGACCAGGGCGAGCACACCGGCCACGATCAGGCCGCGATAGAGCGCGTTCATGATCTTCTGACCCGGCTGGGCCTTGACCGCCGCGCAGCCGATGATCGAGGCGATGATCGCAAAGCCGCCGAGCGCCAGAGGATAGGTGGCCGCCGCCGCCGGGGCGTTGGTGACCATCAGGGCCCCCAGCAGCATCGTGGCAATCAGCGTGACCGCATAGGTCTCGAACAGGTCGGCTGCCATGCCGGCGCAGTCGCCCACGTTATCGCCCACGTTGTCAGCGATCACGGCGGGATTGCGCGGGTCATCTTCAGGGATGCCGGCCTCCACCTTGCCCACCAGGTCGGCGCCCACGTCGGCGCCCTTGGTGAAGATGCCTCCACCGAGTCGCGCGAAGATCGAGATCAGCGACGAGCCGAAGGCCAGGCCGATCAGGGGCTTGATGGTGTCATGCAGTTTGGCGCCGTCGGCCGTGGTGCCGCCCAGCGCCCAGAAGAATCCGGCCACGCCGAGCAGACCGAGTCCGACCACCAGCATGCCGGTGATCGCACCACCACGGAAGGCCACAGCCAGCGCCTCGTTCAGGCCGCGAGTGGCGGCCTGCGCGGTACGCACGTTGGCTTTGACCGAGACATTCATGCCGATGTAACCGGCCGCGCCCGACAGGATGGCACCGATCGCGAATCCGATGGCGGTGGTCATGCCCAGACCGGGCACAAACAGGATCACCAGAAAGAGAATCACCCCGACGATGCCGATGGTGCGGTACTGGCGGTTGAGGTAGGCCTTGGCGCCCTGCTGGATGGCTGTGGCGATGGCCTGCATCCTCGCATTGCCCGCGTCGAGGCCGAGGATCCATTTGCTCGAAATCAGGCCGTAGATCACGGCCAGCACGCCGCAGGCGAGCGCGAGCAGGGTTGCGGTGGAAACAGCTCCACTCATGAGGAAAATCTCCGTTCTGGGTGACTTGTCAGTTGTTATGGCTGGGCCGCGGGTGAGACTGCGACCTGCCCGACAGGCGCCGGGCGTCGCATCTTCACTGATTTATGCCTTGCTTGGCAAGGCGAGAGCCTCGGGGCGGGGTGGCCAGATGCTCCCGGAACACCCTCATCGCGCCGTCAGAGCGCCCTCAGAACACTCGGCCAGAGGGCGAAAATGCTCAGCGCAAGGCAGAAAAGGCACGCTCTCGGATCTCGTCCACGCTGCCCAGGCCCGAGATACGCGCATAGCGTGGCGCCGATGCGTCGCCTGTGGCGGCCCAGCGGGAGTAATAGTCGACCAGCGGGCGAGTCTGTGCCTGATAGACCTCCAGGCGCTTGCGAACCGTGTCTTCCCGATCGTCGTCGCGCTGGATCAGCTCTTCGCCGGTGACATCGTCCCTGCCTGCCACACGCGGGGGGTTGAAGCGGACATGGTAGGTCCTGCCGCTTGCTGAATGAACCCGTCGTCCGCTCATGCGCTCGATGATGTCGGTATCTGGCACGTCGATCTCCAGCACCACATCCAGACTCACGCCGGCCGATTTCATGGCATCGGCCTGAGGAATGGTGCGCGGGAACCCGTCAAAGAGGTAGCCCGATGCGCAGTCGGGCTGCGTCAGGCGGTCCTTGACCAGACCGATGATGATGTCGTCAGAGACCAGTCCGCCGGAATCCATGACCTGCTTGGCTGCCAGTCCGAGAGGCGTTCCGGCCTTGACGGCAGCGCGCAGCATGTCGCCGGTGGAGATCTGCGGGATGCCGTACTTCTCTTTGATGAACGCGGCTTGGGTACCTTTGCCCGCGCCGGGCGGGCCAAGAAGGATCAGGCGCATGACTGTGCGGGTCGGAGGTCGGAGAATCGTCCGACCTTAACCGCAAAGCCGACAAGGGTCAAACCCGAGGGCGACCCGAGGGCAATGACCTGCCTTCGCGATCTGTTCGACGCAGGGCAGGTATGCCTCAGCGAAACAGCGCTCTGACCCGATCAAGGTCGGCCTGCGTATCGACGCCCGCAGGGGGTGCCTGTTCGATGCGCAGAACCGCGATTCGAACCCCGTGCCACAAGGCACGGAGTTGTTCGAGCGATTCAATCTGCTCGATGGGTGCCGGGCTGAACGATTGCCAGGCCCGCAGGAAGGACACCCGGTAGGCATAGAGCCCGATGTGCCGCATGACCTGTCCGGCACCGGGGAGTGTCGCAGGACGCTCCTGAGGAAATCCGGGCATTGCGTCCCGTTCGAACGGAATGGGGGCACGTGAGAAGTAGAGGGCGCGCCCCAGCGCATCGCAGACCACCTTGACCACATTCGGCGAGAAGAATTCGGTGGTGTCGTGAATGGGATGGGCCGCAGTCGCCATGCCACAGTCAGGTCGGTCAGCCAGCAGAGCAGCAACCGTTCGCACAAGATCCGGGGGAATCAGTGGCTCGTCGCCCTGCACATTCACGACAATCTCGTCATCGTGCAACTGAAGCGTATTGACCGCTTCAGCCAGACGATCGGTACCCGAAGGATGGTCAGCCCGCGTGAGAATGGCGTCGATGCCATGGGACCGTGCGCATTCGAGCACGGCGGCAGAATCGGTTGCAATCGCCACGCGTTGCGCGCCGCTGAGCGCAGCCTGGTTCGCCACGCGGATCACCATGGGCAGCCCGGCAATGTCGGCCAGTGGCTTGTCGGGCAGTCGGCTCGACGCCATGCGAGCGGGAACCAGCGCAATGAAGTTCTGGCTCATGCAGCTCACTCGGCCGGCGGCAACGCCCGCGCATCGGCCTCGATCAGCACCGGGATGCCGTCACGGATCGGAAACGCCAGACGGTCGGCCTCGCAGATCAGTTCGGCCGCAGCCCGGTCATGACGCAGGGGACCCTTGCAGACCGGGCACACCAGAATTTCAATCCATTTGGGATCCACGCAGGCGTTCCTCAAGCCAATCGATGAAATCCGGGTCGATCGTGGCCCGGGACGTGACCTCGTAGCATCTGGCAAGAAGCGCAGCGGGCCAGCTTCCGCATTTTACGGCGTCCTTCGAAGTCATGAGGATGCGCTCGGCCGCGAGTCCTTCGACCCAGGAGGGATCCGGGGGCGCATGGTCGGCCAGAGCCCAGCAGGAAGGTTTCAGACCCGCGCTGAGCAGGTCGTCAAAAAACCGCTGCGGCTGGCCGATGGCCGCCAGTGCATGAATGCGCTCACCCTTCCAGGACCGGGCGGCCTCGCTCAGTGGCAGCTGTTCCTTCCCGTCCAGTCTGTGGCATGCCTGAGCCTCGACCGTGAACCGGAACACTCTGGAGTGGGTGAGTGGGGATGGCACCTGCCGACCGTTCAACAGCACAGCGTCCAGGAGCAGGGCATTGAAAAGGGGCTCACGCAGGGGGCCTGCCGGCAGCACCCGGCCATTGCCTGCACCTCTGCCATCAAAGACCGCGATCTCGATGTCGCGATCGAGGCCCTCGTGCTGCAGCCCGTCATCGCTGAGCACCACATCGCAGTCGGCTCCATCCAGCAGCGCCTTGAGCGCAGCCCCGCGGTCATGGCCTGCGGCGACGGGCAGTCCGCTGGCCTGGGCGAGCAGGACGGGTTCGTCGCCATAGGTCGCCGCGGCCCCGGACGGTATGGGGCTTGGCAGGCGCTGCGCGCTTTCGGCCATCGTTCGACTGCCATGGCCGCGGGCAATCAGGCCCACCTTCCAGCCACGTCGGGACAGTTCGTCCGCAGTGGCCAACACCAGTGGGGTCTTGCCGGTTCCGCCAACGATCAGGTTGCCGATCACCACCACACGGGCTTTCGGATGGGCCTTGCCTTTCGCCTTTGCAAGCGCGATCCGATGCCTCTTGCGCTGGGCGACCGTGCTCACGATCCATGACAGCGCGAGAAGCGCTGGATGCACCATGCGCATCAGCAGGCCTCGGTCCTTCGTCCGGGTGGCGCGTTTCAGGTCCGGGTCAGGCAAGGCCGGTATGGCTGGTATGGCCGGGTCGCCCGACCAGTAGCGTTGCAATGCGGCTTCAAGGCCTGCCCTGATGCCCCGGGCACGCGCACGGTGTGACTGCCCGCCTTCGGCCTCACGCTGTGCCAGGGTGTTCTCAGGCTTCAACGAGGCGGGGTCCGCGGTGAAGCCCCAGGGCTGGATGCTGTCTGAGTCGCGAAGCTCACCCTGGCCAGGCCTGCGATCCGTGCGGCTTCAAGCACCTGGATCACGGACTGGTGGGTTGCCGAAGCATCTGCATGAATGACCACGGTCAGTTGCTCGCGCTGTGCAGCCGCACGGGTCAGCGCCACCGCGAAGGCCGCTGAATCGCTCCACTCGACCCGCTGCCCGTCAATCGCATGCCTGCCGTCGGCACCGATGGTGACTTCGATCTGGGCGGGCAGGGCCGCGGACTCGGTGGCGCTCGATGGAAGGTTGACCTGCACTTCACTGACGCGCGAGTAGGTGGTTGTGACCAGCACGAAGATCAGCACCACCAGCAGCAGATCGATCAGCGGAATGAAATTCAGTTCCGGCTCATCGCGATGCAGGCTGCGGCGAAAGTTCATGGTCTTCTCACACCGGCGCGAGAATCTCGAGCAGCCGCTGCGCCTGCGTCTGCATTTGCAGCATGAAGCCCTCAACCCGGGTCCGGTAAAACCGGGCGGCAACCAGCGCCGGTATGGCGATGGCCAGACCCAGCGCGGTGTTGTAGAGCGCCACCGAAATGCCATGTGCCAGGGCCTGCGGGCTGCTGCCCGAAGGGGAGGCCGCCCCGAAGATCTCGATCATGCCGATGACCGTCCCGAACAGGCCGAGCAGGGGCGCCACGGCAGCAACTGTCGAAAGTGCACCCAGATAGCGCTCGAGTTCGTGGGTCACGTTCTGAGCTGCCGATTCCATCGCCTCCTGCATGGCACTGCGACCTGCCCGGCTGTTGCGCACGCCCGCAGCCAGGATCCTGCCCAGAGGCGAGTCGGCTTCAAGTTTCTGGATGGCATCGGGGCTGACTCCCCGCGCCTGAAGCAGGGTGATCAGCTGTCCCAGCAGGGCGGGGGGGGCCACCCGAGCCTGACGAAGCACGACAGCCCGCTCGATGATCAGGGCCAGGCCGATGAACGATGTCAGGATGAGAAACCAGACCGGCCAGCCCGCCGCCTGTAGGATGGACAACACGATGAACTCCGGGTGGCGATCGACTGCAATCCTTCGGGTGCCGGGATCGATCTGGGAAACAGGACACAGCGCTCAAGGAACGCCATCCAACTCCCTGATTGTCCGGGCTTTGCACCCTGGTGAGCAAGTCGGCCTGTCCGCAAGACTATCCCCAGAAGCTGTGGACAACTCTGTGGGTGACTCGGGTCGATGGCTCAAAAACCCGCATGAAATCGAGTCGATCAAACATTGCCAAAATATTACGCAAAATTTTTATCAAATAAAAACAATGGCTTACGATGATTTTTCTTACGCTCAAGGCGGCCGGCTCAGCGGGGCCTCGAATTTTTGCGGAGTGTGGATAGTTTTGGGCGTGAAACCCGCATGAATACTGGGCACATTCCCTCCGAAGACGGAATTATCTCGGTCAGCGAGCTGAACCATGCGGTCGGTCGGCTGCTGGAGCGCAGCTTCACCCCCTTGTGGGTGAGCGGGGAGATTTCCAACCTTCGGACCTACGCCAGCGGACACTGGTACTTCAAGCTCAAGGACGCCCGGGCTTCTGTCGATGCCGTGATGTTCAAGGGGAGAATCAGGCTCCTCGACTTTTCTCCGTCCGACGGGGACCAGGTCCAGGTCCGCGCCCAACCCGGACTCTACGAAGCCAGTGGCGGCTTTCAGCTGGTGGTCGAGGCCATGAGGCCGGCCGGCGAGGGCCTGTTGTATCGGCGCTTCATGCAGCTCAAGGCACGCCTGCAGGCAGAGGGCCTCTTCGATGAGGATCGCAAGCGCGCCCTGCCGGAGCAGCCCCGCCGCATCGGCGTGATCACCTCCCTGCGGGCGGCCGCCCTGCGAGACGTCCTGACCACCCTGGCCCGACGGGCGCCCGGGGTGGAAGTCATCATCTACCCGGCGTCGGTGCAGGGAGCCGCTGCTCCGGGAGAGCTCAGGGCTGCGCTCGAGGTGGCCAACCTCCGAGCCGAATGCGACCTGCTTCTTCTGGTCCGCGGTGGAGGCTCGATCGAGGATCTCTGGGCTTTCAATGACGAGGCGCTGGCCAGGGCGATCGCGGCGAGTACGCTGCCGGTGATCAGCGGCGTGGGCCATGAAACCGATTTCACGATTGCCGATTTCGTGGCCGACCTTCGCGCCCCCACCCCCACCGGTGCCGCAATGCGGGCGGTACCGGATCGTGCCGAGCAGCGCGTTGTTCTGGAGCGCGATGCGCAGCGCCTGGCCATGGCGATGGACCGCTGCTGGGACCGGTCCGCGCGAAGGCTCGAGACCGTGGCCCGTCTGCTGCGTCCGCCGTCATTGCAATGGGCGCAGCGCGCGGCGGTGCTCGAGCGCCTGTCGACTGCGCTGGCAAGGCTGATGGGCGATCGCGCTCAGGGTGCGGCTCGACAGCTCGACAGACTGAGCCCGCGGCTGAGGCCGCCATCGACCGAAGGGGCGCTTGCCCGGCTTCAGGCCGCGCAAAGGGCCCTGCCGGTGGCCATGGCAAGTCTGCTCGAGCACTCGGGGCGCAGCATCGACCTTCGCGAATCCGCATTGCGTCTGGTCAGCCCCCAGGCCGTGCTCGACCGGGGCTATGCGCTGGTCACCTCGTCTCAGGGCCGGTTCGTGAGGAGTCCTTCGGAACTGCAGCCCGGGGATCGGGTGGCGGTGCGACTGGCCCAGGGCGGCTTTCACGCGCAGGTCAGCGAGGTACATGCCGACCCCACGCGTGCTGGGGCGGATTGAGAGCCTCAGGTGCGCTGGCCTACAATCGCGCATTCTTCTGGAGGAATCCCATGGACCATACCCTGCCCGCCCTGCCGTATGCGCTTGACGCTCTGGCGCCCCACATCTCGAAGGAAACCCTCGAGTTTCACCATGGCAAGCATCATCAGGCCTATGTGACCAACCTCAACGGCCTGATCAAGGGCACCGAGTTTGAGTCCATGAGCCTTGAGGACATCATTCGCAAATCATCGGGCGGCGTTTTCAACAACGCGGCCCAGATCTGGAATCACACCTTCTACTGGAACTCGCTGTCGCCCAAGGGCGGTGGTGCTCCCGCCGGAGCCCTGGCTGCTGCGATCAATGCCAAGTGGGGCTCCTTCGATGCCTTCAAGGAGGCATTCAACAAGTCGGCCGTGGGCAACTTCGGCTCGAGCTGGACCTGGCTGGTCAAAAAGGCCGATGGCTCGCTGGATATCGTGAACACCAGCAACGCAGCCACGCCGATCACCGGCGCGGACAAGCCCCTGATCACCTGCGATCTCTGGGAGCATGCCTACTACATCGACTATCGCAACAGCCGTCCGAACTACCTCGGGGGCTACTGGAACCTGGTGAACTGGGACTTCGCGTCGGCAAACTTCGCCTGACGCATCCTGAGCCGGCTGAACGCCGGTCTCACTGACGCGGCTGGATTCGAAAGACCCGCGGCGCACTGAGCTTCGATCCTGGAGCCAGTCCGCGGGTGGCGAACCAGCCGCGTTCCATTTCGAGTGCGAACCGGATGGGTTTGGCCGGGCAGTGGCTCTGTTCGCTGCGCGGATCCATGTCGGCAATGTTGACCACGGTACCGTCATCGTCGAGGAACGCGATCGACAGCGGAATCAGGGTGTTTCGCATCCAGAAACAGTGACCCGCTTTCTCGGGAAACACGAAGAGCATGCCTTCGTTGGTGCCCAGACGCTCCCGCATCATCAGGCCGCGCGTTCGTGTCGATGGCTCCTCGGCGAGTTCGGCCCGGATCAGATGCATGCCCGCCTGCAGTTCAACCATCGGCAGACGCGGTTGGGGCACAGGCAGACCGGCTTGGGCAAACGCCCGCGGGCCGGACAGCAGCATCAGGACCAGCCCGAGTACAAGGCTGCCTGCCAGACGTCGATTCAAGCTTAGGATCAGGGTTCTTGGAGTTTGCATTCAGGAGTCCAGGTTCAGGGCGGGGATCGACCGGTGCAGCCGGCGGCATTGTGGATGCGGACCGGGAGTCCGAGCGCATATAATCCCACTTCCACACTGCGCCACAGAAGCGCTCCCAGGGAGATTCACGTCCATGTACCAGCACATCAAGGTCCCGACCGCCGGCGAAAAGATCAAGGTCAACGCCGATTTTTCCTTGTCGGTTCCCGACCAGCCGATCATTCCTTACATCGAGGGCGATGGCACCGGGTTTGACATCACTCCGGTCATGATCAAGGTCGTTGATGCGGCGGTGGCCAAGTCGTATGGCGGCAAGCGCAAGATTCACTGGATGGAGATCTATGCCGGTGAAAAGTCCACCCGTGTCTACGGGCCGGATGTCTGGCTGCCTGAGGAGACCCTCCAGGTTCTGAAGGACTATGTGGTCTCCATCAAGGGGCCTCTGACCACACCGGTCGGTGGTGGTATCCGGTCGCTCAACGTGGCGCTGCGCCAGGAGCTCGATCTTTACGTCTGCCTGCGGCCGATCCAGTACTTCAAGGGCGTTCCTTCGCCTGTGCGTGAGCCCGAGAAGACCAATATGGTCATCTTCCGCGAGAACTCCGAGGACATCTACGCCGGCATCGAATGGCAGGCCGAGTCCGAGGGTGCCAGGAAGCTGATCAAGTTCCTGCGCGAGGAGATGGGTGTCAAGAAGATCCGTTTCCCCGAGACCTCCGGGATTGGCGTCAAGCCGGTCTCGCGCGAAGGCACCGAGCGCCTCGTACGCAAGGCCATCCAGTACGCGATCGACAATGACAAGCCCAGCGTCACCCTGGTGCACAAGGGCAACATCATGAAGTTCACGGAGGGGGGCTTCCGCGATTGGGGCTATGAACTGGCCCAGCGCGAGTTCGGCGCCCAGCTGATGGATGGTGGCCCCTGGTGCAGCTTCAAGAATCCGCGCACCGGCAAGGAGATCGTCGTCAAGGATGCGATTGCCGACGCCTTCCTGCAGCAGATCCTGCTGCGTCCGGCCGAGTATTCGGTGATCGCCACGCTCAACCTCAATGGCGATTACGTGTCCGACGCGCTTGCGGCGCAGGTGGGCGGCATCGGCATCGCGCCCGGTGCCAACCTGTCCGACTCGGTGGCCATGTTCGAGGCCACCCACGGCACCGCTCCCAAGTACGCCGGCAAGGACTATGTCAACCCGGGCTCCGAGATTCTTTCGGCCGAGATGATGCTGCGTCATATGGGCTGGACTGAAGCCGCGGATCTGATCATTGCCTCCATGGAGAAATCCATCCTGAGCAAGAAGGTCACCTATGACTTCGCTCGCCTCATGCCCGGAGCCACCCAGGTCTCCTGCTCGGGCTTCGGCCAGGTCATGATCGACCACATGTAAGTCGCAACCTGCGGTCAGGGGGCTCCGGAATGCGCAGACAGATCGTCCAATCGATTGCAGCCGGCCCTCTGCAGCGCATGCAGCTGGTCGGCGCGGTGCGCGCCGGCGCCGCAGGCCCGGAGTCAGTCCGGCTGGCGCCCCGACCGTACGGTCGACTACATCGTGCCCGCAGGCGCAGGTGCAGCGCTTGACACCGCTGCACGGCAGATGCGCGAGCTGTTCGATCGCGAGAAGCTGCTTGGCGTGAACATGGTCGTGACCAACAAGCCGGGAGGCGCCGGCATGGTGGCCATGAGCAGTCTGCAGGCCAAGCCCTCAGACGGCCATCAGCTGGTCACGCTGACCCACTCCTCGATCAACAACCGGATCGTTGGTGAAGTCCCTCTGGGCTACGAAGATTTCACCCCGCTCGCCATCCTGTTCGACGAAGCGATCACGGTGGCGGTTCGGGCAGACTCGCCGCTTAAAGATGTCCGGGATCTGGCGGCGGCCCTGCGCAAGGATCCTGCGGCGCTGTCCGTGGGCGTGGCCACCTCGGTGGGCAACCATATTCACGCGGCCATTGCCAAGCCGCTCAAGGTCGCCGGAGTCGCGGTGGCCGGAATGCGGGTGGTGCCCTTCAAGTCATCGGCGGAGTCCATGAACAACCTGCTGGGCGGCCACATCGATGTGGTCAGTGCCTCGGCGATCAATGTGGGCACCCAGCTCAAGGCTGGGCGCATCCGCGTGCTTGCCGTGGCCTCGGCCCACCGTCTGGGTGCCGATCTGGCGCAGGTGCCCACCTGGCGTGAGCAGGGCATCGACGCGGTCTACACCTCCTCTCAAGGCGTACTCGGTGCCCGTGGCCTGTCCCCGGCCCAGATCGGGTTCTGGGAAGGCGCCTTTCGCAAGCTGAGCGAACTCCCCGAATGGCAGTCCTTCGTGGTGCGAAATCACTGGACGCCCCGCTACATGGGCGCATCCGAGGCCCGGGCCTATCTCGATGCGGAGTCGGTTGCAGCGCGAGTCCTGCTGACTGAGCTCGGACTCGCGAAGCGCTAAGGCGAGGCCTTCTTCATCCCCAGGGCATTTCCTTCCAGAGCTGCCTGAGCATGGTCTCGGTATCGCGCAGCTCGGCCTCATAGGCGGGCGGCGCCAGATAGCGCAGGGGCGTGAATGCAGCGCTCGATTTGGCTTGAAACTCCGGATCTGCCGCGGCCTTGCCGATGGCGGCGATCAAGGCTTCACGAATCTCGGCAGGCAGCCCTTTGGGCGCGGCAATGCCACGCAGCGAGGCCGAAATGATGCCGTGCCCCTGCTCCTTGAAGGTGGGCATGTCGGGCGCCAGGTTCGTGCGTACCTGACTCATCTGTCCAAGGGCCCGGAAGGGAGAACCTCCCTTGATGAAGCCCAGCACCTCGCCCACGTTGGCGGCGGCCAGCATGACGGTTTGCGACTGCAGCGCAGTGCGTGTCTCGGCGGTGCCCTTGAAGGGGACATGGGTCATTTTCACGCCGGCCTGACGCTCGAAGAGCATCATCGCCAGATGATCGTCCGACCCGATCCCTGTGGTGCCCACAGTGACCTTGCCCGGGTTGGCTTTTGCGTAGGCAGCCAGGTCCGCCAGCGAGCGGATCGGGCTGTCGTTGTGGACGGCAAAGACACCGGGATCGTCAATGACATTGCCGATCAGATCGTAGTTTTGCCAGTGGAAGTTGACCTTGCGCTCGATCGGAATCGACAGCAGGTTGGGGGTATTGATGAAGCCGATGGTGGTTCCATCGGGTTTGGCCGCGGCAAGTTCGCCAAAACCGATGGCGCCACCGGCACCCGGCCGGTTCATCACCACGAGCTTGGCGCCATTGCCCAGATACTTTTCGATGAAGGGGGCGATCAGCCGGGCTGTGATGTCGGTTCCGCCACCAGGGGCATAGGCCACCAGCATTCGGATCGGAGCATCGGCGGGCCAGGCAGCGCGCGCGACCCAGGGGGCGCCCGCCAGGGCAGCGCCAGCGGCGAGACTGCGTGCCAGGCGTCTGCGCGACGCAGAGGCAACTGGCGAGGCCTGTTGGGAGGTTGTGCCGGAAGGTGATGCCTGATCGGCAAGGGTCACAGGGGGCAAGGTGAAACGGCGCATGGGGAGTCTCCTTGGGGCAGGGCTGTTATTTGCGAACCTTGAGGTTTCTCGGGGACGGACACGATCTTATCCTTGCTTGAGGACGCCCGAAGTGCGAAGCCGCTCGGCCACTCGGGGCCAGACCTCAGGGTTCACAAGTCGGGCGGGGCATTCGCCCGAGGCGATCTGCAGAATCTGTTGTGCAGCGATGCTTGCGATGTTGCGTCTGCACTCATGGGTCACGCCACCGGTGTGAAAGGTCGCGTAGACCGTATCCAGACTCAGCAGAGGGTGATCGAGCGGAGGCGGTTCCTGGTCCCAGACATCAATGCCCGCCCCAGCCAGATGCCCCGAGCGCAAGGCCTCGAACAGGGCCGCCTCATGATGGATGCCGCCTCGTGCGGTGTTGATGAAGATCGCGCCCCGGCGCATGCGTGCGAAGGCCTCTGCGTTCATCAGCCCCATCGTGCTCGCATCGCGTGGACAGTGTATCGAGACGACATCGCTCGACCCGAGCAGGGTTTCAAAGGCACAAGGCTCGGCGCCCCGATCCCGGATGCTTGCATCGTCGAGGAGCGGGTCATGGGCAAGCACCTGCATGCCGAAGGCCCGCGCGAGCCGCGCTACCCGGGTGCCGATATGCCCAATGCCTACCAGTCCGATGGTCTTGCCCGCAATTTCATGACCCATGACGTCTTCGCGCGTGAAACCCCGTTCGCGGCGCAACAGGCGATCGCCCTCGGTCATGCGCCTTGAGACACCCAGCAGCAGGCCCAGCGTATGTTCAGCCACGGAAACCGCATTGCCCCCCGCCTGATTGACCACGGCAATGCCGGCTTCGGTACAGGCGGGCACATCGATCGTGTCGTAGCCCGCTCCCGACGAGGATGCGACCAGCAGGCCGGGGCACCGTTCGAGCAAAGGGGCCCGAACATGAAGATGCGAAGGCAGTTCATCCTTGGCCGCCGAGCAGTGGTACACCTGCGCAGCGCCAAGCAGCTGCCAGTCCTGGCTCGAGCCCTCGATGCCCATGACCTGAAGCTGTACACGCTCATCCGCCTGAAGCAGCGCGTCAAACGAGGGGTCGATCCAGAGCGAAGTACGGACGATGGCAAGCGTCATGGTGCGATCCTGGCGGGCAGCGAAAGTGGATTCAATGGTTCTGAACCCGATGCAGCCGCATCAGTTGATCGGGTCCCAGTGCCTCGAGGCGGGTCATGCCGAGCATGGCGATATCGCGCAGGAGTTCCTGCGCCATCAGATCGATGGCGCGGGTTGCTCCTGCATCGCCCGCAACCGAAGCCGCGTAGTTGAACGGGCGGCCAATAAAGACCATGCGTGCGCCGAGCGCGAGCGCCTTGAGAACGTCGGTCCCTCGCCGCAGGCCCGAGTCCATCATCACCACGATCTCCGGGCAGGCGGCGACGATGCCAGGCAATACGCTGAGCGGTGAGACCGCACCATCGAGTTGGCGCCCGCCATGGTTGGAGACGATCAGTCCGTCCGCCCCGGCGTCGCGGGCATGGCGTGCATCATCCGCATGCAGGATGCCCTTGACCACCAGTCGACCCTTCCAGAGCGACCTGATCTGGCTCAGGTGAGTCCAGGTGAAGTGTCCGCGTGAGGCCATATCGCGTTCGAGAAACGATCGGTGCACCCCGGACGGCCGCGTTGTTCTCGAAATGCGGCATGCCATGCGTCATCAGTGTGCGCAGAAAGGTGCCCAGCAGCCAGCGAGGGTGAGAGAGCCCCTGCCAGGCAAGACGCAGTGAGGGGCGCAATGGCGTTGAAAAACCCGCGCGCAGGTTGTTCTCCCGGTTCGCACTGGCAGGGGTGTCGACCGTGATCACCAGGGTTCCAAACCCGGCCCGCGCCACACGCTCGATCAGCGCTTCGATGTCGGGCATGCGGCCCGGCAGGTAGGCCTGAAACCAGGCCTGCGGGTTGATGCGGACCACCTCTTCCAGTCGGATCAGTGACGAGCCGCTCATGATCATCGGGATATTGGCCTGTTGCGCAGCGCGGGCCAGCACCAGATCGCCACGGTAGGCTGTGAGCGCACAGATGCCCATCGGCGCAATCCCGAACGGCGCGCTCCAGGTGTGATCGAACACGCGGCGCTCGATGCTGCGCGATGAAACATCGACCATGACCCGTGGCACGAATCTCCAGTCGTCGAAGCTCCTGCGGTTTTCTTCCCGGGATCGGTTGTCCTCGACCCCGCCGCTCACATACTCGAACAGAGGGCGGGGCAGATGCCTTCTCGCCGCAGGCTCGAAATCGTCAAGGCAAAGAAAGCGATGGTCACTCATCAGGGTCAGTCGGCCTGCCGGCCAGGCTCGCCTGCCGTCCGGAGGGCCGTCCGGAGGGCCGTCCGGCAGGGCCCCTGGCAGCGCTCAGTAATGTGGCGGTTTCTCATGGTCCGGACCCGCGGTCCCATCGCTTTGCGCCGAGGCCAGGGCGTCGCGCAGGCGCTTGATTTCGCGTGCCATGATGGCGATCTGTTCCTGCTGGGTGGCCACCAGGCGGTTCAGATGATCGAGCAGATCCTCCGACAGGCTGAGTTTTTCCTCAAGCCGGGTCAGACGGGCATCGGCCTGGTGATCCATCGGGCGGGATGCTTGCGGCGCGGCGCGCCTCAGCCCTGTCGTGTGAACAGGGCACGGCCCTGTTTGTTGAGCGCTCTCCAGCCGGCACCCGGAAGCTCGCACCAGAGATCGGTGGTCTCCGTGATCGACAGCAGGCTGCCCGTGATCGGCACCGGGCCCTCGCCGGGCTGGCTGCGATCATGTCGAAAGACCATCAGCATGTAGCGCGCCGTGGCCAGGCCGCGTGCGTCGTCGAGATCGATCACCAGGTTGTTGACCAGATGGGCGGTGACACGACCGGCGGGGCGCTGCTTCAGGGCGGCAAGCACCTCTGACGGGCCCCGCAGCACCTGCCCTTGTCGATGCCAGATCCCCTCGGGGGCCATCCAGCCGGCGACCCCTTCGATATCCCCGGCGTCGAGTGCGCCATAAAAGCGCATCACCGCCTGACTGCACATCACGATACGGTCTGCCGGGTTCATGCCGATGCCCTCACGAAGCGGTTGCGCAGCGTTCCAAGTCCGGTGATCTCAACCTCGACCACATCGCCCGACTTCAGATTGGGCGAGGTGCCGTCGGTGCCCATCCAGATCACATCACCCGGCCACAGGGTCAGGTACTTCGACATGCGGCTGATGAAGTGCCTGACGCCGAAGATCATGTCGTGGGTGGGGAACCGATGCTGTTCCTTGCCATTGAGCCGCACGATGGTGCTGGCGGCATCAAGATCGAAGTCGGTCTCGATCCAGGGGCCCATGGGTTTGAAGGTGTCGGTGTTCTTCGATCGCCAGAAGGTCCGATCCTGCTTTTGCCAGTCGCGCTCGCTCACATCGTTGCCGATGGTGTAGCCCAGCACGCAGGACAGGGCGTCTTCTTCGCTGAGGTTCCTGGCCTTGCGTCCGATCACGACCACGACTTCGCCTTCGTAGTGGATCTTCTCGCCGGCGTCGGCAGGAATGATCACGTCGTCGTTGTGGGCGATCAGGGCATTGTTGGCCCGATAGCCGATATCGGCCTGCGTGGGCAGCACAGGAGCACGGTCCATGAGCGTGGCCCCCTCTTTCACATGCGCGGCATAGTTCAGCCCCGCGGCATAAAAGGTGACCGGCACGACCGGAATCTCCAGCCGAACCTCAGCCAGCGCGTACCGCTCGTTGGTGAGCGTATAGCCGGCGAAGGGATCTCCCTGGACGGCATGCACGGTGTCGTCGTGCAACTGTCCGTAGCGGGTACGTCCATCGGTCGGTGTAAAGCGGATCCAGCGCATCGGCGTCTCCAGTCAGGGCGCAATCAGATCGGGGGCCACTTGCGACAGGTCGGGCACGCCCGACAGACGCATGGCCCGTGCAAGTTCATCGGTGAGAATTTCAAGGGCGCGTCGGGCGCCGGCTTCTCCTGCCGCCAGAGCGCCATAGAGCGTGGCCCTCCCGGTGAGCACCCCCTGCGCACCCAGGGCACGTGCCTTGAGGATATCCACGCCCCTGCGAACTCCGCCATCGACCAGCACCGGCACACGAGTGCCTGCTGCCTGCACGACGGCCGGCAAGGCGCGCAGGGTGGCCTGCGCGCCATCGAGCTGTCGGCCGCCATGGTTGGACACCACGATGGCGTCGACACCCATGGCCACCAGTCGTTGCGCATCCTGTGCGCGCTGCACGCCCTTGACGATCAGACGTCGAGGCCAGCGGTCGCGGAGCTCCTGGAGCCGGCTCCAGTCGAAGCTGGGGTCATAGTTGCGTCCCACCGCGGCAGCAGTCTTGTCGATGGACTTCATGTCGGCTTCCAGGCCGATCAGATTGCCGCTCGATGGAATCCCCCGTCGGCTGACCGCCCAGAGCCACCCAGGATGACGCAGGGCGTCCAGCGCCAGACGGGGCCCGATCCGGAAGGGCGTGCGATAGCCATTGCGCAGATCGCGTTCACGCTTGCCGCCCACCGGCAGATCGACCGTGATCATCAGCGCTTCAAAGTCGGCTACGCGCGCGCGCTCGATCAGGGCATCCAGAAACGGCTTGTTGCGCAGGATGTAAGCCTGAAACCAGTGACGCGCTCCGGGTGCTGCACGCGCGATGTCCTCGATCGATGCGGTCGCGGAAGTCGATAGCGCATAGGGAATGCCAAAGGCCGCCGCAGCGCGGGCCAGGCCGATGTCGGCATCATGATGACCGTAGCCCGAACCGCCCGTGGGCGCGATCGCCATCGGGTACTGCGCCTGAGTGCCGACCAGTGTGCACGCGGTGTTGACCCTGGCCACATCGACCAGGACATGCGGCAGGATCCGGACGGACTGGAAGGCCTCCCGGTTGGCGCGCAGGGTGTGCTCTTCTTCGGCGCCGCCATCATAAAAGTCGAAGAGCATCTTGGGCAGGCGGCTCTGGGCCATCCGCCGAAGATCTTCGATGCTGTGCGCAGCCTTCGCCCGCTCTGCGTCAGTGGCAAACAGACCTGGCACTATGCGCTCTGCAGACCCGCACCGGAACGGTCCGTACCCGCGCGCCGGTGGTCCAGGATGCCCGCCACGAATACCGGATCGAAGACCCGGTCGGCCATGATCTGGCAACGCTTGATCAGGCGATGCTCGTGCGGGGCGTAGTCGGGGATCGCAAAGTGCAGCGTGGAGATGTGATCCCACATGATCACATCGCCTTCGGTCCAGACATGGGTGTACTGGAAGCGGGACTGCAATTGATGTTCGAAAAGCTGCTCCAGGATGTCATCGGATTCTTCCTGGGGAAGTTCGTTGATCCTCAAGGCATAGCCCGGGTTGCAATAGAGGACCGTGCGGCCGGTGACAGGATGCTTCAGGAAGACCGGATGCACCGAGGGCGGGCGTTTGGCGCGCTGCTCGGGCGTGAGCGGATCACGCAGGCTGCCTGGGCGGGTGCGCATTTTTTCCCAGAACTTGTTGAAGTCATGGGTCGCGGTGCAGCCGGCGAGTTTTTGTTTCAGAGCTTGAGGAAGCGCGTCATAGGCCGCGCCCATATCGGCAAACAGGGTGTTGCCCAGGGGCTTTCCGTCGCGTCGTGGAATCTGCACGGCATACAGCACATTTGAAAATCCGACCGTCTGGTTGTAGGACATGTCGGTATGCCAGTCCTGTCCCGCATCGCCCAGGCCGATCGGTTTGCCGTCACGGAGAATGTTCGACAGGATGCTGACCTCGGGAACGCCGGGCTCATAGGGGCCGCTGCCCGACAGTCCGATCTGAAGGCCTCCGAATCGCGCTGAAAAATCCCGTAACTGCTCGGCGCTGAGCGTCTGCGCCGGAAAGCGCAGCAGTGCATGCCGGGCGAGGCCTTCGAACACCTCGGCAAAGTCGGTATCGCTCAGAGGTCTGGAAAGATCGACGCCCTGAACCGTGGCCCCCATGCTGTGGCCGCTTGAAATGAATGACATGCTCATGTCGGGGCCTCGGCTTACTCGGGCTGGATGCCGGCCGACTCGATGACGGCCTTCCAGCGCAGCAGATCCTGCACGATGTATTGCGAGAATTCTGCAGGCGTGTTGACGATGAGACTGGAACCTGAAGAGACCAGCTGTTCACGCAGTCGGCCCGAGTCGCCCGACTTCTTCACGGCATCGTGAAGCTTGTTGATGACCGTCGCCGGCGTGCCGGCCGGTGCCAGAAGGCCCAGCCAGGAGTGGGCGTTCTCGAAGCCTTCCAGCCCCTGCTCCTTCATGGACGGGATGTTCGGATAGGCCGGACTGCGCTGTGCACTGGTGATGGCCAGTGGCCTCACCTTGCCCGAGTCCAGCAATGACTTGATGCCACTGGTGGGGTAGAACATGAAGGTGATCTGGCCTCCCATCAGGTCGGTGGCCGCGGGCCCGTTGCCCTTGAAAGGAACATGCAGGAACTGCGCGCCCGATTGCTTCTTGAGCAGCTCCCCGGCGAGGTGTGCCGAGCCGCCATGGCCGGCCGATCCGAAGGTGATGCGGCTGTCCTTGGCTTTACCGGCGGCGACGAGTTCCTGCATCGTCTTGTAGGGCTGGACCGTGCCCACGATCAGGATGGAGGGACTGGACGACACCAGCGAAATGGGCGCGAAGTCTTTCGACGGGTCGTAGCCCGGGGCCTTGAGCAGATGGGGGTTGACGGTGTGGTTGAGCGAGGTGAAGAGCAGGGTGTAGCCATCGGCGGGCGCCTTGGCCACATAGCGCGTGGCAATCACGCCGTTGCCCCCGGGGCGGTTCTCGACGATCACCGATTGGCCAAGCACCTTGCTCATATCCTCGGCCATGATGCGGCCAGCAACATCGGTGGGGCCTCCCGCGGCGAAGGGGATCACGATGCGAATCGGCTTGTCCGGGAAATCACCCGACTGGGCTTGAGCCTGCGTTGCAATACCGGTCAGCCCCAGCATTCCAGCCAGAACCAGCGACAGGGTGTTTCGTTTCGGCGCGACATGCGAACGCGAAGCGCTCATGCGGGTCTCCTTGATGAAGGCGGTGTTTCGATATCTGTCCGGGCTCAATGAACGTTCGTTGCTGATCGAAATGGCCCGATGTCCTTGAAGATACCATCCGGGATTCGGATCGATAAAAAGGGCACAACACCATGGATGTGAATTCAAGCGCTGATTCTTTGAGTCCCCTGGGCACCACCTCTGGCGTCCACGCGACTTTCCGTGGCGTGCGCGCAGCGGTTCGTGGCGCCCGCGATGCAGTGCGGATTGCAAGACTCGCAGTAGCACTGACGCTTCTGGGTCTGGCCTGTGCAGTGCAGGCGCAGGCCCTCAATGCCCGCTGGCATGGACGTTGGGTCGACGAAGCCGATTCAAAGAACACGCTCGCCATCACGGACAAGGTGTTCACGGTGAACGGCAAGGCATGTACCTGGAGTCAGAAGCCAGTCAGCGGCGTGAAGGCCAGCATGGCCTTTTATGAGGGGAAATCCGCAAAAAGCGATCTGGTGGCAGGCGTTCAGGCTGCTGAATCGGTGATGTCCACCCTGACACCCAAGGAGGCGCAGGATCTGCGCGCCAGAGTGCGCCACTTCAGGACGCTGCTCCAGGATCTTTCGAATGACACGTTCCGCACCGTGTTGACGCGTACACCCGATCAGGAGATGGGGTCGGGCGACTGTGGCGGGTTTTATCTGCTCGACAAGGAGTCGATCTACAGCTTCTTCACCTGCGCGCCGGCGCCCGATGCGGTCAGCATTGTTCGATTTCGACGTCAGCCCCCCGGATGACCCCTCGGGCCAGGAGCGTCTCGATTTCCGGGTCGCTGTAGCCCACTGACCTCAGGACTGCAATGGTGTCGGCCCCCAGGGCTGGAGGCCCATGACGGACCTGGAGTCGCTCGTCATTCAGCGTCAGGGGCAGTAGCGGCACGCGGGTTGATACCGGATGGGAGGCGCAACTCGCATCGGCCGGAACCTGCATTGCGGCCAGCCCTCCCGAGGCCTGAAGGTGTGGGTCCTCGAAGAGTTCCTGAGGCCGGGTGATCGGGGCATAGGGCAGACCGATGCGCTCGAAGCGTGATGCAAGTTCGGCCTTGGAATACGCGCCGAAGCGTTCGCGCAGCACGGGCAGTAGCCAGGATCGTTCCTGGGCACGCGCATTGTTGCCTGAAAGCCGAGGATCAGCCGCGAGATCCGGCCACTGAAACTCCTGGCAGAGCAGGGTCCATTGGGTGTCACTGACGGCGGCCAGAAAGATCTGCTCGCCATCCTGGGTATCGAAGACGTCGTACACCGACCAGGCACTGATGCGTGCCGGCATGGGTGCGGCGGGCTGACCTGTGACCGCGTACTGCATCATGTGCTGGGCAACCAGAAACACATTGTTCTCGAACAGCGCGCTGCGGACCGTACTGCCGCTGCCGGTCCGTCCGCGCTGCATCAGGGCGGCCATCACGCCGATGGCTCCGAACATGCCCCCCATGATGTCGTTGACCGAGGTGCCGGCACGCAGAGGCCTGCCGGGTGGACCGGTCATGTAGGCAAGACCGCCCATCATCTGAACGACCTCGTCGAGGGCCGTCCGCTCTTCATAGGGGCCAGGCAGAAATCCCTTGTGGGCCACACAGATCAGCTTCGGATAGCGGTCTCTCAACGCATGCGGACTGAGGCCGAGTCGGTCCATGGCCTCGGTCTTGAAGTTTTCGCTGAACACATCGGCACTGGCCAGCAGGCGGTGCAGGGCCGCCATGCCCTCGGGCTGCTTGAGGTCGATGGCCAGGCTGCGCTTGTTGCGATTGAACAGGGCATAAAAGCCGGCACCCGAGCCTCGCAGCCGACGGGTGTTGTCGCCTTCGAGCGGCTCTACCTTGATCACTTCGGCACCCAGGTCGGCCAGGATCATCCCGCAGGTCGGACCCATGACCATATGGGTGAGCTCGACGACCCGGAGGCCGGCCAGGGGGAGATCGGAGGCGTTCATGAGCGGGCGTTGACGGTAGACGAAGGGGCTGTGCAAGGCGTCGTGAAGGACCCCCTGCAGCCAAGCGTAGCACTTGGGGCTCTCTGACGTTCGCGTTGAATTTCCGTAGGATTTCGGTTAAACCGGATCGATCCATGAACACCGAGCGCGCGATCAAGATCACCAACCTGCTGCAGGCACGGCGGGTCACCCCGAAGCATGTTCTTCTCGAAGAACTGCAGGTGTCCTGGCCGACCCTCAAGCGCGACCTGGCCTATCTGCGTGACCGGATGAACTGCCCGGTGGAGTTTGACCGGGAGCTCAACGGTTACCGGCTGCGCAAGACGCCTGATCAGGCCATGCATACCCTGCCCGGGCTGTGGTTCACCGAGAGCGAGCTCTATGGCCTGCTCATGTCGCATCAGCTGCTCTCGGAGCTGGACACCGGGGGGACCCTGAGTGCACGCATCCGGCCAGTCATGGAACGCATCCAGAGCATCCTCGGAACCGACGAGGCCACCTCCCGCGAATTGATCGGGAGGGTACGCATCATCAGTGCCCATCGGCGCCCCGTGAAAACCGCGTCGTTCGAATTGATCGGCGAGGCCCTGGTCACCCGACGCAGGGTGCGGATGACCTATCGGACTCGCGGGCGCAATGCCAGCTCCGAGCGCGATGTGTCGCCTCAGCGGCTGGTACACCATCGCAATACCTGGTACTTCGATGCCTGGTGTCATGCCTCGCAGGCCTTGCGACGCTTTGCGATCGACGCCATCGAGCGGGCCACCCTGTTGCCCGATGAGGCTCGGGTGGTCTCGGTGCAGGAGGTGTCCGATGCCATGGATGGCGGCTATGGCATCTATGCGGGGGCACCGTCCTACTGGGCGCGTCTGCGATTTACCGCCCAGGCGGCCCAGTGGGTGAGCCAGGAAGAGTGGCACCCGGGGCAGGAGGGGGCCTGGCAGACCGATGGAAGCTATATCCTGAAAGTCCCTGTGGCGCATGACACCGAATTCATCATGGATGTCCTGCGTCATGGCGATCAGGTGCAGGTGCTCGAGCCCGAGTCACTGCGTCTGGCCGTCATCGAACGCCTGCAAAAGGCCCTCAGAAAGCAAAGGGTCCGGCCCGCTTCCGCGAAAGGCCGGGCGGCGTCCAAACCTGCCAAGGAACCCCTCCCGTGATGCTCAAGCAACCCAGTCCGTTCTCACAATCAGCGGATCGCACAGGCTCGATCCTGGACTTCAGGTCGTTTGCAGGCCCGCTGTCTGGCCTTGTGCTGGCGGCAGGACTGTTGCTGACCACAACGGTCGCGCATTCGGCGAGCTTTGACTGTGCCAGGGCCCGCTCGCCTCTTGAAAAACTCATCTGCAGTCAGCCCGAACTCGATGCTGCCGATACCCGCATGGGTGAGGCCTTTCGCAAGGCCAATGCCGCAGTTCCGCTCAAGGGGTTCGTGGGTCTGACCCAGAGGGTGTTTCTGCTCGAGTATCGCGGCTGCGCCTTCGCAGCACCCAATCGCCCCCTGCCCACCGCGCAGGCAGCTCGCCAGTGCGCAGCGCTGGCCAACCGCCGTGCCGACGAACTCGACTCATTTGCAGCAGCGCAGTTCTATTCTCAGGTCGACAAGGGCAAGGCCTTCACGCAGGATGATCTCGCCATCCTGATCATGGCAGGCCCCGGCGCGCAGAGGATCCAGCTGTGGGGCAACTGGATGCCCGACGCCTACGATCCCAAGCCTTTTCCTCAGGGCGTGCTGTGTGATCTGCAGAGCCCCCTGAATCCGGCCAAGGGAGGATTCAAGGCCGATTTTGATGATGACGTGCTGATCCAGGTGAGCGCTCAGGCCGTGAAAATCGGCGGGCACCTGATGTGTACGCCGCGCAATGGCGTCGGCGAGGGCGTGTATCCGCGGGTGCGCTGACCCACGCGCTGCAGGCGCACTGATCCACAAGCCGCAGGGTCGCCTGTCTTCCCGCCCGAAGCACGGGTCCGTTGCCTACCGGACCCGGCTTGCGTTCATCAGGTTGAATCAGCGGTCAATGGCCTGATAGACGAGTTGGCGAAGCAGGTAGCGATACGGCAGACGTGCTTGGGGAGACTGCATCATCAGGATGACGAACATGTCTTCTTTGGGGTCGGCCCAGAAGTAGGTGCCGTAGGCGCCGCCCCAGAAGTAGTCGCCGACCGAACCCGGCAGCGGATTGCGCCCGGCGTCGGTGCGAACCGCAAAGCCCAGGCTAAAGCCCTGACCCATGGCAGCCGAGGGGGCCAATGCCTCGAAGCGCGCCATGTCCGGCCCAATCGGGGTGCCCGGCGGAAGATGGTTGGAGGTCATGAGCTCGATGGTCTTGCGTGAGACCAGACGCACGCCGTCGAGTTCGCCGCCATTGAGAAGGAATTGCCCGAAGCGGGCATAGTCCCTCGCGGTCGAGACCATGCCGCCACCCCCCGACTTGTAGGCCAGATCAGCGGTCGGGTGGGGCACGTTCGGAACGACCTTCTTGGGCCCTTCGGCATGCGGGCGGGCAGCCCGATGTCCCTGCGCGGCAGGAGTCACGAAACCGGTGTCCGGCATCTTCAGGGGGCGGGTGATGCGCTCCTCGACGAAGCGGTCCAGGGTCTGTCCGCTCACCACTTCAACGATGCGACCGAGCACGTCGGTGGAAACGCTGTATTCCCAGGTGGTGCCCGGCTGGAAGATCAGCGGCTGCTTGGACAGCTTGGTGACGAAGGTGGCGTTGGTATCTCCCGAGTCACTGACCTTGGCTGCCGCATAGGCCTTCTTGACCGGATGATCGCTGGCGGCTGATCCGTAGGTCAGACCCGAGGTATGGCGCATCAGGTCTTGCACGGTCATGAGATTGCGCTGTGGCTCCAGGGTCATGCTGGGTTTTCCGTCGGCTCCCTTGCCGATGACCGCAACCTGCAGGCCCTTGAATTCAGGCAGGTACTTTTCGACCGGGTCGGCAATCGACAGGCGGCCCTCTTCGTTGAGCATCAGGATGGCCAGCGATGTGATCGGCTTGCTCATCGAAGCGATCCGGAAGATCGCATCCGCTTGCATGGCGGTTCGCTTGTCCGGATCCTGCAGACCGAAGGCGCGTTCGTAGGCGATCTGGCCTTTGCGCCCGATCAGAACCACGGCGCCTGGCAGCTCGCCACGCTGAACGCCCTGTTCCATGCGAGCGCTCAGGCGCTCCAGGCGCTGTGCAGACAGGCCTGCCGAGGCAGGGGACCCCGGGTTCAGACCGGACGGACCGGATGGGGCGCTGGCGCAGGCGCTCAGCACAAGCGCGCTCGTGCCGAGCAGGGTGAGTCTTCTTAAACGGGCTGTCGGGATCATGGTGTCTCCTTGTGGGTCTGGCTCTGCTCACTCATACCCGATCCGCCTATACTTCAGCAAGGAGACTTCATCATGTTTGATACGCTGATCACCCATGCCCGCATCCACGACGGCCTGGGTTCGGAGCCCTTCGTGGGCCATGTTGCCCTGCTCGATGGCGTCATTGCCGAGGTGATTCCGGCCAGCGCCGGTCGCTCGCTGCCGCAGGCCCGGGACAAGGTGTCCGCCGACGGACTGGACCTCATGCCCGGCATCATCGACAACCATACCCATTACGACGCGCAGATCACCTGGGATCCCTATCTGGACCAGAGCGTGGGCATGGGGGTCACCACGGCCCTCATCGGCAACTGTGGCTTCACCATTGCGCCCTGTCATCCCGATGCCGCATCACGCGATCTGGTCACCAAGAACCTGACCCAGGTCGAAGGCATGTCCCTGGCCAGCCTGCAGGAGGGGATTCGCTGGAACTTCGAGTCGTTCAGCGAGTATATGGATCAGATCGAGGCGGGCCGTTCTGCCATGAACCTCGGCGTGTTTGTCGGCCACTCCACCCTGCGCACCTATGTCATGGGCTCCGAGGGCTCCGACCGGGTGGCCACTTCGCAGGAGGTGGCCCGCATGCAGGCGCTGGTGGGTGAGGCGCTGGATGCCGGCGCGATCGGTCTGGCCTCGACCACCACCACCTCGCACAATGCCTTTGATGGTCGGCCCATGCCCTCGCGGCTGGCCGACTGGTCGGAGTTTCTGGCCCTGGCCAAACCCTTGCGCGAGCGTGATCAGGGCGTCTTCATGATCACCAAAGGTCCCAGCACGCCGGTGCCTGTGCTCGAAGAGTTTGCTGCGGCATCGGGTCGCCCTGTGCTGGTGGCTGCGCTGCTGCATAGCAGCCTCACACCGCGTGGCGTGTTTGATGATCTTGATCATGTCAAGGCAGCCAATGCGCGTGGATGCCACATGCGAGGGGCTGTGGCGGCCACGCCCCTGGTGTTTGACTTCAGTTTCGAGTCGCCTTACCCACTCGAGCCCCTGCAGGCCTGGAAGCCAGTGTTCGGTCTGAAGGACCAGGCGCTGATCGAGCAGATGAAAACGCAGGCGCTTCGTGAGGCCATCCGCCGGGAACTCACCGTGCCGGCGCGGCGGCTCTTTGCCGGAGACTGGAACCTGATTCATGTGCTTCAGGTGGTGCGCCCCGAGCATCAGCGTTTTGTGGACCGCACCATCGGCAGCATTGCCGCCGAGCTGGGCAAGGATCCCCTCGATGCCCTGTTTGATCTGGCGATCGCAGAAGACCTGGGCACGCTCTTTTCGCTGTGTGCCTTCAATCATGACGAACAGGCGGTCAGCCAGCTGCTCACCCATGACGAGAGCCTCATCTCGCTTTCGGATGCGGGCGCGCATCTGTCCTTTCTCGATGACTCGGGCTTCGGTCTTCACCTGATGGGGCACTGGGTCCGCGATCGCGGCATCATGCCCTTGCCCGAAGCGGTAAGACGCCTGACCAGCGCGCAGGCCGAGTTCTTCGGCATTCAGGATCGCGGTGCCATCACGGCGGGCAAGGCGGCGGATCTGCTGCTGTTTGACCCGGCACGAGTCGGACGTGGTTCGCGCTCGCGCGCCAACGACCTGCCCGCGGGGGCTACCCGAGTGGTCACCCAATCGCGTGGCGTGCACGGGGTGTGGGTCAATGGGGTGCGGGTGGCGGATGAGCGCGGCGCCGTGCATGGGCCGCTGCCGGGCAGACTGCTGCGCAAGGGGCGTTGAGCCCGGCAGGACGGGTCAGAGGCATAAAAAAAGCCCGCCGAAGCGGGCTTTTTTTGATTTCCGCTCCAGAAGTGGTCCGGTTTGCAACCGGGCCACCTGGAAATCCAGATCACTTGCTGTGCTTGGGCACCGGAAGGTACTCGGTGACCGGGGTCCAGCGGCCGTCCTTGATCTGAGACATGCGGCTCTGATCATTGCCCAGACGGAAGTCAGGCTTGAACGAGAAGGGCGGGCTGCCGAACATGTCGCCGGGGAACTTGGTGGTCTCCAGAGCCTTGATGAAGCTGTCGGTGGTCAGGTTGTTGCCAGCCACACGTGCCGCTGCAGCGAAGGTATCGATGATGTTGTAGCCATAGGCCGAGAAGACCGTGGGCTCTTCATTGAACTTCGTGCGGTACTTGGCGGCCCAGAAGCGGATCTTGTCATCCTTGTCATCGGGGTAGGGCTGCTGCGCGGTGTGCATGGCGTAAAAGCCGTCCATGGCCTTGCCGCCGAGCTTGTGGATCAGATCGGTGTAGGCAGCGCTCGAACCGAAGAAGTCGGGCGAGAAGCCGGTCTTGCGCGCCTCGCCGATCGTGCCGATGGTTTCGCGAATGATCGTGCCCATCACCACCAGATCGCAACCGGCACTCTTCATGCGGGCCACCTGCGACGAAAAGTCGGTGGCGCCCCGCTTGTAGCTGGTCTTCTCGGTGAAGGCCTTGCCCATGGCATTGAGCGCGTCTTCGGATCCGCGCAGCACCTCGAGGCCGAATTCGTCGTCCTGATAAATGATGCAGGGCTTGGCGTAGTTCTTGTTCTTGAACATCACCGGCAGGCCAGCGCGCATCTGGTCGAAGTAGGTCGCGGCAAACGAGAACTTGAGCTTGTGGAAGGGCTCATACATCTCGCGCGCAGCCGTGATCGGCAGGAAGTTGATCACGTTCTTTTCGAACTGGATCGGCATGGCGGCATTGTTGTGCGCGGTGCCCATGTGGCCCACCACCGCAAAGACCTTGTCGCGGTTGACCAGCTTCTGTGCGGACAGCACGGCCTTGCGGGGATCGTAGCCGTTGTCTTCGACAATCAGCTTGAGCTTGCGTCCATTGATGCCGCCCTGCTCGTTGATTTCTTCAACCCGCAGCTGCATGCCATTGCGCGACTGCTTGCCGAAGGCTGCGATCGGACCCGAGAGGTCCTGAATCGTGCCGATGGTGATCTCGGTCTTGCTCACGCCCAGAGTCTGGGCATGGGCCAGGCCCGCGGACATCGCCAGGATGCCCAGGGCCAGGGTGGTCCGTTTGGTCAGGTTCACTCGAGTCTCCTGTGGATGTCGCCGGTAGGGCGAGGTGTGGAAAACGGGTTGGGTCAGGACTGAAAGGGAAACAGAATGTCAGTCCTTGTACATGCCTTCAATCAGATCGGCATACTTTTTCTGCACGAAACTGCGCTTGAGTTTCATGGTCGGGGTGAGCTCTTCATCCTCGGCCGTGAGCTGGGTTTCAAGCAGACGGAATTTTTTAACCTGCTCAACCCGGGCAAACTTGGCATTGACACGATCCACCTCGGCCTGGATCAGCTCCTGCACCTCCCGGGTGCGCGTGAGGCTTGCGTAGTTGGTAAACGGGACGTCCTTGTCCTGCGCAAACTTTTCGACGTTTTCCTGATCGATCATCACGAGTGCGGTGAGGTAGGCGCGCTTGTCGCCAATCACCACTGCATCGGTCACATAGGGCGAGAACTTCAGCTCGTTCTCCCACTCGCTGGGGGTCACGTTTTTTCCACCTGCCGTGATGATGATGTCCTTCATCCGGTCGGTGATGTAGAAATAACCCTCGTCATCCACCCGGCCAACGTCGCCGGTATGCAGCCAACCCTCGGAGTCGATGGTTTCGGCCGTCTTCTCGGGCAGGTTGAGGTAGCCCATGATGACGTTCTGACCACGCAACTGGATCTCGTGCGTGTCAGGTGCAATGCGCATTTCAACGCCGGGGCCGGGCAATCCGACACTGCCGGGTTTGACCCTGTTGCCAGGATTGAACGAGCCGCCGCCACAGGTTTCGGTCATGCCCCAGCCTTCACGCAGCGGCACCCCCAGACTCTGATACCAGCGGATCAGATCAGGAGAGATGGGCGCGGCACCGGTGAGGGCCAGGTGCACCCGCTCCAGTCCGATCATGCGAAGAACATTATTGATGACCGCCTTGCGGGCGATGCTGTTCTTCAGGCTGAGCCAGGCACCCGGGTTTCGGCCTTCATCCTGAGTCTTGTAGACCTCGTGCCCGACCGACAGGGCCCATGCATAGGCAGCCTTCTGGAAGCTCCCCGCCTCGCTCAGCGCGATCATGACCTGCGAGTAGATCTTCTCCCAGACCCTGGGCACTGCAAAGAAGACATGGGGCTGAACTTCGCGCAGATTTTCAAAGACGGTTTCAGGGTTCTCGACAAAGTTCACCACCGACTTGCGCATGATCGGGACATACTCGCCGATCATGCGTTCGGCGATGTGGCACAGGGGCAGGAACGCCACCCGCTCCCCTCCCATCGGCAGACCCTGGAAGATGCTGATCGACAGGCTCTGCAGCACCACGCACAGGTTGTTGTGCGAAATCATGGCGCCCTTGGGCTTGCCGGTGGTGCCCGAGGTGTAGACCAGGATGGCCAGATCATGGGCACCGCGTGTCGCCTTGCGCTCGGAGACCAGCTGCGGGTGCTGTTTGAGGTAGTCGCGACCCAGTGCGCGCAGGGCTTCAAGCGACATGACCATCGGGTCATCGAGTGTCGCCAGTCCTTCGGCATCGAAATAGAACACCTTGCGAAGCTGAGGCAGGCGTTCACGAACCTCCAGATACTTGTCGAGCTGCTCTTCGTTTTCGACGAAGAGATAGGCCGAACGGGAGTCTTCACACAGGTAATGCACCTGCGTGGCTGAATCGGTGGGGTAAATGCCGTTGCACACGCCACCCATGGCAAGCACAGCCAGATCGGTCCAGACCCACTCCTTGCGGGTATTGGACAGAACCGATGCCACCTCGCCCGCTTCAAAGCCCAGGCTGACCAGTCCTGCGCCAATCTCGCTCACGATGGCGCCCACGTCCTTCCAGCTGTAGGCCCGCCAGATGCCCAGATCCTTCTGCCGCATCATGGGCGCATCGCCCATCTCGGCGACGCGGTTCCAGAACAGGCCCGGAATTGTTTCGAAGTTGATCGCCTCGGGCGTGCCGAAGATGTCGGTGCCGTTGACGATACGGTGGGGATCGAGTGCGGTCGTGCTCATCGCCAGGTCTTCTTCTTTTTCCAGCGGCGCTCACCGCGCACGCCCTGCTCTTTCATGCCGAGGTAGAACTCCTTGATGTCCTCTTTTTCTCTCAGCGCGGCGCAACTGTCTTCCATGACGATGCGTCCGTTTTCGAGCACATAGCCGAAATCGGCTGCGTTCAGTGCCATGTTGGCATTCTGCTCGACCAGCAGCATGGAGGTTCCCCGCTCCCGGTTGATGCGCACGATGATCTCGAAGATTTCCTTGGTCAGTCGAGGCGACAGACCGAGACTGGGCTCATCGAGCAGGATCAGTTCAGGCGCTGCCATGATGGCCCGGGAAATGGCCAGCATCTGCTGCTGTCCGCCCGAGAGCAGGCCGGCGTTCTGGGCTGCGCGTTCCTTGAGGATGGGGAAGTAGCCAAACACCGTCTCGATGTCCTTCGCCACCTGATCCCGATCCTTGCGGGTGTAGGCCCCCATGAGCAGATTGTCGCGAACGCTCAGCAGGGGAAAGACCTCCCGCCCTTCCGGCACATGCGACAGGCCCTGCTGCACGATGAGCGCAGGATCCCGGGCGGCGATGTTCTCGCCCTTGAACTCGATGCTGCCC
>JBMSOD010000004.1:0-38034 GCA_049422085.1 Burkholderiaceae bacterium
ATGTTGTCAACGGCCAGCGCCTTTTCCACCAGGTAGCCCGTGACGAACTCGAGCAGCTTGCCGGTGGCCTGCCCCCTGATCGCCGGGTCATCACCCAAGCCGCCCAAGGACCACCACAACCAGACTGCAAACACGCCCGACACGGCCACCCAGATGATTGACCAGATCGCTGCTTCGCGCATCGAGACCGCAGCGGCCCCCCGGCGGTTGAGCGCAAAAAAATCGACGAGCAGCGCGACGACAACGAAGGCGCTGAAGATGCCCCACATCAGGGGGGTTCCGACTGACATCATGATGAACCTCTAGGACCGGGGTGGTGCCACCGGACGCCGTGTTGGACGGAGTCACGGCTGGTCTTGCCAGACGACAGGCCTTGCACCTGTCGACCTGCAGCGCCGGACGGCCTGACCACGCACCACGCTGATCAGACCGTCGAACTGACGGCTTCTGCACGAGGCTCGCACAACGGCGAACCCAAGGCTACTCCCCAAACCGAGGCTTTCAGTCTACCGGTTCCTTGCCTTTGTGTGCCGGAATCCCCCGATTTGACTCAGGTTGATCAGGCCCGACGGCAGTACGTGAGCGATGCGCGGCATGATGACGGGCTGGACCACACAGGATTCAGCGTTTCACTGACATTCAGGAAGCGTGATTCGCCCTCGAGACTCTGCATGACCCCCACCGATCTTCTCGGCCTCGTGGCCGCGGCGCTCACCACCTTGTCTTTCGTGCCGCAAGCCCTCAAGTCCCTGCGCACCCGTGATCTCTCGGGTATTTCGCTGGGCATGTACAGCGCGTTTACGTTGGGAGTCGCGCTCTGGCTGGTCTACGGGATCATGGTCGAGGCCATGCCGGTGATCGTCGCCAATGCAGTCACCTTGCCGCTATGCGGAATCATCCTGGTGCTCAAGCTGATTGAAGGCCGCAGGCGATGACGGGGATGCCGATGCGTCAACCGCTGGTCTACCGGGCATGAATCCGGTTGCCGCCCTGCCCTTCGTCTCGATCGCCGGTTTTGCCAGCATGGCGTCGATCAGGCTGGCCGACCCCATGCTGCCGGCCATGGCCCGCGAGTTCGGCACCGAACCGGCGGAAGTCAGCGGCGCGATCACCTTTTTTGCGCTGGCTTATGGGCTCATGCAGCTCGCCTGGGGGCCCTTGGGTGACCGCCTGGGCAAGCTGAGGGTGATCGGCAGCGCCACTGTGGCCGCCACCCTCGGCTCCATTGCCTGCGCACTGGCCCCCGACCTGCGTAGCCTGGAGCTCGCCCGACTGCTCACCGGCGTGTTCTGTGCGGCCATCATTCCCATGTCGATTGCCTGGATCGGCGATGTGGTGCCTCTTGCACAGCGCCAGGCCACGCTGGCCCGACTGTCCACAGGCACGATCACCGGCATGATCGTGGGTCAGGTGGCAGGTGGTCTGCTGGCCGACTGGGTCAGCTGGCGAGCCGCCTTTGCCCTGATGGCCCTGGTGTTCCTGCCGGCCGGGCTGATGGTGCTGCGCATGCATCGGCGCCTTCAACACGCAGCCACACCGCAACGGCCTGAAGCAGGGTCGGGCCTTCGAGCCTTTCGACTGATCATGGCCCAGCCCGCGGCACGAGTCGTACTGCTCACCGCGCTCATCGAGGGGGCGGTGCTCTTTGCAGCCATGGCACTCATTCCCACCTGGCTGCATGAGGCCACCGGCATGTCGCTGGGGCAGGCCGGCATGGCGATGGCCGCGATGGGTCTGGGCGGTCTGCTCTACAGCGGCTTTGCGAGGCGCTGGATCGGCTTTCTTGGTGAGCGGCGCATGGTTCGACTGGGCTGCAGCATGATCACCCTGAGCTTTCTGGCGCTGGTGGGCAGCGTATGGCTGTCCCTCAGGCTGCAGGCTGCACCCGGGGCCCTGCCGGTGGTGCTGGTGGCCGCCACCTGCTGCGCCCTGTATGGACTGGGCATGTACATGGCCCACAACACCCTGCAGACCCATGCTTCCCAGATGTCCGAAGATCACCGGGCGACGGCGGTGGGCCTCTTTGCGGTGTCGCTCTTCATGGGGCAGTCGGCTGGCGTGCCGCTCTGGGCGCGGGTCCACAGCCTGATCGGCCATGATGTGGTTCTGATCGGATCGGGCCTGGTCATCGGCCTGATGGGATGGACGCTTTCGTCCTATCTCAAAGGACCCTCTGGCGCAGGCAAGGTCACGGGCCGCTGAGCCAGGGCAATGAAGGCGCCCACCGCCAGCACCAACCCGCTGGCCAGCAGCCCTGGCTGAAGCGAACCGGTCTGGTCGGCGACCCAGCCGATCGCGACAGGACCAGCAATCTGACTCAATCCGAAGATCACCGTGAAACTCGCCATCGCCTCGCCCCATCTTGGCTTGGGCAGGGCATGCTTGATCAGGCTGCTGACCGCCGAGGGCGCGCTGAACATGCTCGCCCCGAACAGCGTGGCGGAGACCACCATGGCCGTGCCTGACACACTGACCAGAGGCAGCAGTGCCGCCGTGGCCAGCATCGCCATGACGGCTGCCATCGGACGACCACCCGGCCAGCGCTCGCAGGGCCCCGCCCACAGACGTGGCGCGGCCAGAGTGGCCAGACCCAGAGCGCACCAGAGCAGCATCACCAGGCCGGTGCCGCCTTCATTCGCCCGCACCCAGGCAATCACAAAAGTCATGTAGCCGATGTAGCCCAGCCCGAAACAGGCATAGGAGCAGGCCTGTGCGGGCAGCAGGAGCAGGGCCGATCTCTGGGCAGGCTGAGACCCCCCTTCGAGACGATTCGCTCCAGCACCTCTTGGCTCCTCGATCTTTCGGGCGGCAAGGATGCTCGCCACCGCCATCAGGATCGCGACCACGCCCATGGCTTGCCAGGCCCAGGGCCAGGCGGCTGCCCCCCAGGCGTCGAGCAGCAAAGGCAAGGTGAAGCCGCACAGCACCAGGCCAAAGCCTCCCCCGGCAAAGTAGATGGCAATGGTGGTCGTCGCCCGATGGGGCTCTCCTGGAAAGATGTTGCCCGACAGCGCGCCACCACAGATGAACACCCAGGCACCGCCCACGCCCGCCAGCACGCGCCAGACGTTGAGCAGCATGAGATCGCGGGTAAGTCCGGTTGCCAGCAGGGCGAGGGCCGTCAGCACCATTCCGGCCGCAAAGATCGGACGATTGCCCAGGCGGTTGACCCACCACCGGGCAAGCAATGCGCCAACCAGATAACCGATGGCGTTGGTTGTGCCAAGCGTGCCCGCCTCGGACCAGCCGATGGCCAGGTCTTCGCGCATGGCTGGCAGCACAAGCGCGTAGGCAAAGCGTGCAAAGGAGTTCGAGACCGTGGGCCCGAAGGACAGCAGAAAGGCCACCAGCAGTCCCGAGGTCGGGGCTTTGGAGAGCGGAGTCGGCATTGCAGGCGGCATTCCCGCATCCTAGCCTGAGGACCTTGAGTACCATGTGGTCATGTCGCAAGTCTGAAACGGCTGTCCTTCATAACAACCATCGTCACGGAGACCCCATGAGTACCAGCACGGCATCCAGCATCCTCGATTTCAAGCATGTCCGCCTCACGCTCGATGGCAGCGTGGCCATCCTGACGCTCAACCATGTCGAGGTGCTCAACTCCATTTCGAGTGACATGCTTCAGGGCATCAATGACGCACTCGACGTGGTGAGCGACCCCGCCCGCGATGTGCGTTGCCTGCTGCTCACCGGCGAGGGGCGCGCCTTTTGCACCGGTGCCAATTTGCAGGGCCGCAAACCCTCTGCCGAAGGCAAGGCCGCGAAGGCCGGCTCCACGCTGGAGACCGAATTCCATCCCACCTTGCGTCGGTTTCGCGACCTGCACTGCCCGATTGTGGCGGCAGTCAATGGCCCATGCGCAGGAGCAGGGATGAGCTTCGCGATGCTCGGCGATCTGATCTATGCCGCCCGGTCCTCGTATTTTCTGCAGGCCTTCCGCCGGATTGGCCTGGTGCCCGACTGCGGCGCCACCTGGCTGTTGCCGCGCCTGGTCGGCCGCGCGCGTGCCATGGAGCTTTCGCTGATGGGCGAGAAGCTGCCGGCCGAGACTGCGGAGCAATGGGGCATCGTGAACAAGGTGGTTGATGACGATCAGCTCATGCCCGAAGCCCTGAAACTTGCGCGCACGCTCTCGGAAGGGCCTACGGTGGCCTTGGCCCTCACCCGGCGCCTCTATTGGGACAGCCCGTCCAACAGCTTCGAGGAGCAGCTCGACGCCGAAGCGCGTTCACAACGCCAGGCCGGCGCAAGTGCCGACTTTGCCGAAGGCGTGAGTGCCTTCCTGCAAAAGCGCCCGGCGCAGTTCAAGGGCCGCTGATCGACCGATTCGACGGCTGCAGACTGCCAGTCGCCCTGCGCCGTCTTCCATTGATCGGTCGAAACCTCGAATAACGGCAGCCCGCGCACAGACTCCGTTCTGCGAGGGTGGCCGTTCCTGGCTGCCATTGAACACGAGCTTTGATACCCGCAGCCTTTCCATCCGAGGACCCATGAGCGAGCTCAAGCACCGACTGGTCACCCGTGCCGATATCGACGGCGTGGCATGCGGCGCCATCCTGCGTGAACTGGATCTGATCGACAGCGTGCTGTTCACGCACCCGGTCGACGTGATCGATGGTCTGGTGCCGATCACTGAACGCGACATCCTGGTCAACATGCCCTATGTCGCTCAGGCCCATCGCGTATTTGAGCACCGCAGCAGCAACATGCTGCGCAACACCGCTCGCCTGTGCAACCACGTCATTGATCCGCAAAGTCCTTCGGCGGCCCGACTGATCTGGAGTCACTATGGCGGCCCCTCCCTCCTGCCGAAGGTCGCCGAGTCGCTGATCAGAGCGGCAGATCAGGCGAGCCAGGCTCGCTACACGGTGGAGGACGTCCTGCATCCGTCGGGCTGGACGCTGCTGAACTTCATTACCGATGCGCGCACCGGACTGGGCCGATTCCGAAGTTTTGCGATTTCAAATCTT
Source organism: Burkholderiaceae bacterium (assembly GCA_049422085.1). Taxonomy (GTDB): domain Bacteria; phylum Pseudomonadota; class Gammaproteobacteria; order Burkholderiales; family Burkholderiaceae_E; genus UBA4615. The sequence continues at coordinate 4,971 of JBMSOD010000004.1, forward strand.
CAACTGATGCATGCGCTGGTCGAACATTGTCGCGAGCGGGACATCGGCGCCTTGCTTGCGCTGCCGGACATCAGTGAGCGGGTCGAGCTCTACCGATCCCATGAGGGCCTTGCGGTCGATCAGGTTCTGGCCACGGCCGAAGTCCATGGCAACGCCCTGGTCATGGATCTTCGCTCCCAGCAGACCCTGTGGGCGGCCAACCGGTTCTTGCCCTACGCCCTGTACCCGCAATGCAACGTGGTCATCCGGCGCATGTGGGGCCGGGATCGTCGCAACACCGTCTTTGCCATCGGTCGTTCGATCTTCGATCGCAGTTGCGTGACCGATGTGGGCGCCTTGTGTGAACGCTTTGGTGGCAATGGCCACGAAGACGCTGGCAGCTGCCAGGTGGAGCATGCCCTGGCCGACCTGGTTCTCCAGGACATCCTGTCCGAAATCCACCAGGACGAATCCTCCAGGATCGCTGCGTCGAAAAACCAGCGCCGCTGAGCCCGGTCGCGCGCACGCCGCCGGGATACGCGTGATATCTTCGCCTCGCATTTGGCGAGGAGACACGCACCATGTACGCAGGACAGTACGCCGCCCGGCATCCCGACCGCCCCGCTTTCATCATGGCGAGCAGCGGCGAGGCAGTGAGCTATCGGGAATTTGACGCGCGCACCAACCGGCTGGCCCATCTTCTGCGCGGCCAGGGTCTGAAACGCCTGGATCATTACGCGATCTTCATGGAGAACAACGCACGCTACCTTGAAGCGTGCGGTGCCGGGGAGCGATCAGGGCTGTACTACACCTGCGTGAACTCCTTCCTGACGGCCGACGAACTGGCCTACATCCTGAACAACAGCGAATCGCAGGTCCTGATCACATCGCCGGCCAAGGCAGAGATCGCCTTCAAGGCCCTTGAACAGTGCCCCCGGGTGACGCTGTGTCTGGTCACCGATGGTCCTTCCGCTGCGGCCTTGCCCGAGCGGGCCGGGCAGGCGAGAGTGATGGACTTTGCCGCTGCAGTCGCGGGGCAATCTGCGGATCCGATTGCCGACGAGTTCCTGGGCACGCCCATGCTCTACAGCTCTGGCACCACAGGTCGCCCCAAGGGCATCGTGAGGCCGCTGCCGGCCGATCCGCCGTCGAATCCGCTGCCTCTCTTTCACTTCCTGCTCAAGCTGTGGCGCTATCGCGAGGACATGATCTACCTCTCGCCCGCGCCCCTGTATCACTCGGCGCCTCAGGCAGCCGTGTCGCTCACCATCCGGCATGGCGGCACCGTCGTGATCATGGAGCACTTCGACGCCGAGCACTATCTCTCGCTCATCGAAAAGTACAAGGTCACGCACTCGCAACTGGTGCCGACCATGTTCTCGCGCATGCTCAAACTGCCCGAGGACGTTCGCAGCAAGTACAAGCTGTCCACGCTTGAGATTGCGGTGCATGCTGCCGCGCCTTGCCCGGCCCAGGTGAAGGAACAGATGATCGCCTGGTGGGGACCGATCATTCATGAGTACTACGGCGCGACCGAAGGCCTGGGCTTCACAGCCTGCGACTCTGCAGAATGGCTGGCGCACCGGGGCAGCGTGGGCCGGGTGCTGCTTGGCGATCTGCACATCCTTGACGAGAACATGCAACCGGTGCCCAAGGGCACGCCGGGCGAGATCTGGTTCAAGACGGCGACACCCTTCGAGTACTTCAATGACGCGGCCCGAACAGCCGAATCACGCTCGGCCGATGGCACGATGAGCACGGTAGGCGATGTGGGCTATGTCGACGACGACGGGTTCCTCTACCTGACCGACCGGTCGACCTTCATGATCATCTCGGGCGGGGTCAACATCTATCCGCAGGAATGCGAGAACCTGCTGATCACCCATCCGAGCGTGGCCGACGCTGCCGTCTTCGGCGTGCCCAATGAAGACCTTGGCGAAGAGGTCAAGGCGGTTGTGCAACTGATGCCCGGCATCACGCCGGGCGAGGCCGTCGCACAGGAACTGATCGCCTTTTGCCAGCAGCACCTGGCCAAGCTCAAATGCCCCAGGTCCATCGACTTCATGGACGCCCTGCCCCGACTGCCCACCGGCAAGCTCTACAAAAAGCCCCTGCGGGAAAAATACTGGGCAGGACACAAGAGCCGCATTCTCTGACCAACCCGGGGGAGACGGATCTCCCCGGTGGGTCAGTACTGGACGGCGTGGCCCTTGATGTAGCTCTCGAGGTAGTTGATGTGGCGGGCCTGCTCGCGGATCGTTTCCTTCACGATGTCGCCAACCGAGACCATGCCAACCAGGGTTTCCCCGCGCATCACCGGCAGGTGGCGAATGCTGCGGTTGGCCATCTGCTGCATGCAGTGATCCAGACCGTCTTCGGGTGCCACTGTGACGACCTCACGGGTCATGATCGACTCAAGCGTGACCTCGGACGCATTGCGTCCCTCGAGCAGCACCTTGAGGGCGCAATCCCGCTCGGAGACGATGCCCACGAGATGACCGGCCGAAGCGACGATGACGGCGCGGACCTTGCGATCTCGCATGAGTTCGAGCGCAGACTGCACCGACTGTGAGGGGTCGAGGCAAAACAGTGCCGGCGGTTTGCCGGACAGCACATCATGGACCTTGGTCATGGGCTTCTCTGGGCAGTAGGTAGGAGGTCCGCCAGTGTGAGGCCAGATCTGCCCGATCGCCCGGATGGGGCAGTCGGGCAGTCGGGCATTCCTGCCCTGAAGCCTTGTAGGACAGGTGTGCCCGGAGCCTCTTACTGCCCGCTTCCCTCGAGGAAGCTCTTGAGCTTGTCTGCCCGGGACGGATGACGCAGCTTGCGCAGCGCCTTGGCCTCGATCTGTCGGATGCGCTCACGAGTGACGTCGAACTGCTTGCCGACTTCTTCGAGCGTGTGATCGGTGCTCATCTCGACACCGAAGCGCATGCGAAGCACCTTGGCTTCGCGCGGTGTGAGTGAATCCAGCACCTCCTTGACCACGTCGCGCATGGAGCCGTGCAGGGCGGCATCGGCCGGGGCCAGGGTGGTGGTGTCCTCGATGAAATCGCCCAGATGGGAGTCGTCATCGTCACCGATCGGCGTCTCCATGGAGATCGGCTCCTTGGCGATCTTCAGGATCTTGCGGATCTTGTCTTCCGGCATCTCCATCTTGACCGACAGCGTGGCCGGATCCGGCTCGATGCCGGTCTCCTGGAGGATCTGGCGGCTGATCCGGTTCATCTTGTTGATGGTTTCGATCATGTGCACCGGAATGCGGATGGTGCGGGCCTGATCGGCGATGGAGCGGGTGATGGCCTGACGGATCCACCAGGTGGCATAGGTGGAGAACTTGTAGCCGCGTCGGTACTCGAACTTGTCCACCGCCTTCATCAGGCCGATGTTGCCTTCCTGAATCAGGTCGAGGAACTGCAGGCCGCGGTTGGTGTACTTCTTGGCGATGGAGATCACCAGGCGCAGGTTGGCCTCGGTCATCTCGCGCTTGGCCTTGCGGGCCCGCGCCTCGCCCATGGTCATCTGCTTGTTGATCTCTTTCAGATCGGGCAGGGGCAGCACCACGCGGGCCTGCAGGTCGATCAGCTTTTGCTGCAGGTCTTGCACGGCCGGCACATTGCGGCGCAGGGTGATCACCCAGGGCTGGTTGCCATCGCAGTGTTTTTCGATCCAGCGCAGGTTGGTTTCATTGCCCGGGAAGCTCTGCATGAAGAGCTCGCGGGGCATGCCGACCTTGTTGACGCAGATGCTTCCGATCGCACGCTCGAGTGTGCGGACCTCCTCGACCTGCGAGCGCAAGGTGTCGCACAGCTTTTCAACCATCTTCGCGGTAAAGCGGATGGTCATGAGGGCTTCCTGCAGCTCGGTCTGGGCGCGCAGGTAGGGCTTGGACTTGTAGCCTTCCTTCTCGTAGGCCACCCGCATCTTGTCGAACCAGGACTCGATATGCTCGAACTTCTCGAGGGCCGCGCGACGCAGCTCCTGAAGCTTGGCGGTGTTCGCGCTGGCCGCATCGGCCTCGCTGTCCTCGTCGTCGTCGAACTCCGCCGCTGCGGCTGCCGCGGCTGGCGCTGGCGGCGTGAAATCTTCCTCGGCATTCGGATCGATCAGGCCATCAACCACCTCGTCAATCCGCTTCTTTTCTTCGCGGATGTCTTTGGCCGCCTTGATGACCTCGTCGATGGTGGTCGGGCAGGCCGAGATGGCCATGACCATGTGCTTCAGGCCGTCTTCAATCCGCTTGGCGATTTCGATCTCGCCCTCGCGGGTCAGCAACTCGACCGAACCCATCTCGCGCATGTACATGCGCACCGGATCGGTGGTGCGACCGAACTCTGAATCCACTGCACCCAGAGCGGCTTCGGCTTCCTCTTCAGCATCTTCGTCCGAGGACACCACGGGCGTGCTGTCATTGATCAGCAGCGTCTCGGCATCGGGCGCCTTTTCGTACACCGTGATGCCCATGTCGCTGAAGGTCGAGATGATCGATTCGATCGCCTCGGCATCCACAAGGTCTTCAGGCAGATGGTCGTTGATCTCGGCATAGGTCAGAAAACCGCGATCCTTGCCCAGCTTGATCAGTGACTTGAGCTTGTTGCGCTTGACGGCGAGTTCTTCTTCAGACGAACCCATGCTCGCCCAGGCGTCACGCAAGGCCTTCTCGCGGGCACGCTTGTCCTTGGCGTTTTTCTTGGCGGTCGGTGCCGGCGCCGGAGGCAGCTCGATGACCTCGGCCGCATCGGCACCATCATCGAGACCATCGGAGGGCTCGCCGATCAGGTCAAGCTCGGAATCCTCGGCAGCCTCGAGACCGGATTTGGCGCCCTTGCCTGCCTTGGTGCTCTTGCCTGCTTTGGCTCCCTTGGGCGCCTTTGCGTCCTTGGTCTGGGCCTTGCCGGGCTTCTCGGCAGTCGAGCTCGTGCCTGAAGCGGCCTTGGTCAGAGCGTCGGGTGCGGTGGCCTTTCGAGTCTCGACTTTCGCAGCGTCGGCCTTCAAAACCTCTTTGTTCAAGGCCTTGGCCGCCGGCCTTTCAGCAGGCGCGGGCGTGGACTTGGGCGTTGATTTCTTCGATTCCTTCGTCGATTCCTTGTCTGCAGCCTTGGCGGGGGATGCGGACGACGGCCTTGCGACAGACTTCGTGGCCGGCTTGGACGCAGCCTTGGCATCGACCCGGGAGGAGGTCTTGGAAGCCCCCTTCGAGGCTGTCTTTGATGCCGCTTTGGGCATCGCCTTAGGTGTTGCCTTAGGTGTTGCCTTAGGTGTTGCCTTAGGTGTTGCCTTAGGTGTTGCCTTGGGTGCGGACTTGCCAGACACCGCAGCGGCGGTTGCCTTTTTTACGGTGGCCGCTCCAGCTTTGGCGGTGCTTGCCGTGCTCGCTTTAGGTTGTCCCGGCACTGCTTTGGACTCCGCCCTGGACACTGATTTGCTTCCGACGGACTTCGATCCGGCCTTTGAAGCCGCGCGCGCCGCTGTGGCCGCGCCGACCTTTGAGGCTCCCTTGGCTTCGGCCTTGGAGGCACCATTTGCCCTGGCTGCCCCGGCGGTCACCTTGGCCGTCGCTGACGACTTACCCGCCCCCGGTTTCGATGCACTCGGCGCCGGACTCGACGCTCTCGAGGCGGGACTCTTTGCGGCAGCGGCACTCGTTGCGGCTTTGGGTTTCGCTGGGCTTTTTTTCGCAGTGCTCAAGACGGACCTCGATCTGGACATGACCCCCACCGTCGGCCGCGCTTGCTGTCTTCGGCCGAAATTTCTCTATCTCTGCCCAACGGGGGGAAACTTTCTATTATAGCAGAAACCGTGCTCGGGCTCAGGGCTCGGGTCAATTAGCGGCCTGTCCGCAGCAATCCCTGAAGCTCGGCATACCTTGACCGGGAGGTTTCATCCGGCAGGCCGCTGGCCGCAAGTCGGTCAATTTCGGCTCTGATCGACTGCAGACGCAACTGCCACAGCGCGTCACGCAATTCGCTCAGCGCGTCGGCGGGGGCCAGATCCCCAATCAGCCCTCGGTCCCGCAGCGCAAGAGCCTGAAGTCGATCAGCCTCCTCGGGCCGATCCGCCCTCAGGGCTTCGATCAGTCCTGCAAAGCGCGTGCCCTCGGGCAGTCCGCAAACCCATGCGATCCATTCGGCCAGCGCCTCGGGCAGGAAAGAAATGTCCACCGATTCGCGCGCCAGTTCAGGATGCAGCGACAGCAGCAGACGGATACGCTGGATCAGATCGGGGCGCTGACCCGCGGCCAATGGGCCAGTGAAACGCGCAAATCCGGCGGCGCCGCGCGCCTCGGAAGGTCTTGCATCAGCGCGCCGCCCCTCGCCTGCCTGAGGGAAGGCGCGCGCCCCTTTCTGGGCGCTGCCCCCGGTGCGTTCTCCCTGCGCAACAAACGCTGAGAAATCCGAAGTGCCAACACCGGCCCGGGTGGCGATCGCCTGGATGATCTGCAAGCGCAAGGCGATCGGCGGAATGCTCTGGACCAAGGGGCGGGCCAGGGCCTGGAGTCGGGCGCGCCCCTCAGGCGACGCCAGATCGACCTGCCCGCTGAGCTCGGTCAGGAAAAATTCCGACAGGGGGATGGCTTTCTCGAGCGCCTGGGCCCAGCCTTGGGCTCCCTGTTCGCGCACAAAGCTGTCCGGATCATGCTCGGGGGGCAGGAACAGGAAATCGATCCGCCGGGTATCAGCCAGCTGGGGCAGGCAGGACTCCAGGGCGCGCCAGGCGGCGCGACGGCCCGCCGCGTCGCCATCAAAGGCGAACACCACCCGCTCGACCAGGCGCAACAATTTGGCCACATGCTGGGGCGTCGTCGCTGTGCCCAGGGTGGCCACGGCATTGTGGATGCCATGCTGAGCCAGCATGACGACGTCCATGTAGCCCTCGACCACGACGACACAATCCTCGGACCGGATGGCATCACGGCCCTCGAAGAGCCCATAGAGCTCCCGCCCCTTTGAAAACACGACGGTCTCGGGAGAATTGAGGTACTTGGGCTCGCCCGACCCGATCACCCGGCCTCCAAAACCAATGACCTGGCCCCTCGGGTTGCGAATGGGAAACATGATCCGGTCCCGGAAGCGATCGTAGCGGCGCGTCGGAGCGCCCTCCTCCTGCTGCTCTGGTTCAATGACCAGTCCCGCATCAAGGAGCTCTTTGGCGAAGTAATCGCCAACTGCGGCTTGCAATCCGCGCCATCCCTCGGGCGCATAGCCGATGCCGAAGCGGGCTGCGGTCGGACCTGACAGCCCTCGACCTTTGAGGTACTCGACTGCCCGCTCCGAATCCTTCAGGCGCGCCTTGTAAAAGCGTGCAGCGGTCTCCAGCACCTCGAGCACGCCCGGCGTCTGACGGCTGGTGTCCTCACCCGGCCCGGCGCTCGGGACCTGAAGACCCGCGTTTCGCGCGAGGTCATGGATGGCATCGACATAGCCCAGGCCCGCCTGCTCCATGAGAAAGCCGATGGCCGAACCGTGAGCGCCGCACCCGAAGCAGTGATAGAACTGCTTGGTGGCCGAGACAGTAAAGGAAGGCGATTTTTCGCCATGGAAAGGGCACAGCCCCAGCCAGTTGGCGCCTGCCTTGCGAAGCTTGACGTGACGCCCCACCACTTCGACGATGTCGACGCGGGCAAGGAGTTCCTGAATGAAGGACTGGGGAATCACGACCGGACTTTAACTGCCAGAGCCCCACGCTGGACAGTCCGCATGCCCCCACCGGGAGCGGGCGACGTCGGCAGGCAGGTCTTCAGCGCGGCAGGATGTCCCTGAGCTGCGCGGGCTCAGGCGCCGGTGCGGGCTTTGAGCAGGCCCGAAACCCGAGCCGATACTGCCGAAAGATCGGCCTTGCCGGCCAGTCGGGGCTTGAGCCAGGCCATCACCTTGCCCATGTCCTGCGGGCCAGCGGCCTGAGCGCTTGCCATGGCCTGCTCAATCAGCGCAGCCACCTCTTCCTCGGAGGCCTGCTGGGGCATGTAGTGGCTCAGGACCTGCACCTCGGCCCGCTCGATCTCGACCAGATCCATGCGGCCGGCCTGCTCGAACTGGCTGATGGCATCGCGCCGCTGCTTGATGAGCTTGTCGACCACTGCGGTGATCTGGGCGTCGTCCAGTTCGACCCGCTCGTCGACCTCGCGTTGCTTGACCGCGGCGAGCAGCATCCGGATGGCGCCAAGACGACCGGCGTCCCGGGCCTTCATGGCTGTCTTCATGTCATCGGTGATGCGCTGCTTGAGCGATAGAGCTGTCATGACAGAGGGCCGCAGGAAAAAGGACGGTTACGGGGACGACAATAGGAAATGCCGCACGGCCGGCAACCCGGGCGTGCGGCGCGGTCTGGCCTTGAGGGTCAGTACAGCTTCTTGGGAAGCATCTGGCCGCGAATGCGCTTGTAATGGCGCTTTACGGCGGCTGCCTTCTTGCGCTTGCGCTCAGCGGTCGGCTTTTCATAGAACTCGCGCGCGCGCAGCTCCGTGAGCAAGCCGGTCTTCTCGATGGTGCGCTTGAAGCGGCGCAGGGCCACATCGAACGGCTCGTTTTCTTTCACACGGATCATCGGCATGAACAATCACCCCCTTTCGATCAAGCCGGCGATCCTAGCACGCCGCAAGGCGGCTGCCAAGATTCCCCGAATGCCAGGCTCAGAATGGGTCGGCAGGGCTGCTCCAACGGCAGCAGCAAGGCTGGCATGGATTTTGACTGCCTGCGATCCAATGCCCATGGAGGACCGTCATGCCGCCCAGCCCAGAATCCGATCTCCCGGCCTCGCAAAGCCAAGGTTCGATTCGGTCCCGATCGTTGACGCTCGCCAGCCTGAAACAGATCTACAGCCCCCAGACCGTGCAGCATGCGCTGACCGAACTTCCGGCGGGCGCCAACGAAGCCCTGCGCAGCACCTATGAAAAGATGCTCAGGGTGGGTGGCGAGCGTTTCTGCAACAAGCCTCACCGCATGCCCGACTTTCCGTCCCTGTTCAATGAACTGCCGAATTTCTCGGAAGTTCTGGACGATCTCAGGGGGCAACTGGCCCTGTGCCTTGAGAGTGACGATCCCCTGCGCCTGATGCCCATTCTGCTGCTGGGCGAACCCGGCATTGGCAAGACCTACTTCGCACGCCGCCTTGCCGCACTCCTGGGCACCGGATACGGATTCATTCCCATGAGCTCGCTCACCGCAGGGTGGGTTCTCTCCGGGGCGTCGTCACAGTGGCGCAATGCCCGAACGGGCAAGGTCTTTGACACGCTGGTCCACGGAGACCATGCCAATCCGGTGATGGTGATCGACGAGATCGACAAGGCCAGCGCCGAAAGCCACTACGACCCGCTGGGCTCCCTTTACGGGCTGCTTGAATCGGATACGGCCCGACGCTTCACCGACGAATTCGCCGAGGTTCCGATCGACTGCTCGGACGTGGTCTGGATCGCGACCGCAAACGATGCGACCCGAATCCCGGAGCCCTTGCTGAACCGCATGAATGTGTACGAAATCGAGCCACCCGATGCGGCGGGAGCCCGACGGATCGGGCGATCGCTCTACCGGGAGATCCAGGCCGCTCACCACTGGGGCCGGCAGTTTCCGGAGGAGGCCGATGAGGGCGTCCTTGATCGGCTCGCCCTGCTGGCGCCGCGGGAAATGCGGCGGGCCCTCATGCAGGCCTTCGGTAATGCAAGGCTCGAAGAGCGCGCCAGACTGAGCGCGGCCGACCTGTGGACCAGGAGCGTGCGCAAACACCGCATCGGGTTCTGATGAGGCAAGGGCTAAACTCGCGGCATGCTGACCCTGGGTATTGAAACTTCCTGCGACGAAACCGGCGTCGCACTGTACGACACGCACGCCGGTCTGCTCGCCCAGGCCCTGTATTCACAGGTCGCCATGCATGAGCGCTACGGTGGCGTTGTGCCCGAGCTTGCTTCGCGCGACCACATCCGCCGTGTGCTCCCCCTGACCCGCGAGGTCCTGACACAGGCGGGTAGAACGATGACCCAGATCGATGCGGTGGCGTATACCCAGGGCCCCGGCCTGGCAGGCGCCCTGCTGGTGGGCGCATCGGTGGCCAGTGCACTGGCCTACGCGCTGGGCAAGCCCAGCATCGGGGTTCATCATCTCGAAGGGCATCTGCTCTCGCCGCTGCTGTCGCGTGACCCCCCGGACTTTCCGTTTGTGGGGCTGCTGGTGTCGGGCGGCCACACGCAGCTGATGCGCGTCGATGGCGTGGGCCGGTATGACCTGCTCGGTGAATCGGTGGACGATGCCGCAGGCGAGGCCTTCGACAAGAGTGCAAAGCTGCTCGGGCTGGGCTATCCCGGTGGGCCCGCCATTGCGAAGTTGGCGGAACAGGGCCAACCGGGCCGCTTCGGGCTGCCCCGCCCCATGCTTCGTTCGGGCGATCTCGACTTCAGTTTTTCGGGGCTCAAGACCGCCGTGGCAACCCGGATTGCGCGAGGACTGCCCCAGGCTCAGGATCGGGCCGACCTGGCCAGTGACACGCAGGCCGCGATCGTGGAAGTGCTGGTGGCCAAGGCGGTGGCTGCGCTTGACGCATGCGGCCTGGACCGGCTGGTGATTGCCGGAGGCGTCAGCGCGAACCGACATCTGCGGTCGGAGCTGGAACGGGCGCAGCGCCGAAGACCGTTTCGGCTGCATTGCCCGGAGTTGTCTCTGTGCACCGACAACGGCGCGATGATTGCCCTGGCCGGTGCCTTGCGCCTGCAGGCCATGTCGGCAGACGATCTGGCCCCGCCCTCGTTGCGCTTTGATGTTCGGCCTCGCTGGCCGCTGAACGAACTGGGGCCGCCCCAGGCAGCAGTCGCCCCAAGCTGACCGGCTCAAGGACGACAAAGAGGTCGGGCGATCGCAGAATTCATGCTTTTGGTCAGGAAAGAATATGCGCCCGGCGACTTCGGGACTATCATCGAAAAGATGGTTTTTCTGTCGAGGCAGCCATGATCGAACGTGCTCCATTGACCCTCGAAGGCTGGGTCAGGATCATCGGGCAAGCCGAAATTCCGGTCTTTGAAAGCACGGTCCTGGCGATCGAAGACCTCGGTGTCGATGAAGATGAGGTCGCCCCTCGCGAGATTGCGCAGGCGGTGGTCGATGATCCTCTCATGACGCTCAAGGTACTGGCCTACGCGGCCACGCACCGGCATGCCCGCATGGTGACCGATGCAGAATCGGTGACTGCGGCGCTTCTCATGATGGGCACCAGTGCCTTCTTTCGAGACTTCAGCCGGTCATCCAAAGTTGAGGACCTTCTGCAGGATATTCCTGGTGCGCTCGACGGGCTTCAGCGGGTCATTGACCGATCCCATCGAGCTGCACGGCTGGCCATGGGGTTTGCCATGCACCGCCAGGATACCGACGCCGAGGTCATCCATGAGGCGGCATTGCTGCATGACTTTGCCGAAGCCCTGATCTGGTGCCATGCCCCGCTTCTGGCTCTCGAGATGCAGCAGCGTCAACACCGCGACAGCACGCTGCGCTCGGCTCAGGTTCAACGCGATGTGTTGCACATCACCACGGCAGACCTCGAGCAGGAGCTCATGAAACTCTGGCGGTTACCGCCGCTGCTGCAGCATCTGACCAATGATCGCCGGGCATCGGAGCCACGTGTGCGCAATGTGCTGCTGGCGGTGAGGCTCGCCCGTCACTCTCAGGACGGTTGGGACAATCCGGCCATTCCGGATGACATCGAAGAACTGACCGAACTGCTCAACATGAACCCGGCCTCGGTCAGAAGCCTGATCCGGGATATCGACCTTATCGAGGACGATCCGCAGCCTCCCGCCTGAGCCAGGTCAGCTGCGGACTCGCAGCGATCATCACCATGCCCAGCAAGGCAACGCCATCGGGCATGTCGCCAAAGACCAGCCATCCAATCAGAACGGCCAGCAGCAGCTGCGAGTACGACCAGGGCGTCAGCCTCGATGCGAAGGTCAGGCGAAAAGCGCGCGACAGCAGCAGGTGGCCACTGGCGCCCAGCACACCCATCATGGCGAAGACCGCCCAGTCCCAGGCCGTCAGCTGCAGCGGGACCCACCATTGGTCCTGCCACCAGAGCGGGACGCCCAGGGTCATGATGGCGGCGCCTGCAAGACCGGCATAGAGCACCTGCACCTCGGGTGGATCGGCCTGCGACTGGGCTCGGGTGAGCGTCTGATAGACCGCATTGGCCGCGGCCGCGCCAAGGACAAGCAGCGTACCGGTCAAGGGCAGGTCGGTACCCGGACGGATCACAACCAGCACCCCTGTGAATCCCCCGGCCAGGGCGAGCCAGGTGATCCACCCGGGACGCTCGCCCAGAAAGAACCGGGCCAGCAGGGTGACCAGCATCGGGGTGGTAAAGAACACCGCCGTGGCCTGCGCCAGAGGCATGGTCTTGAGGGCCTGAAAGTAGAGCAGAGTGATACAGACCATCAGCAGCCCGCGCAGGGCCTGTCGTCCTGGATGACCGGTGCGCAGCACGCCCGCTCCGCGCGTGGGCAGAAAGACTGCAAGCACCACGATCAGATGGCCGAAGTAGCGCGACCAGGTGCTGGCGGCGACAGGAACGCCACGCTGCGCCATCCATTTGCCGCTGGCGTCGAGCATGATCAGGCAGGTCAGGGCCGCGAGCATGAGCAGCACGGCCCGGCGTTCGGTCCGGGGCATCCTGCTAGTCTACCGGGCTCGACGCCAAGACCTTGAGAAAAGGAATCTGTCATGAACGCACGCGACCAGGGATTCGAACGCGAACTGTCTTCGGTCATCGCCGCGCAGAGGGATGAAACGGTGCGGCTGCTGAGTGAACTGGTGGCCCTGCCCTCGCTGCTCGGTGAAGAGGCGGCCGCGCAGGCATGGATGGCTGATCGCATGGGCGAACTGGGCGTGCGGGTCGACCGGTTCGATATCGACGAGGCCCGACTGAAGACCCATCGCGGATGGTCGCCCTCGCTCATCTCTTATGACGGCCGCCCGAATGTGGTGGGCGTGCATCAGCCCCGCGAGGTGCAGGGTCGCTCGCTGATCCTGAACGGCCATATCGATGTGGTCCCGGTGGGCAATGCTTCGATGTGGCGCTCGGCGCCCTTCGAGCCCCGAGTCGACGGCGATCGTCTCTATGGTCGCGGGGCAGCGGACATGAAGGCAGGCATCATCGCCTGGCTGCAGGCCTTTCGGGCCCTGCAGGCCCTGGGCATGGAGCCCGCTGCGCCGGTGTATCTGCAGTCGGTCATCGAGGAAGAATGTACCGGCAATGGCGCGCTGGCCTGCCTGGTGCAGGGCTACCACGCCGATGCGGCCATCATTACCGAGCCTGGCGAAGGCCTTCTGAGAGCCCAGCTGGGCGTCATGTGGCTCACGCTCGAGGTCACCGGCATTCCGGTTCATGCCATGGTGGCGCACACCGGCACCAATGCCATCGATGCCGCCCGCAACCTGGTCACCGAGCTCAAGCTGCTCGAACGCGAATGGAACGAACCCGCCCGGCGGCATGCGCTGTGGTGCGCTCACGAGCATCCGATCAATTTCAATCTGGGCAAACTCTCCGGAGGCGAATGGGCGTCCTCGGTGGCGACCACCGCGGTGGCCGAAGTGCGGCTGTCCTTCTATCCGGACATGAGTCGGGAGTGGGTGAAAGAGCAGGTCGAAAAGCGGCTCGCCGAGGCGCATGCTGCCTCGCCAATGAAGGACGCCATCGCCTGGCGGGTGCACTACCGCGGGTTCCAGTCGGAGGGCTGTGTGCTTGATGCCGCCTCTCCGGTACTTGCCGAACTCGGACGTTGCCATCGGGAGGTCACCGGCGAAGAGATCTCGCTCACGGTCAGCACCGGCACCACCGACGCGCGGACCTTCAACCTGTATGGGCCCATTCCTGCCACCTGCTACGGGCCTGACGGCGCATCGATCCATGGCATCGATGAGTGGGTGTCGATCGACAGCACCCTGCGGGTGACCGAAGTGCTCTCCCGCTTCATGGGTCGATGGTGCGGCCTGAATCCGAGGGCGGCACGCTGAACGCACTCCGCCTGCGCTGGCGCGCTGTCCGCAGGGCCTTCGGCCGTCTTCCTCCCACGACCCGAGGCATCTTCTGGGCCCTGGGAGCGGGGCTGTCGTTTTCATTGGCCAACGCAGCGATGCGACTGCTCTCGCAGCAGCTGCATCCGATGCAGGCGCAGTTTCTGCGCTATGTCTTCGGACTGCTCCCGCTGCTGCCCTTCATCGTGCAGGCAGGGCTGGGCGGTCTGCGGCCACAGTCCTTCGCAGGGCAATTCTGGCGAAGCGCCCTGCACACCGTCGGGTTGGTGCTGTGGTTTATTGCATTGCCTCATCTGCCACTTGCCGACATGACCGCCATCAGCTTCACCAATCCTCTTTTTGTGCTGATCGGGGCGGCCTGGTTCCTCAAGGAGCGAATGACGGCAGCCCGCTGGGTCGCCGTCGCCGCAGGATTTGCCGGAGTGCTGATCGTGGTGGGCCCCGCCATGTCAGGTCAGGGCGGCTGGTACAACCTGGCCATGCTGCTCTCTGCACCGATCTTTGCCGCGTCCTTCCTGCTGACCAAGGTGCTGACGCAGCGCGATGGCATCTGGGTGATCGTGTTCTGGCAGACCTTCCTGGTGACCTTGATGTCCCTGCCAATTGCGCTGCCCTTCTGGAGTACGCCCTCGGCACTGCATTGGGCACTGGCCCTTGCGGGGGGCGTGCTCGGCACGGTCGGACATTACTTTCTGACCCGCTCGTTTGTCGCTGCCGATATCTCGGCGACGCAGTCGGCAAAATTCGTTGACCTGCTCTGGGCTGCTGCCCTGGGCTGGCTCATCTTCGACGACAGCCTGCGCTCGTCCACCGTGCTGGGAGGCGCCGTGATCGTCGCTTCGGTGGTTGGTCTGGCGCGTTACGAATCAGGCCGGCAGCGACGGTCGCGACCAGACAGCGGGGCCTGACATGAGTGGCGGATCGACATCGGCCTGGATGAGAAGCGAATCGCAGATTGCCAACGCCATGCGCGCTCTCGAAGTCACCGAGACGCATGCCGCACCGGTGCGTCGCAACTGGCTGATGGCCCGGGCTCTCGATCATGGCCCATGGCGCGCCAGCGACTTTCTGCCGTCGCGATTGCGCACAGCCTTGCCCGAGCTGCAACAGTCCCTTGATTCAATCGCCCGACTGCGATCGCGACATGCCGACAGCGACGGCAGCGAGCGACTGCTGCTCGAACTGTCGGATGGCCAGACCGTGGAAACCGTGCTGCTTCCTGGCGATGCGGTCTGCGTATCCTCGCAGGTAGGCTGTGCCGTCGGGTGCACCTTCTGCATGACCGGGCGCGACGGTCTGATGCGACAACTGCAGGTCGATGAAATCCTGGCGCAGGTGGTGGTGGCCCGTCGCATCCGCCCGGTCAGCAAGGTGCTGTTCATGGGCATGGGTGAACCCTCGCACAATCTGAACGCCGTGCTGCAGGCCGGCGAGGCCCTGGCTCTGGAGGGCCAGTTCGCACGCAAGAAAATTGTTTTTTCAACAGTAGGGGACCATCGGGCCTTTGCGCGCCTGCGTGAGGCTGAGGTGCGTCCCGCACTAGCCCTGTCGCTGCACACCACCGATGCGGCACTGCGGGCCCGACTGCTGCCCCGTGCCCCCCGGATCGCGCCCGCGGAGCTGGTCGAACTCGCGCTCGAGACGGCAGGCGTCGATCGTCACCCCCTGCTGGTGCAATGGACCCTGCTGGCGGGGATCAATGACAGTCTGGATGAAGTGCCACGGATTGCCGGCCTGCTGGCCGGGCGGCATGCCCTGCTCAATGCGATCCCATGGAATGCCGGTGGCGGGCTGCCGCATGCCCGCCCGGAGCGGGCCGCGGCTGAGGCCTTCGTCGAGGCGCTGACCCAGGCCGGCGTCAAGGCCAGCCTGCGCTGGTCAGCCGCGCAGCAAGTCGATGGCGGTTGCGGTCAGTTACGTGCCCGCAGGCTTTTTGCTCTGACCGATGCGCGTCTCCTGCCCGGCGATCAGCTTCGCAATGTTGCTCCGATGCCTGGCAATCAACAGCAGACTCATCAGTGACAAAGGCAGCAGGACGGGCGTCAGGCCCATCATCAGCCATGCAAAACAGGGGGCAAACACCGCAGAGATCAGTGCTGCGAGCGAGGAATAGCGAAAGAACACCGCGATCGTGATCCAGCTGGCGAGTGTGGCCAGTCCGAGCCAGGGCGACAGGGCAAGCAGGACACCGGCAGCCGTTGCCACGCCCTTGCCGCCCGAAAAGCGGTGAAACACCGGAAAAAGATGTCCGATGAATGCGGACAGACCGATCCAGGTCAGGCCGGCTTCGGAAATTCCGTAGCGGGCCGCGAACAGATGGGCCAGCGCCACAGCCAATGCGCCCTTGCCAGCATCGCCGATCAGGGTCAGAAGTGCCGCCTTGCGATTGCCGGTGCGCAACACATTGGTGGCCCCGGGGTTGCCCGACCCGTAGGTATGCGGATCAGCCAGTCCCATGGCCCGGCTGACCACCACGGCGAACGAGACCGATCCGATCAGATACGCCAGGAGCATTGCGATCAGGGTCGGGCCCTGCAGGTCATCGAACATCATGCCTCCTCAAGAGCGCAGTCCACGGGCGTGGCCTGCAAGAGCGTGGTGAGCACAGCAGGCTCGATACCCACCAGAAAACCCCGCCTTCCTCCGTTGATCCACAGGCGAGGCAGTTCAAGCACGCTGCGCTCGACGTACACCGGCAGGCGCTTGCGCAACCCGAAGGGCGAGGTTCCGCCCACCTGATATCCGGTATGGCGTTGTGCGACCTCAGGATCGCAGGGCGTGATGGATTTGCGCGCCGCCTGCCGCGCGAGATTCTTGGTGGAGACCTTGCGATCTCCATGCATCAGCACGATCAGGGGCTTGGCGGACTCGTCCTGCATCACCAGCGTCTTGATCACCGCATGCTCGTCCAGACCGAGCTGCCGTGCCGATTCGGCCGTGCCCCCATGATCGACATAGTCGTAGGGGTGCGGGGTAAAGGCCACTCTGGCCGCGCGCAGGGCCGCCGTGGCCGGGGTTTCCGAGACATGTCGTGACGCCATGGCGCGCCATGATACTCAGCCACGCGGATGATGCATGGCATGCAGCTGCTTCAGGCGCTCTCTGGCCACATGGGTGTAGATCTGGGTGGTGGAGATATCGGCATGCCCCAGCAGCATCTGCACCACCCGCAGATCAGCCCCGTGATTGAGCAGGTGGGTCGCGAACGCGTGACGCAGGACGTGCGGAGACAGCGGCACATGAATGCCGGCCTGAAGCGCATGGCGCCGGATCAGGGTCCAGAACATCTGACGGGTCATGGGGCCGCCGCGCGCAGTCACGAACAGCGCATCACTTGTGGATCGGCGCAGCAGAGCAGTCCGGGCGCTCTGGACATACCGTGCGATCCAGTCGCAGGCGAGCGCACCCAGCGGCACCAGCCGCTCCTTGCCGCCCTTGCCGATGACCCGCACAACGCCATCGGCCAGCGAGACCGAGACACCGGGCAGCCCCACCAGTTCAGAAACCCGAAGCCCGGTGGCATACAAGGTTTCGAGCATGGCGCGATCTCGCAGGCCGAGCGGGGTCTGGACATCGGGTGCGGCCAGCAGCGCCTCGACCTGGGCCTCGGAGAGCGTCTTTGGAAATCGCTGGGGTTGACGTGCGGCACGCAGCCGCTGCGTGGGGTCATCCTGACGCAGGTGCTGGCGAAGCAGCCAGCTGAAGTACCGCCTGAAGACTGTGAGTCGGCGATTGCTGCTGCTCGCCCTGGAGTCGGCGTGGCGGGCAGCAACATAGGCCTGCAACTCGGCCTCGGTCGCCGCCTCCAGAGAACCTGCGCGCTCGCCTAGCCATGCAGCAAGCAAGGTCAGATCGCGACGATAGGCAGCCAGCGTATTTTGCGACAGGCCGTCCTCGAGCCAGAGCGCATCACAGAAGCGCTGCACGGATGCGGGACAATGGGGTGGCTGATGCGTCGTGGCCATGGGTCTGAGCATAGCGCCTGCGGCGCTGAACCGGGCAGGCGCGCCATGCCCACAGCAGCTTCTGCGCCCTCTGTACCCTGGATTTGCGACCTGAATCTGCGACCTGGATTTCCCGCCGGACTCTCGCCTTGGATACCTTCCTGCTCCTGCTGCCCGAACTCGCACTGATCGCCACCGGTGTGGTGCTGGTGCGCGTCGTGCCGCTCGGCGAGGGCGCATGGGCGGCCATCGAGAAGCTGATCTATCTGGTGCTGTTCCCACCGCTCATTTTTCTGTCGATCGCGCGCCAGCCCCTTGGACAACTGCAGGCAGGCCCCTATGCGATCGGTGTCTTTCTGGTCCTGCTGCTGGGCATTGTGCTGGGAGGGATCGGCGGACGACTGACAGGCACCCGCTCGCCCCGGTTCGCCAGCGGCGTTCAATGCGCTTTCCGATTCAATGGCTATCTTGCGATCGCGCTGTCACAGCGTCTTGGGGGTGAGGCAGGTCTGGCGCTGTGCGGTGTCATGGTTGCCGTCGCGGTGCCCGTGGGCAATCTTGCTGCCGTGGCTTTTCTGGCGCGCGGTGCGGGCCATTCGGTCTGGCGCGAAGTGGTCCGCAATCCACTGGTGATTGCCGCGGTCGCGGGTCTGCTCGCAAGTGCCCTGGGGCTGCCTCTGCCCGAGCCTGCGCAGGCTTACCTGTCCAGGCTGGGAGCAGCCTCGATTGGTCTTGGGCTGATTGCCGTTGGCGCGGGGCTGCGGGTATCCGATTCGCGGGGCGACTCGTTGTTCGCGCTGTGGGTGACCACGGTCAAGCTGGTCCTGATGCCTGCATCGGTGCTTCTGATCGCACCGGCCCTGTCGCTCTCGCCCCTGGCGACGCAGGTCCTGATGGTGTTCGCGGTGGTGCCAACGGCAAGCAGCGCCTACATTCTGGCGAGCCGGATGGGTGGCGACGGCCCCTACACCGCACGCCTGATCACCACCACAACGGTCGCCGCCGCACTGGCCATTCCTCTGTGGATTGGCGTCGTACGTCAGGCGACCCTGTAAGGCTCAGCTGCAATCGGGCGGCGCATCTGCAGCGCCTTTCAAGGCATGCTGGCCGAGAGCCCACTGCACATGGTGCGCCACCAGCGGATCGGGATCATCCGCCCGGGCACGCAAGGCTGCGATGACCTTGGCAGAGCCCGGTGCATTGCCCAGCGCGACCGCGATATTCCTGAGCCAGCGTGAATGACCAATCCGCCGGATCGCAGACCCTTCGAATGCCTTGAGGAACCTGGCCTCGTCCCAGGCAAAAAGCGTGATCAGTGCGGCGGTATCGAGTTGCTCACGCGCCTTGAAATCCGGCAGGCTGGCTGCCTGGGCGAATTTGTTCCAGGGGCAGGCAAGCTGGCAGTCGTCACATCCGTAGACGCGGTTGCCGATGGCTGATCGCCACTCGAGCGGAATCTCGCCGTCCAGCTCGATCGTCAGATAGGAAATGCAGCGACGCGCATCGAGTCGATAAGGCGCCGTAATGGCCCCGGTGGGACAGGCGCTGATGCAGGCCTGGCACTGACCGCAATGGTCGCTGACCGGCGAATCGACCGGCAGGGGCAGATCCGTGAGTAAGGTGCCAATGAAACGCATCGAGCCCTGACGGGACAGCAGCAGGGTGTGCTTGCCCCGCCAGCCCAGACCGGCGCGCACGGCAAGCTCCACCTCCATGATGGGCGCCGAGTCGCAGTAAGCGCGCCAGCCGTGGGGAGCGACGGCATGCTGCAGCCGGCGCGCGAGCTCAGCCAGCCGATGACGCACCACCTTGTGATAATCACGCCCCAGGGCATAGCGCGATACGAAGGCACGCTCGCCGTCGCTCAGGGTTCGCCAGGCCTCGCTGACCCACTCGGGATCTGAAGGCGTGTAGTCGACGGTCACCATCACGGCTCGCAGGCTGCCCGGAAGCAGTTCGGCCGGACGGGCCCGCTTGAGCCCGTGGCGCGCCATATACTCCATCGAACCATGACAACCCGCATCGAGCCATTGCCGCAAGCCCGACTCGGCTTCCTTCAGGTCGAGATCGGCCACACCCAGGGACGCAAATCCCAGGTCGCGAGCTTCCTTGTGCAACCACGCCATCCATTCGGTCATGCACCGATTGTAGGCAAGGCCTGCCCTTGCTGAACGCCGGCCTGACGAGGCCTTGCATTTCATGAGCCCAGAATCCCCCGCTGAAGAGAGCCCATCGGAGCATGCAGTGACGCGCATCCTGATGCTGCCGGATCTCGAGGCCACCCATGCCCTGGCCGGACAGCTCGCGCCCCATCTCGCTCCGGGTCTGCGGATCGGGCTCAGAGGGGGTCTGGGTGCCGGCAAGACCACCTTTGTGAGGGCCCTGCTCTCAGCGCTGGGGCATCGGGGCCGGGTGCGCAGTCCGACCTTCACCCTGCATGAGCCCTATCAGGTCGGCGGACGAACCATTCACCATTTCGACCTTTATCGCTTCGCAGATCCAGCTGAATGGGTCGATGCAGGCTTCGATGAACTGTTGAACGGCCCGGCTCTGAGCCTGATCGAATGGCCAGAACAGGCGCAGGGCGTGCTGCCGCCAACCGACATCGATCTGCTGCTCGAACCCATGAACCTGGACGGACCACCGGCGCTGGCGAGGGCGAACGATGCCCCCGAGACGGCACCCCGGCGCGCCCGGCTGACCGCACAGACCGACAAGGGACAGGCATGCCTGCGCGACGCCGGGCTCTGACGGCCCTCATGGGCCATGCCCTCTCGGGCGGCGTCCTCCTTCTGCAAGTACCGCTGGCGCAGGGCGCGGGCGTGCTGGCCGTACGGGTCTGGCCGGCACGGGACTACACCCGGGTCACGCTCGAACTTGATGCCCCCCTGCAATTCAGTCACCAGCTCGTCACCGAGCCGCATCGGCTGGTGGTCGACCTGCAGGGCGTGAATCTGGATTCGGCCATGCGGGATCTGGTGAGCAAAGTCCGCTCCGACGATCCCTGGATTGCTGGAGTGAGGGCGGGCCAGTATCGCCCCGGGGTCATGCGCATCGTGTTCGATCTGAGGGACGTTGTGCGTCCACGGCTTTTCGAACTCGAACCGGCGGGCCCTTACCGCTATCGCCTGGTGATCGACCTGCTGCCGGTGGCGGAGCCGGACGCCCTGGCCCTGTTGCTGGGACAGATCGACGACCCCCTGGAGAGTCTGATCGCATCCAGATCGGCGCCGTCCGGAGCACCGTCGTGGCGCCAACTCCCGTCGGGCCCGCCGGACGGGCCCGCCCAGTCCGGAGGGGGTCGCAATGCGGAGCCACCCGCCAGCGAGGGGCGCAGCGCGGGGGCTGTGCCCTCCAATCGTGCGCAGCAGGAAGCCCTGTCGCGGCGCGAAGCCACGCTACGGCGCTTCACCATCGCCCTGGATCCAGGTCATGGCGGTGAAGACCCAGGCGCGATCGGCCCCGCGGGCACCTATGAAAAGGATGTTGTGCTCGCGATTGCACGCAAGGTCCGGCAGCGGCTACGCGAGGTTCCCGAGATTCAGGTGTACATGACCCGGGATGCCGATTTTTTCGTCCCGCTGTCCCAGCGGGTCGCGCGCGCCCGGGCGGTCTCCGCAGACCTGTTCGTGTCGATTCATGCCGACGCCTTCGTTCAGCCCCAGGCCCGGGGTGCCTCGGTATTCGTGCTCTCGGACAGCAGCGCAAGCAGCATGGGCGCCCGCTGGCTTGCGAGCCGGGAAAACCGGGCCGATCTGGTCGGTGGCGCAGCGCCCGCCAGTGCGAACCAGGAGGCTGCCCGCATCCTGATTGACATGAGCCGAACGGCGCAGATCAGCCAGAGTCGACACCTCGGGACCGTCATGCTGAGCGAATTGAGGCAGGTCGGCGCACTGCACAAGGCAGCGGTCGAGCAGGCCGGATTCGCGGTGCTCCGATCACCTGACATGCCCTCAGTGCTGGTCGAAACCGCCTTCATCAGCAATCCTGAGGAAGAGCGCAAGCTGCGCGATCCTGTCGAGCAGGGCCGGATCGCAGATGCTCTGGCGCGCGGAATCGTTGCCTATGTGCGGCGGCTTGCCTTGCGTGGCAGGACATGACGGGCGAATTCGATCAGCGCAGGCAGGGCCGGGACGATGATCAGGGCAAGCGCCACCCATGAGAAATGCTGGCGTACCCAGGGCAGGTTCCCGATCCAGTAGCCCAGGACGGTAAGACTCACCACCCAGAGCAGCGCTCCGATCACGTTGTAGCGCGCGAACTTGCGATAGTCCATGGCAGCAACGCCCGCCACAAAGGGGGCGAAGGTGCGAATGAAGGGCAGAAAACGCGCGACGATGATGGTGATCGCACCATGCTTCTCGTAAAAGGCATGGGTGCGCTCGAACGCAGCGCGATTGAACCAGCGCGATTGCTTTTTTTGCCAGACCGCAACGCCCACCCGCGCACCGGTGGCGAAGTTCACGGCATCGCCCAAAATGGCAGCCGTCACCAGCAGGATGATCAGCCAGGGCAGTGACAAGCCGCCGATCGCGGCGATCGCACCGCACACGAAAAGCAGTGAGTCCCCTGGCAAAAAGGGCATCACCACAAAGCCGGTTTCGACAAAGATGATGGTGAAGAGCAGCAGGTAGACCCAGAGCCCGTACTGGGCCACCACGGCCTCAAGGTGCTTGTCCAGGTGCAGGAAGATGTCGATCAGCTGGGCGATGTCCATGGCGGGTCGGATCATACCGGCTTGCCGACCTGCATGATCCCTCGGAGGTCAGACTCCCACCCGGATTCTAGCAGCCGGCGATCTGTGCGCGCTGCGACCCGCTCGCTCTCTATACTTCGAGGTCTTCCTGCCCGGCCTGCCCCATGTCCGACTCTGCACCGGTCCCCGAGACCCCCGTATCCATCGCGCGACTGCCCGAGACCCTGATCAGTCAGATTGCGGCAGGGGAGGTGGTTGAACGGCCTGCGTCGGTGGTCAAGGAGCTGCTTGAAAATGCGGTCGATGCGGGTGCCCGGGAGATCGTGCTGCGCATCGACGAGGGCGGGCTCAGGCGGATCAGTGTTCAGGATGATGGCAGTGGCATCCCCCGGGACGAACTCGCGCTGGCACTGACCCGGCATGCCACCAGCAAGATCCGCAGCCTTGAAGAGCTCGAATCGGTCCTCACCCTGGGCTTTCGGGGCGAGGCCCTGGCCGCAATGGCCTCGGTCGCGCAGGTGCGCATCACCAGCCGGACCGCAAACGAGGAGGTGGCCTGGTGCATCGAGGCCGACAGCGGTGAGATCCGCCCGGCCGCGGGATCCCGGGGCACCCTGGTCGAGGTTCTCGAACTCTTCTCGCGCACCCCTGCACGACGCAAATTCCTCAAGACACCTGCCACCGAAAGCGCGCATGCGATCGACGCCTGGCGCCGTGTTGCCCTGGCGCATCCGGCCGTGTCCTGGCAGGTCTGGGTCGATGGTCGCAGCCTCGATCGCTGGCCCGCTTCCGGATGGGCGGACCGGGTCACGCTGGCCCTTGGGGAGGACATTCCTGTGAGGTCCATCGAGATCGATGCAGGAGGGCTGCGATTGCACGGCCTGGTGGGTGTGCCCACAGCCAGCCGCTCACGGGCAGACAGGCAGTTCTTCTATGTGAATGGCCGGGCGGTGCGCGACAAGCTGCTCAATCATGCGGTGCGTCAGGCTTATGCTGATCTTCTGCACGGTGACCGGCATCCGGCCTGGTGTCTGTTCCTCTGGCTTGATCCCTCGGCAGTCGATGCCAATGTGCACCCGGCAAAGGCCGAAGTTCGATTCCGGGATGCACGAGGCGTGCATGGCTTTGTCTATCAGGCTGTGCAACAGGCCTTGCGTACCGTGGCAGGCCAGGGCCATGCCCCTTCGGTTCGCGAGGCACCCGCCCGCCCCGTCCAGCAGGGCCTGCTGCACGAGGCTCCGGTGTCCCCTGCGGGTGAGTCGGGGCAGCTGCCTGTACATCGCCGCCCCGATGCGCCCAGTCCGCAGGAAATCGCTGCCTGGCTTGAGGCCCTGCGTCCCGAGCCGGGGTCGGTGACACGCCCTGCAGGTCGTGCGGAATCGGGCTCGGCCTTGCGCATGCCCGCGCTGGGTCATGCGATTGCTCAGCTGCACGGCATTTATGTACTCGCGCAAAACGAGACCGGTCTGGTGGTGGTCGACATGCATGCCGCTCATGAGCGCATCGTCTACGAGGGGCTCAAATCGTCACTTCAGGGACGCAAGCCCCAGGTCCAGCGCCTGCTCGTACCGGCAGTCTTCAAGGCCGACGAACAGGAACGCGCAGCCTTCGAGACCCATGCGCAATCCATGGCCGAGCTGGGCCTCGAGCTGCAGTCCGGACCCCAGGACACCCTGCAAGTCCAGGGCGTTCCGACCGCACTCCTGCATGCTGATCCGGTCACCCTCGCGCGCTCCGCCCTTGCCGAACTGATCGAGCACGGCGCAAGCCACCGCCTTCAGGACCTGCAGGAAGCCCTGCTCGGGACGCTGGCCTGTCACACGGCCGTGCGTGCCGGTCAACGCCTGAGCCTCGAGCAGATGAACGCACTGCTGCGGGATATGGAACGCACCCCGGGGGCTGATCAGTGCAACCACGGTCGACCGACCTGGGTGCAGTGGGCGGTGGCCGATATCGACCGATGGTTCTTGCGTGGTCGCTGATCCCGGACCTCAGGCCGTCCTGCTGCTGGGGCCCACAGCCAGTGGCAAAAGCGCGGCCGCACTGGCGCTCGCGGCGCATGTCGATCTCGAAATCGTCAGCATCGATTCGGCGCTCGTCTATCGAGGCATGGACATCGGCACGGCCAAGCCGACTGCCGCCGAGCAGGCCCAGGTGCCGCATCACCTGATCGACCTGATCGATCCCCTCGAGAGCTACTCCGCTGCCCGCTTCGTCGCCGATGCCCGACAGGCCATCGCAGCAATCCATGCCCGAGGCCGCCTTCCGGTGCTGGCCGGCGGCACCATGCTTTATGTGCGAGCCCTTCTTGGCGGGATGGATGATCTGCCTCCTGCCGATCCCGAGATCCGCGCCCGACTCGACGAGGATGCACGACACCACGGCTGGCCCGCACTGCATGCCCGCCTGGCAGCGCTCGATGCCATCACCGCCAACCGGCTCAAGCCCACCGATGCACAACGCATCCAGCGCGCGCTCGAGGTCATCGAACTGACGGGCAGACCGATGTCTTCGCTACTCGGCCAGCAACGCGAGAGGGCAGCGCATCAGTCCCGGCAATGGCCGGTCATCTCGCTGGAGCCCTCCGATCGCCTGGCCCTGCATGCACGGATCGCCCAGCGAATGAAGTCCATGGTCAAGGCCGGTTTTCTTGACGAGGTGAATGCCCTGCGCAGGCGCGGTGACCTGCATGCGGGCCTGCCCTCGATGCGCTGCGTCGGATACCGACAGGCTTGGGAAGCGCTTGATGCGGGCGTGACGGACCCGCAGCGCGCGTTTCTGGAGCCTGCGATTGCGGCCACACGCCAACTCGCCAAGCGCCAGCTGACCTGGTTGAGGGCCATGCCCGGGCGACAGGTCATCGATTGCCTCGCACCGGATGCCCATGAGCAGGTCAGGCAAAGGCTCGCGGCGATGGGGCATGCCACGTCGCGTTGAGGGTGCGCCGTGGAGTGTGCGCCGTGGACGGGGCGCCATGGAGGGTCGCGCGGTTCAGTCGTAGCGCCGCGACCAGATCAGATCCACACCAGTCTGGCTTCCGGCACGCGCCCGCAGGTTGAGCCGGTCGCTGATCTGGTACTGCAGCCTGACCAGGTTCTGCAAACCCCTCAGGCTTTGCTCGTAACTCAGAAAGAGGCGCTCGCTCAGACGCTTCCCGAGAGTGACGATGCTGTCCTGCGCAAAGCTGCCCGAGGCACCGGCATCGCTTGCACCTGCGGGCGCGGTGCGCAAGGTCAGCAGATCGAGTCCGAAATTCGACGCCAGACTGCGAATCGGCGAGGCCGCGTCCGTACCTGCCACGAGCACCGCCGCAGCAGTCTGCAGGGCAGCATTCTGTCCACCCCGTGTGGTGTCAAAGGCGGTTCCGAGCACGAGCCAGGAGAGCTTGTCCGGGTCGGGCACCTCCGGCCTCGAGACCAGGGTCAGGACGGGCCGACGGGCCGTACCCGCAAGTTCGACGCCCGCCTCGACCGGCTGATAGCGGCGCCAGGCCACGATATCGATGGCGGGATCTTCCAGATCCCCGGAGAAAACCAGCGTGCCCCGTTCGATCTGCAGATCCTGACCGAAGCCCTTCCAGGTGCCCGCCCGGGTCCGTACCGTGCCCTCGACCCGAACCGCGTCGGGCAGGCGTCCGGACAGGCGGACCTGACCCGCCAGGCGGGTCTCCAGGCCTGCGCCGTACACCCGAAGCGTTTCACCCAGATCGACCTGCAGCTCGGCCCTGCAAGCGCGGCCCACGGGGCGCGCTTGCAGGTCCCGTTACGCCCGTGCCTGACCTGTCGAATGAGGTCCGCTCTGCCGCGTTGCCCATGCCCGGCTTGACCGCCGGAGCGCCCGCGGGTCTGACCCTGATGTCCGCAGCGAGGGTGGGGGTCGAGGCCGAGCTGATCTCGATCACGCCCTCGTCAGCCTGCAATTGACCGGTGAGGACCAGCCCGTCACGCCCCAGCCGGGCCCGGGCCTCACCCGAGAGGAGCAGGCGCTGACCCGCACCCAGCGGGATGGGCAGTCGCTCGAGCACGATACGAGCCTCGCTGCTTTCATCAGAACGCAGCACCCCGGTCATGAGCACCCGGCCCTGCGCGGATTGGAAACTCAGCTGTTCGATGTCGATGCGATTGTCCAGAAGACTGGCGCGCAGCACTCCACGATCCAGTCGCATGCCCACGGCCTGCTGCAGGGCCACCAGATCGCGGCCCGTGATCGCGCCGCTCAGGCTCGGTGTTCCCACGGTGCCTCCCAGCCGGAGATCGGCCTGCAGCGCCCCGTCGATCTGCCAGACCGGTCCGGTAAAGAGTCGGGCCATTTCGAGCGAGGGCAGGTCGAGCTGCATCCTTCCCTGCAGGAGCGCCTGACGATCCAGCCCCGCATCAACCAGGATCCCATTCGACCGTGCTTCGCCCCGAACCCGTCCCAGCAGACGTCCCTCGAGCAGCCACTGCAGGGCGAGATCGCCGCCGCTCAGTTGTACTGAAAGTTCGGTCTTCGTGAGTCCGGCCTGAATGGGCTGGCCGACGTCGGGCAGTGTGATTTTCAGGTCACCGCTCTGGCGGTCCAGGTCAAGGCGGCCTTGCAGCTCACTCAGACGCAGACTCTCCGGAAGGTGGAGTTCCATGCGCGCCCGCATCAGGAGCGCCTCGGCGCCACCCGTCTCGATGGCTCCTGCTGCAAGCCAGGGCTCGAGCAGGCTGGCCAGTGCGCTCATCGGCAATGCGTCGATGCGGGCCAGCAGCTTCGCCCCTCCCTGGGTCCAGTCGATCTGTTCGAGCGCGAGCCCGGCGGGGCGGTCCTTGCCGAACCCGAACTGCCAGTGTGAAGGCGACAGACTCAGGGCATGCTCATTTCGGCGGATGGCGACGGGCTCACGAAGCGCGAACCTGCCCTTGTCAATGTCGACCTCGAACGCCTGCAGAACGCCTTCCTGGGTCCCGGCGCCGGCGCTGCGTCCGTCAAGCACGATCTGAAGGCTGCGCACACGCCGCTCCTGCCAGGCCAGGCCCGATGCCGTCAGCGACGCCCTGAAACCCGTGCTGCGCTCGGCAGCCGATCCACGCCACTGCTTCAAGGCGGACTGAAGATCATCCAGCGTGAGTTCGACGATGGCAGACCTGGCCGACACGGCCGAGCCCTGCACCAGCATCAGCGCCTCCCGCGCGCGCAGCCGCAGGCTCGCCGTCATGAGCGGCCATGGCCCCGACAGGGCGAGCTCGGCATCAAGAAGTCCACCTGATCCTGGCCACAGCTGTGCGGCGGGGATGCCCTCAACACGGGCTCTGACCTCCCCTTTCACAGCCCCTGCCCCGCCCGGTCCTGATTCGACCCTGATGCGGGCGGGCCCCCATTGCAGCCGGGCATCGAGCACCACGGGCCCATCGGGTCGACGCAGCAGCGTGAAGGGTCCGCTGATCGGCCATGCAGGCCCCGATCCGATCCATCGCGCAGGGTTCAGGCGATCGAAGCGCCCATCCAGCCGGATCCGGCTGTCCTGGAGGATCTTTGTGGCCGACCCTTTAAGCCCAGGCGAGCGAAACAGGTCATGACCGAACTCCAGCTCGCCCCTGAACTGCGCCGAACCCTCCTGCCCTTGCAGCATCATCTGATCGATCCTTGCAAGGCGGCCGGAAAACTCGAGTTGCGCGCGAAGCGACACCTCGCGCGCCGGATCACGTCCTTCAACCGCGAGGCGCCAGCGGGCGAGGTCTCCACGCAGCCTGAGTTTCGTCTGCAGGGCGGTGGGATGAAGACCGGTTGTCAGGCCCGAGAGATCAAGCGCAGCACTGGAGATGGCCAGTTCGAACTGGTCTTTTCCTCGCCCCTTGTTGGTTCCTGTCTCGTTCTCTTCCTTGCCTTTCGTCGCATCGAGGTCGAGCCAGCCATCGAGTCGCGCCGAACCCGCCGGACCGTCGAGCTTCATGGCATCGAACCAGAGCCGCTGCCCCTCCAGACGCCACTGGCCCTCCAGCCTCGACATCGGCAGCGCGCCTGCAGAGAGCGGTCCGGCCAGCGCATTCGTGAGGATCAATCGCCCTGCCTGCAAGCCGCGGCCCTCGATGCGGGTCTGCATCGGGCGGCCCGGCACCTCCAGCGTCCAGGAAGGTGCCTCGATGGTTCCGGCCACCTGCATCAGCAGTCCGGTGCTTGAGGTCAGGCCCAAACGCGTCAACCGCGCCATCCATGGATCGCCCCGGTGTCCGGGTGTCGCCTGAATTCTTGCCTGAATCTCATGTGGCGCTTGCGATCCGAGCGTGGCCTGCATCTGCAATCCGCTCACCCAACCCTGAGGCCCCACCCAGACCGATTCTGGCAAGGCTGGAGCCGACGCAGCCCGATTCGCGCCAGCGGACTCGCCTGGCCCGCTCACACTGAGCGTTTGCATCGACAGCACGGCCAGATGCCATGCCTGGCGTTCATGACCCAGACTCATCTGCAGCTGTCGCGCCTGCAGCTGCAGGCCCAGATCGGGCATGACGAGTGTCACCCCATCCACAGCAAGGCGTTCAACGAGCAGATCCACGGGAGGCTGCAGGGACACCGGCCACGCGGATGGGGGTGCTTGCGCGTGGTGCTTCCAGCGGACCTCGCCGATGCTGAGCTCCCTGATGCGCAGCATCGGGTCCAGCAGGCCTGGCCACGACAGGCGCAGGACCAGCGGCCCCGCATCGATCTGCTGTCGGGCGTCGGTCCATCGCAGCTGCTGCAGTGAGATCTCCCGAAACAGGGACCCGGAAATGCCTTCGATCTCAAGTTGCCCGTGGCTGGCTTCGACGCCGCGCTCGACCAGCCAGCGCAGTGCCCATTCGCTGCGAATCGTTGCCGCAAGCCCAAGCAGCAGCGCAAGCATCAGAACCAGTGGCAAAGCCGCCTTCAGCACCCATCGCCAGACCCCGGGTGGTCTGCCTACGGGCGCGGGGACCTCAGGTGCGGACACGGGCGCCTCGGGCGAGTCGGGCAGCTCGGACTTCAAAACACCACCCCGAGCGATGCATGCAGGCGCCATTGCCCTGCCTGAATGCCGCGTGCGAGGTCAACCTGCAAAGGGCCCACCGGGGTCCTCCAGCGCACCCCTGTTCCCACGCCCCAGCGGGCCCGCCAGTCCTGCCATCGATCGGTCGCATCTCCTGCGTCGGCAAACAGCGCCCAGGCCCAATGTTCATCGATGGGGCGCTGCCACTCGATGCTGCCCACAGCGAGGACGCGCCCGCCAATCGTGGCTTCGCCCAGATGCACGCCCAGGCTCTGACTCGCATACCCTCGCACCGATTTGCTGCCTCCGGTGCGAAACAGATTGGTCGAAGGAATCCCTTCCCGCGCATCGGCATGAACATGGCCGAGCTCTGCGCGCAGGATCAGGCGCGACCATTCACGGCCCCGGGCATCACGAAGCGGCATCAGTTGCAGTGCAAGGGCATAGGCGCGCGCA
Organism: Burkholderiaceae bacterium; assembly: GCA_049422085.1. Classification (GTDB taxonomy): domain Bacteria; phylum Pseudomonadota; class Gammaproteobacteria; order Burkholderiales; family Burkholderiaceae_E; genus UBA4615. The sequence continues at coordinate 35,016 of JBMSOD010000004.1, forward strand.
AAGCTGCGCTCGGACCCCAGCCCGTCATGCGCGGCCGACAGCTGAAGGTTGAGAACCTGCCCGAAGGTGGGAAACACCGGTGAATCCAGGTCCCGACGGGTCCAGCTCCATCCCAGCACGAGCGCCGAGTTTCGATCGCGACGCTCGGCACCGGGCCCCAGCATGATGCTCTGAAGTTCATCCTGCCATTGCAGCGACCAGCCCCGCTCGATCAGTCCGTCGCGCTGCAGTCTGGCCAGAAAGACCTGCCCGGCCATGACCAGATCGTTGCTGACATCGCGCTGCTCATAGCGAACACCGCCCTGCACACGCCAGCCTGTCCGCCCCTGCGGGGTCTCCCAGGTGCTGAATACCGTCTGCCGGTCCCGATCGGCATGGGCCCCCTGTACCGAACGGATGCCAAGGCCCCAGTGGTTGTAGTGCTCCCACTGCACCTCGCCGCTCGGTCCATGATCGGCATCCAGGCCCCCTGAGAAGGTCAGGCGCTGCGCAGGATGCTCCACGATATCGACAAGGATCGGCACATCCGGGCGTGCAGGGTCGTCCTGGAGCGCATGCAGGTCCGGCCTGACATGGGCTGTCGCAAACCAGCCGGCACCCGCAAGGCGCGACTGCATCAGCGCGAGCTTGCGGGCATCAAAGCGTTCGCCGGCCCGAAACGGACTCAGGCCCTCGACGGATTCGCGCGGATAGCGATGCAACCCCCGAATCGCAAAGTCACCGTAGTTCACGGGCGAACCCGGCACGACTCGCAGGCTCAGGGCAGCGCTGGCCTGCGCAGGATCAACCTCGGCCAGACTGTTCTCGATCCGGGCCCTCAGCAGACCTTCATCACGCAGCGCCTCGATCAGCCTGAGCTTGGCCGACTCCCACTCCTGAGACACAAAGGCCCGACCGATGGGCATCGGCCACAGCGGCTCCAGCACCTTTCTCAGGTAGACCACCCGCTGCGGATCAGGATCGACAAACTCCAGATGGACCTGGCTCACCCGGGTCAGCGGCCCGGTCCGGACCAGCACGCGAGCCCCTGCCTGAAGCGGCCCGACCTCGATCTCGGGGCTGAAGTAGCCCTGGGTCGCGAGAAGCGCCGCGATTTCCTCGGGAGCTCGCGCGAGAAAGAGCGCCATCTGCGAAGGATCGTAATCCTCGCGGCGCTGCCATCGGCCGAGCAGGGTGTGCTCGCGAAGCAGTCGCTCGATCGCTGAAGGTGCCTCGATCTGAAGCGGATAGCGCTCGGCCCTGACAGGCCTGGATGAACCGGACGGCGCGGGCTTGGCTCCGGGCAGGATGCCTCGGATCCGGTCGATCCAGGAGCGCGACGTCTCGACGTCGCGAGTCGCTGCCTCCTGCGCCATCGCGGGAGGAGCGAGCCACAACCCGAACCAGAGCGCCAGCGTCAGCAGCAGCGCGCGCGTGAACCGGACGCGCAGCCTGCTCACCCTGACTCAGATCACAATCGTGGCGGGCGCGCCCTCGGGACGGGCCACGATGCTGCCAATCCGCTCCGCCGTCTCGCCAAGCGCACGCAGCCGATCGACGCAGGCCTGAGCGCGGGATGCATCGACCACCAGCACCATGCCGATGCCGCAATTGAAGACCCGGTGCATCTCGGCGGTCTCGATCGAGCCTTCGCGCTGCAGCCAGTCGAAGATCGCCGGCCTGCGCCAAGCGCTCTGCTCGAGCACGGCCTGACATGACACAGGCAACACCCTGGGGACATTTTCGACCAGTCCCCCTCCGGTGATGTGTGCGATGCCCTTGACGGGCATCTCGGCCAACAGAGCCAGCACCGGTTTGACATAGATGCGGGTGGGCGCCATGACGGCATCGGCCAGGCTGCGTCCGTCCAGATCCTTCTGGAGGTCCGGGGCATCGACAGACCCACAGGCGCGTTCGATCACCCGTCGGACCAGAGAATAACCATTGGAATGCACGCCGCTTGAGGCCAGTCCGATCACCACATCTCCGGGCATGATCGTTTTGCCATCGATGATGGCCGACTTCTCGACGGCACCCACGGCAAACCCGGCCAGGTCGTACTCACCGTCGGGGTACATGTCCGGCATTTCGGCGGTCTCACCGCCAATCAGGGCACAGCCGGCCTGTTCGCAACCCTGGGCGATGCCGCCGACCACGCTGGCGGCGGTATCGACATCGAGCCGCCCGCAGGCGAAGTAATCCAGGAAGAACAGCGGCTCGGCCCCCTGAACCAGGATGTCATTCACGCTCATGGCCACCAGATCGATGCCCACCGTATCGTGCCGGTTCAGCGCAAAGGCCATGCGCAGCTTGGTGCCCACCCCATCGGTGCCCGACACCAGCACCGGTTCCCGGTAACGCTTGGGCACTTCAAACAGGGCCCCAAACCCGCCGATGCCGGTGAGAACACCTTCGCGCAGGGTCCGGCGGGCCAGGGGCTTGATCCGCTCGACCAGGGCATCTCCGGCATCGATGTCAACGCCCGCAGCCTTGTAGGACAAGGGGGAGGCGTCAGGGCGGGAAGGAGGGGCCATGGCTCTTTTCCGGGCAGAAAGGGCAGGCGCGCCGGCTGGCACGCCCGGAAACTCGCCCAACCCGAGGCGGGGCCGGGACAGTCCCCGCCCGCGCGCGGCATAGAATGGGCGCTCGAAGGCCGCAATTGTAACGGTCAGGGTGCCCCGCCCCGCTTCCCGCATGCAACTTCCCCTGGATCTTGCCGTCGCACCTGAGGCGCGACTGGCGAACTTCGTGCCTGGCCCCAACCAGGAAGCCCTCGCAGCGGCGCGACGCTGCGCGGCGGGCGAGTTGCGCGCGCTTTACCTGTGGGGCTCGGAGGGCACGGGGCGATCGCACCTTCTCACGGCAATTGGCGCCGAGAAAGCGTGCGGCCATGCAAGGACCCTGCGCAATGACAGTCCGATCGGGGCCTTTGTCTTTGATCCGGCCATTGCGGTGTGGCTGCTCGATGATGTTGAACAATTTGATCGCGAGCGCCAGGAAGCAGCCTTTCATCTGTTCAATGCGGTCATGGCGCATCCCG
>JBMSOD010000005.1:0-36720 GCA_049422085.1 Burkholderiaceae bacterium
TTCAGGAACGAGATGCGCGCGACTCTCAGCGTGCGCAGGCGCCCCTGGTGGCGGCAAAAGACGCGCTCGTCATCGATTCCACTCCGTTGTCGGTCGATCAGACCGTTCAGCAGGTGCTGGAAGCCTGGCAGGCGCTTTCTCCCGAAAAGGCCTGAACCGGCCGATTCGGTTCTCAACCCCGTGACCCGCAGGATTCAAGCGCGCACCGGGCGCCCGGGCTGGCTATTGCCGTGCCTCGAGCCTCGATGAACGCTTCCGTTGTTCAACTTCCGGGCATCCGCCCATCGCTCCTGCGGCCTTCATGTCTTCAACCCTTTCTTGATGAACACTGCAACCCACCCCGAGACCGAAAGTTTTGCCCAACTCTTCGAAGAGTCCCTCTCCAAGCAGGAAATGCGCGCCGGTGAGGTGATCACCGCCGAAGTGCTCCGCATCGATCACAACTTCGTGGTCGTGAATGCCGCCCTGAAGTCCGAGAGTTTCATTCCCATCGAGGAGTTCTACAACGACCGCGGCGAACTCGACGTCAAGGAAGGCGATTTTGTTGCAGTGGCCATCGACTCGCTCGAAAACGGCTACGGCGAAACCCGCCTCTCGCGCGATCGCGCCAAGCGTCTGGCGGCGTGGGGCAACCGCGAGCGCGCGCGCGAAGACGGCGAACTGGTCAACGGCACCATCACTGGCAAGGTCAAGGGCGGTCTGACCGTCATGACCAATGGCATTCGAGCCTTCCTGCCTGGGTCGCTCATTGACATGCGCCCGGTCAAGGACACCACGCCCTTCGAGGGCAAGACCATGGATTTCAAGGTCATCAAGCTCGATCGCAAGCGCAACAATGTGGTGCTCTCGCGTCGTGCCGTGATCGAACTGTCCCAGGGCGAAGAGCGCGCCAAGCTGCTTGAGACGCTGGCCGAAGGCGCCATCGTCAAGGGCACGGTCAAGAACATCACCGACTACGGTGCCTTCGTGGATCTGGGCGGCATTGATGGCCTGCTGCACATCACCGACATGGCCTGGCGTCGTGTCCGTCATCCGTCCGAGGTGCTGGCTGTCGGCCAGGAAGTCACCGCCAAGGTCCTCAAGTTTGACCAGGAAAAGAACCGCGTCTCGCTGGGGGTCAAGCAACTCGGCGACGACCCCTGGGTCGGTATCGCCCGTCGCTACCCGGCCGGCACCCGCATGTTCGGCAAGGTCACCAACATCACCGATTACGGCTCTTTCGTCGAGATCGAGCCGGGCATCGAGGGTCTGGGGCACGTTTCCGAGATGGACTGGACCAACAAGAACGTCAATCCCGGCAAGGTCGTGGCGCTGGGCGACGAAACCGAAGTCATGGTGCTCGAGATCGACGAAGACCGTCGCCGTATCTCGCTGGGCATGAAGCAGTGCCGTCCCAACCCCTGGCAGGAGTTCGCCGACAACCATCGCAAGGGCGACAAGGTTGCCGGCTCGATCAAGTCGATCACTGACTTCGGCGTGTTCATCGGTCTGCCCGGTGGCATCGACGGACTGGTGCACCTGTCTGACCTGTCCTGGAACAAGACCGGCGAAGAAGCCGTGCGCGAGTTCAAGAAGGGTGACGACGTGGGCGCCGTGGTGCTGGCCATCGATGTCGAGCGCGAGCGCATTTCGCTTGGCATCAAGCAGCTCGAGGGGGATCCCTTCAATAGCTACGCCACCAACCATGAGAAGGGCGCTCTGGTCACGGGCACGGTCAAGACCGTGGACGCCCGTGGTGCGGTTGTTGCCATCGATGGCGATGTCGAGGGCTACCTGCGAGCCTCCGAGATCTCGCGTGATCGGGTTGAGGATGCACGCAACCACCTCAAGGAAGGCGATACCGTCGAGGCCATGATCATCAACGTTGACCGCAAGACCCGGTCGATCAGTCTGTCGATCAAGGCCAAGGACAATGTCGAGACGGCAGAGACCCTGCAGCGCATGCAGGCTGAGTCGGGAGCCGCGACCGGAACCACCAACCTTGGCGCCCTCCTGCGTGCCAAGCTGACGGACCGCGACGGCGCCTGATCCGGGTCTTCCGGCGTACCGTTGGGAGCGGTACGCCGGGTGCCCTTGCGGGCAGACAGCGTTCACGAAGCCTTCGAATTCCAATGTTCGACGACCACGACGAAGTCCCGGCGCTCGGGACCATGACCAAGTCGGAGCTGATCGCCCGGCTGGCGGAACGCTATCCGCAGCTGGTGGCCAAGGATGCCGAATTTGCCGTTCGGACCATCCTCGAGTGCATGTCCCGTGCGCTTGCCGAAGGCCACCGCATCGAGATCCGTGGCTTTGGCAGTTTTGCCTTGTCGCACCGTCCGCCGCGGGTGGGTCGCAATCCCAAATCGGGCGAGCGGGTCGAGGTGCCGGGCAAGCGGGTGCCTCACTTCAAGCCGGGCAAGGATCTGCGGGAGCGGGTCGACGTTCATGCCGGCCGCAGCGGCGGCTGAAAGCAGAGAGTCCAGGCCATGATCCGCGGGTTTGGCTGGCTCATTCGCGCCCTCCTGTTTGTTGTACTTCTGGGGTTTGCGCTGTCCAATGTCGAGCCGGTGTCGCTCCAGTTCTTCGGTATTCCACAGTTCGAGTGGCGCGCTCCGCTGGTGGTGATCCTGCTGGCGGTGTTTGCTGCCGGCGCCTTGCTGGGGGTGCTGGCGACCATGCCGCTGGTGCTGCGTCGCAACCGCGAGCTGTCTCAGCTGAGAAGGGATCGGGCCGCGGCTGATCCTTCCCCGGCGCCCCCATTGGCGGCGGTATCGAGCGCAAGCGCTGCGGCCGATACCCAGGGCCGGGTCTGAGTCATGGAATTCGAACCCTGGTGGCTGCTCGCTCTGCCGGTCTTCTTTGCCCTGGGCTGGTGGGCATCCAGGCTCGAGCGGCGCGGGTCATCTCAGGGCACCCAGGACTCACGGTCAACACACCAGAACGCTTCTGCTCGACATGAGGGTGATCCGAGACTGCAGGCCTTGCTGGCCCTGCTCGAGGATGAGCCTGACCGCGCCATCGATGCGCTGACTGTGCAGATTCAGCAGGAGCCCGATTCGGTGGCATTGCAATCTGCGCTGGCGCTGCTTTACAGGGGGCGTGGCGAAACCGATCGGGCCATCCGAGTGCATCAGGCGCTGGCTGATCGCAATGATCTGAGCTCCCGTCAGCGCGACCTGGCCCGGCTTGAACTGGGCCGCGACTTCATCAAGGCGGGGCTGATCGATCGGGCGGAAGAGACTCTTGCCCAGCTGCAGGAGAGCGACTATGCCGACCAGGCGCTCAGGCACCGCATTGCAATCGCCCAGACAGTCCGAGACTGGCCGCGTGCGCTGCAGCTGCTCGAAGGCCGGACGGCAGGCACCGACCCTGTCGATCCGGTTTCGGTCCAGCGCATGCATCTGCACTGCGAGGTGGCTCATGCCAGCGCAGAGGCTGAAGTGGCCCGTCGCTCGATTGATGCGGCCCTGCAGGCCTGCAAAGACCATCCCCGGCCCTGGTTGCTGCTGGGGCAGTGGTGCTGGTCTCAGAAGGATGCCCGCGGTGCGGTCGATGCCTGGTCAAGGATGCTTGAGCTCGATCCGGAGCACCTGGTCCTGATCCGTTCCGATTGGCGTGAGGCCTGGGACTTGCTGGGTGAGAGTCCGGAGGGGACGCGTCGCCTGCAGCAGGCTCTGGAACGCTGGCCTCGTGCCGTGCCCATGCACCGTTGCAGCGAGTGCGGCTTCAAGGCCCGCCGACATTACTGGCAATGCCCCGGGTGCACCGCCTGGGACAGCATTCCCGTGCGAGGCGATCTGCCTGTCGACCTGAAGGCTTAAGTCTTCGGTCCATGGCCGGGTGCGGTCGCATCACGGTCGCATCACTGTCGAATGATTTCGCGGCACACTGGGTCTTCGCCTTTGTCTGGAGTCCTGCGGTGCAATGTCTTTCGCTGGGTGCTTTGCCCTGGTTCGCAGGTCTGGTCCTCACGCTTCTCATCGGGCTGCCCGCCTTCCTGAGCGCGGCTGTCACCGTGCCGTCATCGCGGTCTGGCGGCGCAACCGCCATCGTCAACATCAACCAGGCCAGCATCGAAGATCTTCGAAGCATTCGGGGCATCGGACCCGCAAGGGCGCGACGCATCGTCGAGGAACGAGCCCGTGGACCGTTTCGGGATCTCGACGATCTCAGCGCTCGCGTACCGGGCATCGGACCCACCACGGCGACCCGCCTGGCTCGCAACGGTCTGAGGGTCCAGCCTGACCCTGCGGGCCGCATGAGCGACAATCCAAAGCCTCACAGTCAAAGCCCCAGCCGAACAGCGACGCCTGCAACCCCATGAGCTCCGGTCCTCCAGACGCTGCCCGTGCGCCAGTGCCCCGCTGGGTGCTCTATGCCCAATTGATGCGCCTGCATCGGCCCATCGGCACGCTGCTGCTGCTCTGGCCGACGCTCTGGGCGCTCTGGATGGCCGCCGGGGGGATGCCTCCCCTCTACGAGTTGTTTGCATTTTCACTTGGAACCCTGCTGATGCGCTCGGCAGGTTGTGCGATCAATGACTGGGCAGACCGCGACTTCGATCGTCATGTTGAACGAACCCGGGAGCGGCCCCTGACCAGCGGACGCATTCGCTCCTCTGAGGCCGTGGGGGTCTTCGTGAGCGTCAGTCTGATCGCGCTGCTGCTTGTGCTGCCGATGCGGCCCATGGTCTGGGCACTGGCCTGCGTGGCTGCTTTTCTTGCGGCGAGTTATCCGTTCACCAAGCGGTTTTTTGCACTGCCTCAGGCCTATCTCGGCGTGGCTTTCGGATTCGGTATCCCGATGGCTTATGCCGCTGTACAGGGCGCACTGCCGCCGGTGGCCTGGGTGCTGCTCCTGGCCAATATCTTCTGGGCCCTGGCTTATGACACCGAATACGCCATGGTCGATCGCAACGACGATCTCAAGATCGGAATCCGGACATCTGCGATCACCTTCGGGCGCTTCGATGTGCTGGCCGTCATGCTCTGCTATGCGATGACCCTGGTCCTGCTGGCCGTAGCCGGCCTGCATCAGGGGCTGGGTGCCTGGTTCGCTGCCGGCCTTGGGCTGGCATCAGGTATCGCGATCTACCACTACACCCTGATCCGCGAACGAAGTCGCGAGGGATGCTTTCGGGCCTTCAACCACAACACCTGGTTCGGCACGGCCGTATTTGCGGGCATTGCACTCGATTACGCCTTGCGTTGACCCAGGCCGGCGCGAGCAGCCTGCACGGCCATTGCAGCCGGCATCAACCGGCGCAGCCCCGGTTACTGTGCAAACCCGTCGCCAAGCTCTTTCGAACGTGTGCAGGCGGCCGCCATGGCCCGAGCGACCAGATCAGGCCAATGGCCCTCCTCAAAAACCGCGAGTGCGGCGGCGGTTGTTCCGCCTTTCGATGTCACCCGTTCGCGCAGCACAGAGGGAGCTTCCTCTGAAGTCGACGCCAGACTGGCTGCACCCAGGACGGTCTGAAGGGCCAGTGTGCGCGCCTGTTCGGCGGACAGACCCAGCTGCTCTGCTCCGCTGATCAGGCATTCGATGAATCGGAACACATAGGCAGGACCGCTTCCGCTCAGAGCGGTGACCGCATCGAGCTTGGATTCGTCATCGACCCAGACCGTGCAACCGACAGCGCCCATGATGGCTTCGGCCAGGGCGCGATCTTGTGCCGGTCCCCCGGGAAGCGCCGCCAGTCCGGTGGCACCCAGACCCACCAGGGCCGGTGTGTTGGGCATGGTCCGCACGATGCGCGAGTGGCCCCCCAGCCAGCGTGAGAGATCGCTCGCTCTGACCCCCGCTGCCACCGACATCAGCAATTGATCTCCCAGCAATGGCGCGATGGCCTGTACCGCTTCCTGCATCTGCTGCGGCTTGACTGCCAGGACCACCACCGCATCACTCAGAAGGGCTGCGTCGACGGCGGCTTGCGTTCGGATGCCATGACGGGTCTGCGCCTGCTCGCGTTGGGCGACTGACGGGTCGACCGCGGCCAGTTGGTTGGCAGACATCCCCCGGCCAAGCAGTCCTCCGATCAGGGCGCTGGCCATGTTGCCTGCGCCGATAAACACGATTCGGGTCTCGGGCGTCAGAGCCTGGAGGGACGTGGGCATGGGGCTTGAAGGGGTCGAGGTCATGTCAGACAGGGGAATCAGGGAGATGAAGGAGGCGCGTCACCGATCTGGGGACGCAGGAGGGTACGGGGATGCAGTCCGGCCAGCATCAGCGTTGCCAGGTATAGCGCTGCGGCTGCAATGACAACCCCAAGCGTGACGGCGATCCGGATCCAGGGGGTTTCGCTCAAGGACTGCCAATCGATTGCATGCCGCATGGCCAGCAAAAATCCAGCCAGTGCAATCAGGCCCAGCAAGAGCTTCAGGCTGAAACGCCCCCATCCTCGAGCTGGCCGGTAGATGCCTTTGCGCATCAGTCCGACGAGCAGCAGACCCGCATTGAGCAAGGCTGCAATCGAGATCGACAGAGTGAGGCCGGGATGGCCGAGCCAGGGGACGAGCGCCAGGTTCAGAACCTGAGTGCAGGCCAGCACCAGCAGCCCGATACGCACAGGAGTGCGCACATCCTGCTTGCCGTAGAAGCCCGGCGCGAGGATCTTCACACCGATCAGTCCCAGCAGCCCAACGGAATAGCCCTGAACCGCGAGCGCCGTCATGCGCAGGTCTTGAAGATCGAAGGCACCGTAGTGATAGAGCAGGGCCACGAGAGGCTCGGAGAGCAAGGCCATACCGACCATGCAGGGCAGGGCCAGCAGGGCCGCCAGGCGCAGTCCCCAGTCGAGCAGCGCGCTGTAGCGAGCCTCGTCGTTGTCAGCACCCGCTCTGGACAGGGTGGGCAGCAAGACGGTGCCGAGTGCAACACCGAGCAATGCGGTTGGAAACTCCATCAGCCGGTCAGCAAAGGAGACCCACGAGACCGCACCGGCCTGTAGCCGGGAGGCGATATGGGTATTGATGATCAGGCTGATCTGGGCGGCCGAGACGGCCAGAATGGCCGGCCCCATCTGCGCCAGTACCCGCCGGACGGTGGGGTCCTGCAGGGCCTTGAACGCGTTCATGCCGATGCGGGGTCTCAGGCCGATCCGGATGAGGGCGGGAATCTGGATCGCGAGCTGCGCAAGACCGCCGATCATCACACCGGCGGCGAGAGCCAGGACCGGCGGATCGAACCATCGGGACATCCACCATGCGGCGGCGATGAAGGCAAGATTGAGGAGGACCGGGGTGAAGGCCGGTACGGCAAAGTGCCTCCAGGTGTTGAGGACACCTGCCGAGATTGCCACCATGGAGATCAGCAGGATGTAGGGCGACATCCAGCGTGTCATCAGTACCGCGGCATCGAAGGCCTCGGGCGTGGCGCGCAGTCCGGAGGCCATGAACCAGACCAGCAGGGGGGCGCTCAGGATGCCCACTGCCGACAGCAGAATCAGGACCCAGAAGAGCACGGTGGCGACCGCATCGATCATGCTGCGGGTCTGTTCCGCGCCAGCCTGCGAGCGTGCACTGGCCAGAATCGGGATGAAGGCCTGGGAGAATGCACCCTCGGCAAACAGGCGACGCAGCAGATTGGGCAGTCTGAAGGCCACAAAAAAGGCGTCGGTGAAGGCCGAGGCACCAAAAACCGCCGCGGTGATGGTCTCGCGAGCCAGTCCGGTGATTCTCGACAGCAGCGTGAAACCACTCACCACCGCGGCGGATCTCAACAGGCTCATCGCCACGCCCCTGCTCGGTCGATCCCGGCGCCACTTGCTCCAGTTGATGGATTCGGCTTAAACTTCAAGGCTTTCCCTGATTCACGGCTCAGACCGCAAGGACGAATTCTCGCATGGCCAATATCGCATCGGCGCGCAAGCGCGCCCGGCAGGCAGTCAAGCAAAACGCGCACAACTCCAGCCTGCGTTCGCGGCTGCGCACCGCCATCAAGGCCGTACGCAAGGCAGTCGCCGCTGGTGACAAGGCCGCGGCGACCACGCAATTGCGCGACTCTACCCGCATCATCGATTCCATCGCAGATAAGCGCATCATTCACAAGAATGCGGCGGCACGTCACAAGAGCCGCCTGGCCGCAGCGCTCAAGCGCATGGCCTGAGTTTGATCGGGGTGCGAGCTTCGTGCCCTGACACTCATCTGAAGCGGGTTCAGGGGCGCGCGGGTCGTGCCCCGAACAGGGCGGTACCGACCCGCACCAGCGTTGCTCCTTCCAGGATCGCGGCCTCAAGGTCGCCCGACATCCCCATCGAGAGGGTGTCGAAACGCGCTGCTGCCGACTCCGGCAGGGCTCTTCGCACCACCTCGTAGACTTCGCGCACCCGTCTGAATTGCGCCCGCTGGATCGCTGGATCGTCGGTGGGGGCAGGGATGGCCATGATGCCCCTGAGGACCAGACCGGGCAGGGCCGCGATCAGCACAGCGAGTTCCGGAGCATCCGCCGCAGCGCATCCGCTCTTGCTGTCCTCATTGCTCACGTCGACCTGCAGGCAGACCTGAAGCGCACCCCGCTCCGGGGTCCGTTGTTCAGACAGTCGGGTGGCGACCTTCAGACGATCGACCGAGTGAACCCAGTCGAAGTTCTCGGCAACGGGTCGGGTCTTGTTCGACTGAAGGGGGCCGATGAAGTGCCATTGCAGCGCGTGGCCGGTCTGCTGACCGGGCGACAACCTGCCGGTATCCCCTGCAGCACCGATCTTGCCCAAGGCCTCCTGCAGGTAGTTTTCGCCGAAGGCGGTCTGTCCCAATGTTGCAAGGACCTGAATCTCCCCGATCCCGAACGTCTTGCTGACTGCCAGCAACTGAACGGCATCAGGTGAACGCCCCGCCGCCGTGCAGGCTTCGCGGATCCGCAGGCGAACCGCCTCCAGGCGGGCCCGAGCCTGTCCCTGGGCTGGGTCGGATGCTTGCCCCTGATTGTGGGAGCCGCCGTTCGTCGGAGCGGGTGACCCATGCGCGGCGGGCTGGGCAGACAGGGATGGGGATCTCATGCAAGGTACCGTCACGGGCGAAGTGTGCTGAACACGACCGGATTGAGCCGATCACGACCCGTATTGTCCTTTGGAATCGACTCGATGGATATCGCCGAACTGCTTGCCTTTGCCGTGAAGAACAAGGCGTCCGACCTGCACCTGTCGGCCGGACTGCCGCCCATGATCCGGGTGCACGGCGATGTCAGGCGCATCAACCTGCCTCCCATGGAACATCAGGTCGTGCACGCCATGCTGTACGACATCATGAATGACAGCCAGAGAAAGCAGTTCGAAGAGCATCTCGAATGTGATTTCTCCTTTGCGATCCCGGGGTTGGCCCGCTTCCGGGTCAATGCCTTCAATCAGCAGCGTGGTGTCGGTGCGGTCATGCGGACGATTCCGTCCAAGATTCTTTCGCTGGCTGATCTCAATGCACCCAAGATCTTCAGCGAACTCTCGATGCAGGCGCGGGGTCTGATTCTGGTGACCGGACCCACCGGTTCGGGCAAGTCGACCACGCTCGCCGCCATGATCAACCATGTCAACGAAAACCAGTACGGGCACATCCTGACGGTTGAAGACCCGATCGAATTCGTTCATGAGCCCAAGCGCTGCCTGATCAACCAGCGCGAGGTTGGTCCGCATACCCTGTCGTTCGACAATGCCCTTCGCTCGGCCTTGCGTGAGGATCCCGACATCATCCTGGTCGGTGAATTGCGAGACCTCGAAACCATCCGGCTCGCGCTCACGGCGGCCGAGACCGGTCACCTGGTTTTTGGCACGCTGCATACCTCGAGTGCGGCCAAGACCATCGACCGGATCATCGACGTCTTTCCTGCGGCTGAAAAGGACATGGTGCGCGCCATGCTGTCGGAGTCGCTCAAGGCGGTCATCTCGCAGAGTCTGCTGCGCACCAAGGACGGTAACGGCCGGGTTGCGGCCCATGAGATCATGATCGGCACGCCAGCCATCCGGAACCTGATCCGGGAGGCCAAGGTGGCACAGATGAATGCGGCCATTCAGACCGGTGCCTCGGTGGGCATGCAGACCCTCGATCAGTGCCTGGGCGATCTGGTGCGCCGAAACGTGATTTCGCAGGCGGATGCCCGGATGGCTGCCGCCAACAAGGACAACTTTCTCGGGTAAAGACCATGAACATGCCAGTCAGACCCGAAACGCCCGGCAGCAGCGCACCGTCTGCGCCGCCAGGGCGAGCGAGCACCATGGAGCGCGAGCAGGCCTCGCGATTCCTGCGCGACCTGCTCAAGCTCATGGCGTCCAGGGGAGCATCTGATCTCTTTCTGACAGCCGACTATCCACCGGCGATCAAGCTCGATGGCAAGCTCGCGCCGGTGTCCTCGAGCCCATTGAGTGCCCAGCACACGGTTGAACTGGCCCGGGCGTTGATGAGCGACCGGCAGTCTGCCGAGTTCGAGGCGCACAAGGAGCTCAATTTTGCGATCTCGCCTGCGGGCATCGGCCGCTTCAGGGTCAATGTCTTCATGCAGCTGGGTCGGGTGGGCATGGTCTTGCGTACCATCCAGAGCCGCATTCCGACGCTCGACGAACTCGATCTGCCCAGGATCATTCCTGATCTGGCGCTAGCCAAGCGCGGCCTGGTGATCGTGGTCGGTGCCACCGGTTCCGGCAAGTCGACCACCCTTGCGGCCATGATCGGTCATCGCAACGAGAATTCGCATGGCCATATCGTGACCATCGAAGATCCGGTCGAATTCGTCCATCCGCATCGCAACTGCATCATCACGCACCGCGAGGTGGGTGTGGATACCGAAAGCTGGGAGGCGGCACTGAAGAACTCGTTGCGTCAGGCCCCCGACGTGATCATGATCGGTGAGATCCGGGATCGCAATGCCATGGAGCATGCGATCGCCTTCGCCGAGACCGGCCATTTATGTCTGGCTACGCTGCATGCCAATAATGCCAACCAGGCCCTCGACCGCATCATCAACTTCTTTCCCGAGGAGCGGCGAGCCCAGCTGCTCATGGACCTCTCCCTCAATCTGCGCGGCGTGATCTCGCAGCGCCTGTTGCCGCTTGAGGGCGGCAAAGGCCGCGTGCCAGCGGTCGAGGTGATGCTGAACTCCCCGCTGGTTGCCGACCTGATCTTCAAGGGTGAAGTGGTCGGCATTCGCGAGGTCATGAAAAAGTCACGCGAACTTGGCATGCAGACCTTTGACCAGGCGCTTTTCGAACTGTTCGAAGCGGGCCGGATCAGCATGGCCGATGCCTTGCGCAACGCCGATTCGGTCAACGACCTGCGCCTGAACATCAAGCTCAACAGCAAGCGTGAGCAGAAGGATGTCTTCTCGGGGACGGAGTCCCTGGGCATCGTCTGAGGACACCCTCTGCATCTGCCCAGGGCATGCCGAGGGCTCCTGCAGGCGACACCTCAGCGAGGATTCAGCGAGGATTCAGCGAGGTGGCATCTCGGGCGGCGTCGCCACGGGCGGGGTCGTCGCCGCACGTCGTGCCGAACCTGCCACCATCTCGAAGCGGAAGAGCCGGCATTCGAGCGCGCCGTTGAACAGTGGCGTGCGACGCGCAGGCTTGAGCCGCAGTCGCTGCGGCACCTCGAGATCACTGGTGAACAGGGCAACGGTCCACCCGGCAAACCGCTGCTTGAGCACACTGCCCAGTGCAGGCCAGAAGGCATCGGCCTGGGCGAGGGACTGACGGCCCTTGATCTCCAGACGCTCGCCGTAGGGCGGATTGGAGAGCAGCAATCCTGAGGGGGCGGGAGCCGCATCGAGATGCAGAGCGTCGCGCTGGCGCCATTGCACCCATCCGTCGGGCAGTCCACTGCGGGCATAGTTGGCCCGCGCTGCAGCAATGGCCGCTTCAGAGACATCTGAAGCAAAGATCGCTGGCGTGGCGGGACGTGGTCGGGTGGGCGCGCTGCGCAAGCGGTCCCATCGGGCCCGATCGAACCCGGTCATGCGCTCGAAGCCGAATCGTCTGCGGGCACCCGGCGCCATCCCGGCCGCCTGCAGGGCAGCCTCGATGGCCACCGTGCCCGAACCGCAGAAGGGATCGAGCAGCACCTGTTCAGGGCTCCAGCCACTGAGGGCAAGAAGGCCGCTGGCCAGATTCTCCTTGAGTGGCGCATCGACACCGTCACGACGCCAGCCCCGCTTGAAGAGGGACTCTCCCGACCAGTCGAGATACAGCATGCATTGCTGGGCATCGAGAAAGGCAAAGACCCGACGGTCGGGTCTTTGACGTTCGATGGAGGGTCGTTCGCCAAAACGGGCCCTCAGCCGATCGACCAGTCCGTCCTTGATTCGCAGCATCGCGAACTGCAGGCTACGGACCGGGGCGCCCACACCGGTCACGTCGATGCGAAGCGAGGTGGTCGGCGGGTGCCACTGCTCCCAGGGCGTGTCATGCGCGAGCCGGTAAAGGTCTTCCTCGGTGCGGTAGGAGGCCTGGGCGACCCGCTGCAGGATCCGGCTCGCAAGCCGAGACTGCAGGTTGGCCGTCATGCCGAGGACCGTATCGCCTTCGAAGTGCACGCCGCCCGGGATCGCCCTGGCATTGCCCGCGCCGAGCGTTCGCAACTCTGCGACCAGGGCGTCCTCGAGTCCCCTCGGGCAAGTCGCAAAGAACTGAAGCACTGGCGCCATCAGGCGGCCAGGGCGCGTTCGACAAACTCCAGTCGGTCCTGTCCCCAGAATGGTTCGCCTGCAACCTGGTACCAGGGCGCACCAAAGACCTGAGCCGCAATGGCCTCTTCGGTGTAGGCATCGAAGGCGGTTGCGGCCTGACCGGCAAACGAGGCCAGCAGACCTGCGTCCAGACCCTGCTCCGCAACAATGGCAGCACGGGTGTCGGCATCGGCAATGTTGCGCTCTTCGGCCCAGACTGCCCGCATGAGCGCTCCGGCGAGTTTCAGACCTGCATTGGTTCCCAGGGCCAGATCGGCAGCAATGATCAGCCGCGCGGCGTCGTCAGGCGAGACCGGGAAGAACTTCGGATGAATATTGAGTGGCACGCCACGAAAGTCCCGCCAGCGCGCGAGTTCCTTCAGGCGATAGGCCTGTCGCTGTGCAGCACGTTTGGCAAGCGGAAGTCCGCCGGATACAGGAAACACCCTGCCCAGGTCGACAGGGCGAAGAAGAATCCGGGCGCCATGCTGTTCGGCCATCTGCAGGAAACGGGCATGCCCGAGATAGGTCCAGGGCGAGACCGGAGTGAAGAAGTAATGAACGGTTTTCATGGGCAGGCCAGACTTCAGAAGGGTTTGAGGACCACGAGGATGACAACTGCGATGAGCAGCAGCACCGGAATTTCATTGAACCAGCGGTACCAGACATGCGAGCGCATGTTCTGTCCGCGTTCGAATCGCTTGATGAGGGCGCCGCAGACATGGTGATAGCCCAGCAGAAGCACCACGAGGGCGAGCTTGGCATGCATCCATCCGCCCCCGATGCCGTAGCCCAGCCAGAGCCACAGACCCAGGCCCAGAGCCAGGATCATGAGCGGCGTCATGAAGCGATAGAGCTTGCGTGACATCAGCACCAGGCGATCTCGTTCGGCCGTGGAGTCCGGGGGCACCATGGCGAGATTGACCAGGATGCGCGGCAGGTAGAACAGGCCGGCAAACCAGCTGGTCACGAAGACGATATGAAAGGTCTTGATCCAGAGCATCGGTTTGGCGTGTGCTGGCGAGGTTGAACGAAAGGGCGCAGGGAGTAGTGCGGCTTGCAGGCGTGCCTGATGGGGGCTCAGCCCCGCACCTGTCCGCTGCCAAAGACCACCCACTTCAGCGAGGTCAGGCCTTCGAGACCCACCGGGCCACGGGCAT
This sequence comes from Burkholderiaceae bacterium, assembly GCA_049422085.1. Taxonomy (GTDB): domain Bacteria; phylum Pseudomonadota; class Gammaproteobacteria; order Burkholderiales; family Burkholderiaceae_E; genus UBA4615. Next base: position 13,785 of record JBMSOD010000005.1, read on the forward strand.
GCAGCTTGTCGGTGGAGATGCCGATCTCGGCACCAAGTCCATACTCGAACCCATCGGCGAAGCGGGTTGAGGCGTTGATCATGACGCTCGAGGAATCAACCTCGCGGATAAAGCGCATGGCCCGACCATGGTCCTGGGTGATGATGGCATCGGTGTGCTGGGAGCCGTAACGCGCAATATGCTCGATCGCCTCATCCAGGCCGTTGACGATACGGATGGACAGGATGGGGGCCAGGTACTCGGTTGACCAGTCGGCTTCCGTGGCTGCGATCGTCGGCAGACCGGCCGCACTCAGGATGGCGCAGCTTGAGGCATCGCCTCGCATTTCGACGCCCTTGTCGGCATAGATCCGCCCCAGAGCAGGCAACACGGCCTCGGCGATACCCTGCGCGACCAGCAAGGTCTCCATGGTGTTGCAGGGTGAATAGCGCTGGGTCTTGGCGTTGTCGGCAATACGGATGGCCTGCTCCAGATCGGCCCGATCGTCGATGTAGACATGGCAGATGCCATCGAGGTGCTTGATGACCGGGACCCTGGCCTCAGCCGAAATCCGCTCGATCAGCGACTTGCCGCCCCGCGGCACGATCACATCAACCCATTGCGGGCTCGAGATCAGCAGACCCACGGCGGCCCGATCGGTGGTACTGACCAGCTGGACTGCATCTTCGGGCAGACCCGCCTCGCGCAGTCCTTCGCGAATCAGTTCGGCCAGGGCCCGATTGCTGTGGATGGCTTCCGAGCCGCCGCGAAGCACGGTGGCATTGCCCGACTTGATGCACAGTCCTGCGGCATCGATGGTCACATTGGGGCGTGACTCGTAGATGATGCCGATCACGCCCAGAGGCACCCGCATGCGCCCGACCTGAATGCCACTGGGCCGGGCCTTCACGTCCGAGATTTCGCCCACCGGATCGGCCAGCGCCGCGATCTGCTCAAGGCCTTCGGCCATGCCGGAGATGACGGCGTCGGTGAGTGCCAGACGGTCGACGAAGGCCGCGTCATGACCCGCCTGTCGCGCTGCATCGAGGTCGAGGGCGTTGGCTGATTTGAGCGCGGCCGCTTCACGGCGGATGGCGGCCGCAGCAGCGCGCAGGGCGCGATCCTTGGGGGCCGTGGGGGCGCTGGCCATCTGTCGCGCAGCAGTGCGCGCACGTTGGCCCAGATCGGCAACAAGGGCGGCAAGATCAGTCGGTGTCATTGAGAAGCCAGAACAGGAGCGCTCGCAAGTGCGAGCACGATGGATTCAAGGGCCTGCCAGTCGTCGCCTTCTTCAAGGCCCTTGGTCATTCTATCGGCCCGGGCGCACTCCCGCAGCAATCGGGTCAGCCGGGCCTGCGTGAGCCGACGCAGCGCGCCAGGCATCAGGCGCTCGCGATCGCCCCAGATGCGGGCAGCCCGCAATGCGGCGCCGATGGGCTGACCCATGGCCACGGCCTGTTGCACCCTCAGCAGGCTGCGCACGATATCGGCCAGGGCCCAGAGCACCACCGGTACGGCGACCCCCTCGCTGCGCAGTCCGTGCAGGCATCTCAGGCTTCGAGGGGCGTCGGCCGCAAGGGCGGCATCGACGAGGTCGAAGGCATCCCATCGCGCAACGTCGAGGACCGCCTCCCGGACTTGCCGCGGATCGAGCGGCCCTTCGGGCAACAGCAGGGCCAGCTTGCGGACCTCCTGATCCGCTGCAAGCAGATTGCCTTCAACCCGGTCTGCGATCAGCTGCAGGGTCTGGGCATCTGCCCGCTGACCCTGTCGCGACAGCCGTGCTGCCAGCCATTCGGGCAGTCGGGCCCGACCCACCTGCTCGATGCCGACCACGACCCCACAGGCCTCGATCTGCGAAAACCAGCTGCCTGACTGGGCCGCCCGGTCGAGGCGGGGACTGGTGATCAGCAGCCTGACATCCTCGGGCCAGCCTTGCAGGGCGTCAGCCACACCTTGTGCAATGTCCTTGCCCGGTTTGCCCGCAAACCGCAGCTCGATCAGTTTTCGGCTGGCAAAGAGCGACAGGGCCTGACTGTGCTCAAGCAGGGATTCGATACGGAATCCACGTTCGACATTGAGCACTTCGCGCTCGGTGTAACCGAGATCTCGGGCTGCGCGACGAACGGCATCGGCGGCTTCAAGCAGCAGCAGCGGCTCGTCGCCAGCAAGCCATAGGACTGCGGGCAGACCCTTGTCGGGTGCACGAGCCAGCAGGCCCTGCAGTGCGTCAAGCCTGATCATGCCCGGATCATGGAAGGCGGATGACCGCCATGCGCCGGACCACCTGGCTTGCCGCATCGGTCCTCATGTCGCGCAGCACCAGCGCTTCTTCCTCCGGGTTGATCTGACCCTGCACATCAAGCACGGTGATCGTACGCCTCAGCACCATTTCCGTGGGTGCGATCAGCATCCTTCCCGCGGCATCGCGGACCTGCCAGCGCAGGCGCAGTCGCACCTGATACTCCCGCGGTCGGCCTGCGGTCGACAGGGCCGTGATTTCGCGCTCCGGGGCTTCAAGAAGCAGGTCGAAGCGCACCGGGGCATCGTCAATGCGCGATGCGATGTCGATCCGGTTGGCCCGCAGGTTGCGCCTGAGTTCGGAGGCAAATGCCGAGGCCGACGGCGCCTGGATGTACACGACGGAAAACGTCAGGTCGACCAGGCCTCTGGGCTTGAATCCGCACCCCGACAGCAGGACGGACCCGGCACAGGCCAGAACCAGGGGCGCAGCAAGACGATTCAGCCCTGACTGCAGCCCCAGGCCCAGCAGGGCGCGCCGTGCTGGCCGAACGGGTGTTGCGTGCAGGCTGTTCGACGGGTGCATCGGACTGCAGGCGCGTTCAGACCACGACATTGACCAGCTTGCCCGGAACCACAATCACCTTGCGTGGCGAGCGTCCCTCGGCATGCCGTGCGAAGGCTTCGCTTGCCGTTGCAGCGGCCTCGATGGCCTGGCGATCGGCCGAGGCAGGCACGCGCAGCGTGCCGCGCGTCTTCCCGTTGATCTGAAGGACCAGATCGAGTTCCTGCAGCACCAGGGCATCCTCGTCCACGGTGGGCCACGGCGCGTTGAGCAGGTCGCCTTCGGATTGCGCATAGCCGAGTTCGGTCCACAGGCCATGGGTCATGTGAGGAACCACCGGGTACAACACCCGGATGGCAATCGACAGGCATTCGCGCAGACAGGCATCGTCCGAAGGCGTTGCGGACAGGCGGGCGGATTCGAGCGCGTTGAGCATCTTCATGCAGGCCGAGACCACCGTGTTGTACTGCTTGCGTTCGTAGTCGTAACTCGCCTGTCGAAGCACGGTGTGGATGTCACGACGCAGCGTGCGAGCGGCGTCCGAGGGCGGAGCCCCTGCACCCGGGGCGGCAGTATCGGCTGCAGAGCGCGCGATGGCCTCGCGCGAGGCATGACCGAAGGCCCAGACGCGGCGCAGGAACCGGCTTGCCCCCTCCACGCCACTGTCCGACCATTCGAGGGTCTGCTCGGGCGGGCTCGCAAACATGACGAACAGGCGCGCGGTGTCGGCACCATAGCGATCGATCAGGGCCTGGGGATCAACGCCGTTGTTCTTGGACTTGGACATGGTGCCCACGCCCTCATACTCGATGCGCGAGCCGTCGGACTTGAGCAAGGCGTGGGTCACACGCCCGTCGGCGCCATGCACATCATCGACTTCATCCGGCCAGAAGTACTCGATGCCGCCTTTTTCGGTTCGCCGGGAATAGATGTGATTGAGCACCATGCCCTGACACAGCAGACGGGTGAAAGGTTCGTCGAACCTGACCAGCCCCCGCGAACTGTCCTGGCCTGGAAAGTGGCCTGTGACATCGCGCATGACGCGAGTCCAGAATCGGGCGTAAAGCAGATGCAGCACCGCATGCTCGATGCCCCCGATGTACTGGTCCATCGGCATCCAGTAGTCATTTCGCGCATCGACCATGGCTGTGTCGCTATCAGGCGAGCAGTAGCGCATGTAGTACCAGGACGAGTCCACGAAGGTGTCCATGGTGTCGGTTTCACGACGCGCGGGCTTCCCGCAGGACGGGCAGGTGCACCGCAGGAAACGCTCATCCCTGGTCAGTGGATTGCCGCTGCCATCGGGCAGAAGGTCTTCCGGCAACACCACCGGTAACTGATCATCCGGCACCGGGACCGGTCCGCAGGTCTCGCAATGGATGATCGGAATCGGCGTTCCCCAGTAGCGCTGTCGCGAGATTCCCCAGTCACGCAGCCGGTACTGGGTCCGCTTTTCGCCCAGCCCCAGCGCAGCCAGATCGGCTGCGACGGCCTCGACTGCTTCGACATGGCCCAAGCCGTCATAGCGGCCCGAGTTCACGCAGGCGGTGCCGTTCTTGTCCGCGTACCAGTCCTGCCAGCGCGAGGCATCGAAGGCGGTCTCGCCGGAGCGCAAACCGCCGGTCCGATCGATCACCTGCATGACCGGGATGCCGTACTTGTTGGCAAAAGCCAGGTCACGCTCGTCATGACCCGGCACACCCATGACCGCGCCGTCGCCGTAGCTCATCAGGACATAGTTGCCCACCCAGACCGGAACGGGCTGACCGGTCAGGGGGTGGGTGACCGTGAGGCCGGTCGGAACGCCGAGTTTTTCCATGGTGGCCAGGTCGGCCTCCATGACCGAACCCCGACGGGCCTGATCGACGAAGGCCGCCACGGTCGGGTCGGATTGGGCTGCGAGCGTGGCCAGCGGATGTTCGGCCGCGACGGCCACAAAGGTGACCCCCATGATGGTGTCGGCGCGGGTCGTGAAGACGTAGAGCCTGCCCCCGTTGAGCGCTTGTCCATCGGCCCCGGGAATCTGATGGGTGAATGCGAATCTCACACCCACCGAACGGCCGATCCAGTTGGCCTGCATGGTTCTGACCCGCTCCGGCCAGCCCTCGAGGTGATGTTCAACCTGATCGAGCAACTCACCGGCATAGTCGGTAATGCGCAGGTAATAGCCTGGGATCTCACGCTTTTCGACCACGGCACCGGTGCGCCAACCGCGCCCGTCGATCACCTGCTCGTTGGCCAGCACCGTTTGATCGACCGGGTCCCAGTTGACGATCTGGGTCTTGCGATAGGCGATCCCCCGTTCGAGCATGCGCAGGAACAACCACTGGTTCCACTTGTAGTACTTCGGGTCGCAGGCGGCAATTTCGCGCGACCAGTCGATCGCCAGTCCCATCGACTTCATCTGCCGCTTCATGGTGGCGATGTTGTCGTAGGTCCAGGCGGCGGGGGCCACCTTGTTCTTGATCGCAGCATTTTCGGCGGGCAGACCGAAGGCGTCCCAGCCCATGGGCATGAGCACGTTGTACCCGCTCATGCGCAGATGCCGGTACTGCACATCATTGATCGTGTAGTTGCGCACATGCCCCATGTGCAGCTTGCCCGAGGGATAGGGCAGCATCGAGCAGGCGTAGTACTTGCCCTTCGGAAAGCGCGGGTCGTGCTCGATGGCGCGGTAGGCATCGATGGCCTGCCAGTGGGCCTGGGCGGCCGCTTCGACCTCGGAGGGGAGATAACGTTCTTGCATGGCGACAATGGTGAGGGCGGGCGCTGTCGACTGGTGGCTGTCCTGACACCGGACGCCTGATCGAATGCGGCCCGCAAAATGAAAGCAGCCGGCCCCGCAGGGACCGGCTGCCGAACTAACCCCGGATTATCGCCGGAATCGGGGGCGTGATGCCCTGCTTCAGACGAAGGCCTTGTACTTGTCCAGATGCCGTACCGGCTTGGACAGGGCGTCACGCCGGAAAGGATCGCCGAGTTCAGGGGTGACCATCATTTCGAGCACGGTGGTCTTGCCCTGTTCCTGAGCCCGGGCGGCCTCACGAAGCGCAGCGCCGACATCCGAGACCTTGTCCACCACAATGCCCTCAGCGCCCATGGATCGGGCCACAGCCGCCCAGCTCGGCTGACGGTCAAGGTTCACACCGAGGAAGCGGTTGTTGTAGAAGTCGACATGGTTCTTCTTCTCGGCACCCCATTGCCCGTTGTTGAAGACCACCGCGGTGACCGGAATGTTTTCGCGCACACAGGTCTGCAATTCGCCGAAGCTCATGCCCCAGGCGCCGTCGCCCACGTAGGCAATGGCCGGCCGATCGGGGGCGGCCAGCTTGGCGCCAATGATGGTCGGGAAGGCATAGCCGCAGTTGCCAAAGCTCATGGCGGCAAACATGGACCGCGGCGCGTCAAAGCGCAGGTAGCTGTTGGAGACCGAGCAGATGTTGCCGATGTCGGTGGACACCATGGCACGTGCCGGCATGGCCCGCTCGAGTTCGCGCAGCATCTGACGCGGATGCATGTGGCTGGAATTGCGGCTGATCTCGAGCGACCAGTCATCCTTCTCGTGAGTCCAGTCTTCGAGTTCCTTCGACCAGGCCGCTTTCTCGGCCTGCACCCGGGCAAGCCGCTCGGCCTGGTTGGCCTGGCAGGCCAGGGGGCGGGACTTCAGGCGCTGCGTGAGCGCCGCGGCCACGGCCCGGGCATCACCGCACAGTCCGACCGAAATCGGCTTGACCAGACCCAGCATCTTGGGATCGGCGTCAACCTGGATGATCTTCGCGCCCTTTGGCCAGTAGTCCATGCCGTGCTGGGGCAGCGTGCCAAACGGACCCAGGCGTGTCCCCAGGGCCAGCACGACATCCGCCTGCGCAATCAGTTTCATGGCGGCCTTGCTGCCCTGGTATCCCAGAGGGCCTACGGCCAGAGGATGGCTGGCAGGGAAGGAATCGTTGTGCAGATAGCTGCTCGCCACCGGGGCCTGCAGCAGTTCGGCCAGCGCGATCGCTTCCGGCCAAGCGTCGGAGTTGATCACGCCGCCACCCGACAGAATCACCGGGAATTTCGCTTTGGAAAGAAGCTCCGCGGCCTCTGCAAGGGCCGCTTCGCCACCGGTGCCGCGCTCGATCCGGATGGGCGCGGGAATCTCGCATTCGATATCCCCGTAAAAGTAGTCGCGAGGAATGTTGAGCTGCGTCGGACCCAGTTCGAGCAGCGCGCGGTCGAAGGCACGGCCCGTGAGCTCGGCCATGCGAGCCTTGTTGTTCACATGGGCCTGGTATTTGGTGATCTTCGAGAAGATCGGCAGCTGCTCGGTTTCCTGGAAACCGCCAAGACCCAGGGTCATGCTGCCGGTCTCGGGAGTGACCACCACCACCGGTGAGTGTGCCCAGTAAGCCGCCGCTACGGCAGTCACGAAGTTGGTGATGCCCGGACCATTTTGCGCGATACACACGCCATGCCGACCTGAGACCCGTGCATAGCCGTCGGCCATGTGGGCAGCGCCCTGCTCATGGGCCACCATGACGAAACGGATCCCTGCCGCCGGGAAGAGGTCCAGTGCATCCATGTACGCGGAGCCCACGATGCCGAACACATCGGTCACGCCTTGGGCAACCAGCGTCTCGACAAAGGCTTCGGAGGGGGTCATCCGGTGGCGGCCCTGAACGACTGTGCGGTTGGCTGGAATCGGGGAGTTCATGGCGAACCTCGTGGGATGAGAGTTGACTGGAAACAGACCTTTACAGGATCTGAGGCACCTGATCCGACGCGGGGAGACGAACGAAGCAGGGGCGCGAAATGTGACACGCCAACCCAAACCCGACAAGGCGCAAGCGCGCTCTTCATCCCTGTGGCGTTTCGATTAAGCGGACAACTCATTCCATTTTATTTGAGAGCGACCTTCTTTGATATAATACGAAGGAAATACATAAATACCGGGGCCACAAGCTCCAAAAAAGTACACGGGGAGATCTTCATGAACGCTCGGGATGAAGCCGTCCAGATACCGGCTGGATCGGCAATACTGCGTGCCATCCGGATTCTCGAGGCGCTTGCCGAGCATGAGCGCCCTCCCCAGCTTGCAGAAATCTCACAGGCCGTTGCGCTGCCCAAACCGACGGTGCTGCGCATCCTGGGAACCCTCGAGCATGCAGGCATTGTGGTGCGTGAACCCGACACCAAGCGCTATGGCTTCGCCGAGCGTCTCAACCGGTTTGCGGGGCAGGTGCTCCTTTCTTCGCCCCACAGAGCCACCCGACATGCCATTCTCGAAGAGCTGGTGGAGCAGGTCGGCGAGACCTGCAATCTCACGATTCCCACCGGCAGCACTGTGCTGTATCTCGACCGGGTCGAGACCGCCTGGCCTTTGCGCGTCCATCTGGGGCCGGGTTCAAGAGTCCCGCTCTATGCGTCGGCCAGTGGCAAGCTTTTTCTGGCGGCCATGCCCAAGCGCAGCCGTGACCGCTTCATCGCCCAGACTCCGTTGATCCGCCATACGCCTCAGACCCTGACCGATCCGAAGCGGCTGAATGCCGAGTTCAATGCGATCCGCGAGCGGGGCTATTCGATCGACAACGAGGAGTACCTGCCCGGCATTTGCTGCGTGGCGGTGCCGGTGCGAAATACCGAGGGCAAGGTGGTGGCGGGTGTGGCAGTCCATGCGCCCGCGGCTCGCATGAGGCCCGAGCAGGGCCTGGAGTATCTGCCGCAACTTCGGACGGCTGCGGATGCGCTGGCCGCGACCATCGACTGGTAGTGCGCGGTTCGGCTTGGTATCTGAGTCCGCGAAACGGAATTCAGCCTGCCATTTCCGGCCGGTTTGCGCGTAGCATTGCCATAACGCGAACCCCTATCCAGGAGATCCCATGGGACACGCTGATCCGCTGATCGAACAGTCCGCACGCCAGAATTTCTGGATGCCCTTTTCGCCGAACAAGGAGTTCAAGCAGGAGCCGCGCATGTTCTCGCGGGCCGAGGGCATGTTCCTTTACAAGCCCGATGGCACCGAGGTCATCGATGCATCCTCGGGCCTGTTTTGCGTTGCCGCGGGTCATTGCCGACCGGAAATCGCGCGTGCGGTCTATGACCAGCTCTCGACGCTCGACTACACCATGCCCTTCACGCGGGCGCACTCCAAAGCGTTCGAACTCGCGCAACGCGTGGCCACCTTCACCCCCGAGGGGCTGAACCGTGTTTTCTTCACCTGCTCGGGCTCCGAGTCGGTGGACACCGCCATGAAGATGGCGCTGGCTTATCACCGCATTCGTGGGCAGGGGCATCGTCAGCTGTTCGTCTCGCGCGAGCGGGCCTATCACGGCGTCAACCTGGGCGGTGTCGCGCTGTCGGGCATGGTCAACAACCGGCGTACCTTCGGTGTGGGTCTTGCCGGAGTGCATTTCATGCGGCACACCGCCGTTGCCGAGAACCGTTTTATCCAGGGCCAGCCCGATCATGGCGCCGATCTCGCAGAAGACCTGGCGCGCATCTGTGCGATGGTCGGCGGCGACAACATTGCAGCGGTGTTCGTTGAGCCCGCCGCGGGCAGCTTTGGTTGCCTGCCCCCGCCCAAGGGATATCTCGACCGCATCCGGGAGATCTGCGATGCCAACGGCATCCTGCTGGTCTTCGATGAAGTGATCACCGGCTGGGGCCGAATGGGCGCCCCCTTTGGTGCTCAGAAGTTTGGCGTGACGCCCGACATCATGACCATGGCCAAGGCCATCACCAATGGAGCCCAGCCGCTGGGAGCGGTGGTGGCACGTCAGGACATCTACGACACCATCACCGATGCGGGTCCGGCCAAGGGCATTGAGTTCTTCCATGGCTATACCTACTCGGCGCATCCTGCATCCTGCGCAGCCGGCCTGGCCATGATGGATCTCTTCGAGAAGGAAGACCTGATCGGTCGCTCGGCCGCGATGGCACCCTACTTTGAGCAGGCGGTGCATTCCCTGCGCGATCTGCCCTGCGTGGTCGACATCCGCAACATCGGCATGATGGCTGCGGTCGAGCTGTCCACCGCGGGTCAGAATCCGGGGGCACGCGGCCATGAGGCCCAGAAGGCGCTCTACGACGCCAATCTCAACCTGAAGTCGACCGGTGATTCGCTGATCCTCGCGCCGCCCTTCATCGCAGAAAAGGCGCATATCGACCGCATCACTGACACGATTCGCAAGGTGCTCTCGAAGTTCTGAGTTCCACCACCCACACCGGCCGCCCGCCTTTCGGCTAGGAGAAAGCCATGAAGATTGCTTTTCTGGGCGCCGGTCTGATGGGGGCCGGTTTCGTCAAACGACTGCGCGACAAGGGTCACGAGGTTCGGGTCTGGAGCCGCAACCCGGCGCGAACGGCCCCTCTGGTGGCCTTGGGGGCACTCGCCTGCGCGAGTGCGGCCGAAGCCGTGCGCGGGGCAGAACGCATTCAGTTGTCCCTGGCGGACGATGCCTCGGTGGATGCCGTGCTCGAACCGCTGGTCGATGCCATCGATCGCACGGCCTGGATCCTCGATCACACCACCACCGCGACCACACCGACCGCAGAACGGGCCGCGCGCTGGGCTGCCCGAGGTGTGCGTTTCGTTCATGCGCCGGTTTTCATGGGCCCCGCGAATGCGGCCGATGGCACCGGACTCATGCTGCTGTCCGGCGACAAGGCACTTTGCGATGCCATCCTGCCCTGGATGCAGGAAATGACCGGCAAGGTGGTCTGGATGGGCGAGTCACCCGAGAGGGCCGCTTCGTTCAAGCTCTTTGGCAATCTGGTCCTGATCGGCATGGGCGGGGTGCTTGGCGATGTCGCCCGCCTGGCCCATTCGGTTGGCATCGCACCGTCTCAGGCGATGAGCCTGTTCGAACACTTCAATCCTGGCGCATTTCTGCCCATGCGGGCTGCGCGTCTGGTCAACGGCCAGTACGATCAGCCGTCCTTTGAGGTGGCGATGGCCCGCAAGGATGCGACGCTCATGGTCGAAGAGGCTCGCCGACATGGCGTTGATCTGGCGGTCATGCCGGCAGTGATTGCCCTGTTTGATGCTGCGATTTCTCGCGGAGAGGGCGCGAAGGACTCCAGCGCAGCAATGCGCTGGCCGCAGACGCCCATCTGAATCGGATCCGGGCCTGCCAGACCTGTCCTGGACCTGTCCTCCGGGCGCCTGGCGGGACCGTTCAGACGGAGGGCAGACCGAGATCCTGGGTTCGTCGCTTCGGGTCAGCGCGCGGTAAAGCCGCCGTCGACCACCAGTTCGGATCCGGTCATGAACGAGGCATCGTCCGAGGCGAGGTAGACGATGCCGCGCGCGATTTCCTCAGCCTGTCCCATCCGACCCAGGGGGTGAGCGCCTGCGAGCGCCTGCCCGATCCCGGTTTCCGGGACGCCTCGGCCTCGCATCGCGTCGGCGACGCCGCGGGCCATGTCGGTGTCGATGATGCCGGGGTGGATGGAGTTGACCCGGATGTTGTAGCCCAGCGCGGCCGCCTCGAGCGCGGTGGCTTTTGTGAACAGGCGAACACCGCCCTTGCTCAGGCAGTAGAGCGTGGCATTGGGTGAACCGGTCAGGCCCGCGACCGAGGACAGATTGACAATGGCAGCCGGGCCGCGATCCGCGGGGCGTTGCTTCATCGCCCGGAAGGCATGCTGCGTTCCGAGCACCACGCTTTTCAGGTTGATGTCGAACATCTCCTGGATGTCGGCCACGCTGGCCTCTTCGGTGCGGCCATGACGAAAGATGCCCGCATTGTTCACCAGGATGTCGAGTTGTCCGAAGGCGTCGAGCGTCTCGGCGATCACACGGGCCCATTGCGCATCGTCGGTGACATCGTGAGTCATGAAGCGGGCCTTGCCGCCCTCGGCAAGGATCTGCGCCACAAGCGCCTGTCCAGGCCCTTCCCGAAGGTCGGTTGCAACCACCGTTGCTCCGCTTCGTGCGAGCAGCCTGCAGGTGGCCGATCCAATGCCACCCGATGCACCCGTGACCAATGCCACCTTGTGATCGACCCGATTCATGTCCCCTCCTGAGCTTTTTGTGCTGGTCTAGCGATGAATCGTATCGTAGGGCGTGATCGGCGCCCAGATCGAGGTGGGAACGTCCTTGAGGTCCTTGCGGGCTGCGTAACCCTGCGCCCAGACATGGGTGAAGGCCACCGGCACATCGTCCACCACGATGCGCTGGAATTCGGTGTACAGGCGCTTTCGCTTCTCGGGGTCGCGCTCAACGGTCGCCTGGGCGAGCAGTTCGTCGACCTTGGGATTGGCATAGCTCTGGGTGTTTGACCAGATCACGCCGGGTTTGATGTTGCTGGACAGATAGGTGCGATGCACCCCGATCACCGGGTCGCCGTAATTGAAGGCGCTGTCCATCGTGACATCGAAGTCATGACTGGAAATGCGTCGCGCCCAGGTTGGAAAATCAGGGGAATTGCGGACCGTGGCATCGATGCCGATCTTGCGCAGTTGCGGACGCAGGTATTCCGCCAGGGTCTGGCTGTTGTCTGGAGTACCTGGCAGATAGTCGATTGCCATGGCAAATCGGTTGCCCCCTGCGCCGCGTTTGAGACCGGCGGCATCGAGCAGCTGATTGGCCTTGTCGAGATTGAGCCTGTAGTGCTCGACCTTGTCCGTATAGAAAGGCGAGCCTGGCGTGATTGGCCCGGTGGCCCTGACCGTGATGCCCTTGTGCAGTTCCCGGATGATGAAGTCCTTGTCGATGGCGTAGGCGATGGCCCGACGCACCCGGACATCGTCGAAGGGTTTGCGCTTCATGTTGAAGGCGAGCCAGCCAATGGGCCCGATCGCCTCGCCGCCCTTGCGCGACACCACCACGTCCTTGGCCTTCGAGAGCTGATTGACCTGGGCCAGCGTCGGAAAGCCGGGAATCAGATCGATCTCGCCGCGCTCGAGTGCGAGCGCCATTGCAGAGGGATCGCTGATCATGCGCAGCACCACCCGATCGAATCGGGGCCGTCCGGGGATGAAAAATCCCGCATGGCGCTCGAGCACGATCGCCTCTTTGGGCTTGAAGCTCACCAGCTTGTAGGGCCCTGACCCGACCGGGTTGGCATTTCTCGGGTGGGTGCGCAAGGCCTGTCCGTCGCCGAAGATGTGCTTGGGAATGATGGGACAGAAGGGTTGCGAGAGCGCCAGCAGAATCGCCGGGTGGGGCGTGCTCAGCCTCACGACGGCGATGTAGGGCGAGGGCGTGTCCACCCGTTCGACCGGAGCAAACATCGACTGAAAGGGATGGTTGGCCTTGACGGTCATGATGGAAAAGGCCACATCTTCCGAGGTGATCGGACGGCCATCATGGAAGGTGGCGTTTTCGACCAGCCTGAGCAGGATGGACCTGCCGTCATCCTGAAAGCTCCAGCTTCGCGCCAGATAGGGCTGGGGCGTCCAGTCGCCATCAAAGCGCAGAGGGCTTGCAAACAGCTGGGCACCGGGAATGCCTGTGGCCGTACCGGAGGCGATGGCCGAGTTCAGATGCGGAGGATGGCTGGCCATCCCGACAACCAGGGTGTTGCCTGCCTGCGCAAGAGTCTCTTCGGAGATCAGCCCTCCGGCGCTCAGCCCGACGCCCAGGGCAGTCAGCTGCGATGCGGCCTTGCGGCGCGACGGATCAGTCAGGTGGGTTTTCATGAAGGCACTCCGGGATGGGTGAACGGGGGGGCGGATGACGATGACAAGGAGGCGGGCCGTGCCTGCGGCACTGCCGGACCCAGCCATTGGGGCCACTGGCGAATGAGATCGCACCGGTCGATGCCCGGGCCGCAACAGCCGGGGACGACCGGACGCAAGCGTTGATAGCGACCCGTCGCAGCGCTCGCACCTCGACGGCTCGACGCACGGACTGCCGAACCTTGAACAGATCGGTCCAGATGAGATGCATGAAGGCTTGCCACAGGCCTGGCGAGCAGATGCGGCGTGCCTTCGAAAATCGTGCCGGCGACGCGCACATCCTTGAGACGCTCCACCCCCAGCTCGAAGGGGTCGTCCTCCAGAATCGCAAAATCGGCGCGCTTGCCGCAGGCAATCGAACCGATCTCGGACTCCAGGCCCAGCGCCCATGCGGCATCGATGGTGATGCCGCGCAGCGCCTGTTCAAGTGTCAGCCGCTCTGTCGGAGAGGCCACCGCACCGGAACGCGTAAAACGGTTGGCGGCACACCAGGCAAGCAGCAGCGGCTCGGGCGGCGCAATAATGAAGTCGGAGTGAAACGAGACTTTCATGCCGGCGCGCAGCATGGAGCCGCAGCGGGAGATCTGGGAGCCCCGCTCGGGCCCGAGGCCGAGCACCGAGTAGTCGTCGGCCAGCGCATGGATGTAATACGGATTGACGCTCGCATGCGCCCCGAGTGCTGCCAGCCTTGGAATCTGTGCTGCCGAGCAGTAGCCGACATGATGCACATGAAAGCGATGGTCAAAGCGCGGACGTCTGGCCTGGGCCCGGCTGAGGGCGTCGATGACAGCATCCATGCCGGCATCACCGTTGACATGCACATGAATCTGCAGCCCTGCATCCCAGGCCGCCTGAATGCCGGCATCCAGGACCTCGGGGCTCATCAGCCATTCGCCATGGTGACCGTCGATATACCCCGGGGGGCGCATCTGCATCAGCTGCGAGAACATCGCGCCGTCCGCAAACAGTTTGACTGCCCGGCTGTTCAGCACATGCTTGCCATGCTGCCCGATCTGGGCACCAATCGCCTGAAGCCCTGCGGAAAAATCAATGGGCGCATCGGGCGGGCCCATGGGTCTGCCCGTCGCGCGATTCGAGAATCCGCGAAAGTCAAAGACATTCACGATGCGCATCGGCCGGCCAGGGGTCTCGATGACTTCGTCGAGCGCTTCCATTTCGAACTCGGGCCCCAGTGAGCCGAACAGCATGTCGCCCGCGGTGGTGATGCCTCCCTGCTGCATCAGGTCGGCGGTCATGGCCAGACCCTTGCGATACCACTGCGGTGCCATCAGCGTCTTGCGTACCGAGGCCATGACCAGCTTGTTGCCGGTCTCGAAGAAATGGCCATCCTCAAGCTTCACCTGCGGATGGGTTCTGGTGTTTTCGCGGTCGAGGCCGAGCCGCTCGATCGCACAGCTGTTCAGATAAGTCTCGTGAAACGATCGCTGCCAGAGGATCACCGGACGGTCCGGGCACAGCGCGTCGAGCTCTTGTCGAAACCAGCGTCCGTGAAGCGCCGGCTGATAACCGAAGCTGATGAACAGCTCATCGGTGTCGGTGCGTGCCTTGAGCCGCGCCTGCAAGAGTTCACGGTATTCGGCGGGAGTCCCCGCCGCAGGCAGCACGCTGCCGTCGGGCTGTCTCCAGGCCTCCGGTGCGATGATCTCCATGGGCATCAGGATGGCGCCCAGAAACGGATGAATATGGTTGTCGATCAGGCCCGGCATGAGCACCTTGTCGCGGAATCGCTCATCAAGGACCACTTCGCGGCCCTCCTGCCAGGGCCTCATGCTGTCCATGTCGCCAACCGCAACAATGCGTCCCTCGATGACGCCCACGGCCGAGGCCTGCGGAAGCGATTCATCCATGGTGATGATGCGACGCGCGGGAAAGATCGTGAGCGTGGGGCGTGCGCCCGGCGTGGCAGCGCAAGGACCGGATGAGGTCACGGGATCGTCTCCTGGGGCAGGATCAGCGTTCTGTTCGTGTGTGCACTGTGCGGCTTCGAACGCTGAACGTATTGACGAATCAGGCCTGCTGATTGTCTAAAAGTGCCAAAGCGGGTCGGGCGGGCCCTTCGCCGCGCCGGTCATCGCCCGGCGTTCGGCCAAAGGTCTGTCTGAAGATGCGGCAGAAATGGGCCACCGAATCGAAGCCGCTGGCGATGGCCACCTCGGTGACCGACATGGGGGTGTGACGCAAGAGCCCCCGGGCATGGTCAAGCCGTTGGCGCCGATGAAACTGGGCTGGGCCTTCACCAAGGTGCTGACTGAACAGGCGCAGCAACTGTCGCACTGAAAGGCCCGCGGCCTGAGCGAGCTCTTCGCTGGGTACAAGGCGGTCGTTGACGGTTTCGAGATGCCGCACGGCTCGCGCCAGTCTGGGATGATGAATACGCGCTCGCAGTGGCAGTGCCATCCGCTGATCGGCATCGGCGTTTCGGATGCGTTCATGCAGGCAATGCTCTGCAACCCGCTGGGCCAGGGCCAGTCCGTGGTCGGCCGAAATCGCATTGAGCATCATGTCCAGCGCCGCGGTGCCTCCGGCACAGGTCATTCGGGACGGCCCGAACTCGAACAGGGTCTGCGCGACGGCAAGACGCGGAAAGCGCTCCCTGAAGGCTTCAAGCACTTCCCAGTGCGCAGTGACGCGACATCCTTCCAGCAGGCCGGCGCGCGCCAGCAGAAAGGCGCCGGTATCGAGCGCACCGAGGGTGGCACCCGAGCGGTCGAACCGGTGCAACTGTCGGCGCAGTTCGCGTGAGTAGAAGCGCTCCGGACGGACATCGGCGCACAGGATCAGCGTGCCCAGGGCTTGCGTTCGGGCAAGGGTCTCATGCACCGCGATGGGAATTCCGTTGTCATCGACCACTGCCTGATCACCGAGCGACAGCAACTGCCACCGGTAGGGGTCCTTGAGGTAGCGGTTGGCGATACGCAACGGTTCGATCGCCGAGGCCAGTCCCATCACGGTGAACTGGGGCAGCAAGAGAAAGCCGATGGGATTTCTGAGCAGGGCTTGCATGAATCGCAGCATCTCACGATGGCGTTTCCTGTCAATCACGTGGCAGGATCCGCATAGGTGGGCGACTGGGCCTGCGCGACAATTTTTTTCAGAGATCAAGGCCGGATCGTCCTTGCAACCCACTCGAATCCTTGGCGCCCAAGACACTCAGGGCACCCAGGGCACCCAAGGCGGAAATGCGCATGAGTCTTTCTGATTCCGCTGGTTCGACATCAAATACCGAGTCGACAACGCCGGCCTCGATACCGCCCGCTCATGCAGCGGTTCTGATCATCGGTGGCGGAATCGTGGGTTGCTCCATTGCCTTCCATCTCATCGAACTCGGGATTCGTGACGTGGTTCTGCTCGAGCGGCGTCAGCTCACCTGCGGGACGACCTGGCATGCCGCAGGCCTGGTTCCCCAGCTCAGGGCGACCCGCAACCTCACTGATCTGGCGGTCTATACCTCGCAGCTGTTCGAGACCCTGGAGGCCCGCACCGGTCAGGCCACCGGTTTTCGCCGAAACGGCTCGGTTGCGCTCGCCCTGAACGATGAACGATGGGAAGAGTTGCGTCGCAGCGCTTCGGTGGCGCGCTCCTTTGGTGTGGAGGCGCATCTGCTGAGTCCTTCGGAGGTGGGGGCCTACCATCCGCTGGCTGATCTGACCGGAGTGCTGGGAGGCCTGTGGACGCCCAATGACGGCCAGACCAATCCGGTGGACACCACGCTCGCTCTGGCCCGGGGCGCCCGCTCAGGTGGCGCGCGTATCTTCGAAGGTTACGAGGTCTCGCGCATCCTTCATGAAAACGGCCGTGCCTGCGGTGTGGACTGGGTCCATGCCGGGCGGGACGGCGAGCATCTGCGTTCAGCCAGACAGGACGGGGACAATCCTTCGGTCGCGACAAGGGGGCAGACTCGCGCCGATGTGGTTGTCCTTGCCGGGGGCATGTGGTCGGCCGAACTGGCGCGGCCGCTCGGAATCCGGCTGCCCCTTCAGGCCGCAGAGCACTTTTATGTGGTCACCGAATACATGCCGCAGGTGCCCCGCAATCTGCCGACCCTGCGCGTGCCCGACGAGTGGGCCTATTACAAGGAGGATGCAGGCAAGCTGCTCCTGGGCGCCTTCGAGCCAGTCGCCAAGCCATGGGCTGTCCGCGGAATTCCCCGCGATTTCTGTTTCGATGCCCTGCCTGATGACGTGGCGCATTTTGAGCCCGTGCTTGAAAAGGCACTGGCCCGGGTGCCGGCGCTGGCAGGCACGGGGATCGCGACCTGGTTCAACGGCCCCGAGAGCTTTACCCCCGATGACCGCTATCTGCTTGGCGAGACAGCCGAGGTGCGTGATCTGTTTGTTGCCTGCGGATTCAATTCGATCGGCATTCAATCCTCGGGGGGCGCCGGTCGGCTCCTCGCGCAATGGATCCGGGATCGGCAGGTGCCGATGGACATGCCCGGGATCGAGGTGAGGCGGATGCATCCGGTGCAGGGCACCCGGGCTTACCTGAGCGACCGCACTACGGAGAGTCTGGGCCTGCTCTACGCGATGCACTGGCCCTTCAGGCAGCCCCTGACCGCCAGAAATGCAAGGCGCTCACCGTTTCATGAACGTCTGCTCGCGGCAGGCGCCTGCATGGGCGAGCTCGCGGGCTGGGAGCGACCCAGCTGGTTCGATCCGAGCGCAGCGGTGCCAGGCGCTGAGCCTCCGGTCGAAATCCATTCCTACCGCAACCCTCACTGGCTCGGCCAGACCGAGCGCGAATGTCTTGCCGTTCGGGATGCAGTGGCGCTTTTCGATCAGTCGTCGATGGCCAAGTTCAGAGTGCTGGGCCGCGATGCCTGCGCGGTGCTTGATCGGGTCAGTACCGCACTGATCGATCGCCCGACGGGTCGGGTGATCTACACCCAGTGGCTCAACCCGAAAGGGGGCATCGAAGCCGACCTCACCATCACCCGGCTCGCTCAGGATGACTTTCTGGTTGTCACTTCGGCGGGGGCTCAGGTTCGCGATGCGGCGTTCCTGAGGGAGGCGGTCCGACCCGAGGAGCATTGCAGTGTGATCGATCTCACCTCGGGATTGCCGATGCTCGGTCTGATGGGACCCGCTTCGCGTGCACTGCTCGGCAGACTTTGCCCCGACGAGGATTTCTCCAATGAGGGGTTTCCGTTTGCCACCTCGCGCGAAATCGAGATCGGCTACGCGATCGTGAGGGCCAGCCGCATCACCTATGTCGGTGAGCTCGGCTGGGAGCTGTACATCCCCGCCGAGTCTGCGCTGCAGGTGTATGAACGGATCGTCGAGGCCGGTCGGGATTTCGGCCTGACCCATGCAGGGACCCGGGCAATGAATGCCTGCCGCACCGAAAAAGGCTATCGACATTGGGGGCATGACATCGGTGTCGAGGACACGCCTCTTCAGGCGGGCCTCGGCTTTACCTGTGCCTGGGACAAACCTGGCGGATTTGTGGGTCGTGATGCGCTGATGCGGGCCCGGGAAGCGAGCCTGCATTCCGGTGTGCCCGAACGACGTCTGGTGCAGATCCGTCTGGCGGATCCGAAGGCGCTGCTGATTCATGACGAGCCGATCTTTTCAAGAGGGGCGCGGGTGGGCATCGTGAGCAGTGGAATGTACGGGCATCGCTTGAATGCCTCGCTGGGCATGGGATGGGTGCAATGCGCCGAAGGCGTCAGCCGTGAGTGGCTGGCCCAGGAGTCCTTCGAGATCGAGGTGGCGAGCGAACGCATCGCCGCCCAGTTGCAGCTCCAGGCCTGGTACGACCCGGGCAATGCCCGCATCCGCGGCTGAGCGCAACCCGAGCACCAGACCTCAACCGAGGCCACTGGCCTCAACCGGCGATGGCCGACTCAGGCTTGGGGCGTACCCGCCAATGGATAGAGCGGCTCGCCTGCATCCGAGACCCGGTGGCAGGCCACGCGATGACCCGGAAGCACTTCCCGCAACAAGGGCGCTTCTGCATGGCACCTTGCTTCAGCAAAGGGGCAACGGCCCGCAAATCGGCAGCCCGACGGGACATTGATCGGGCTGGGCGGGTCTCCCTGGAGCCGGATGCGCTGACCTCGGGCCCGGGCTCGCGGGTCGAATGAGGGCGCTGCAGACCACAGTGCCAGGGTGTAGGGATGCAGGGGTCTTGAGAAAAGGGACTCCCTGGGGGCCTGCTCGACAATGAGGCCCAGATACATCACGGCCACGTCATCGCACATGTGGCGGATCACGCCCAGATCATGCGAGATGAACAGATAGGTGAGTCCGAGATCTTTCTGCAGTCTTTGCATCAGATTCAGAATCTGCGCCTGGATCGCGACATCAAGGGCCGAGACCGGTTCATCGCAGACCACCAGGTCCGGATTGGCCGCAAGCGCTCGGGCCAGCACGATGCGCTGCCTTTGTCCGCCCGAGAACTGATGGGGAAACAGCATCTGCTGCTCCGGACGCAGCCCCGTCTGGGCAAAGATTCGGGCAACCCGTTCATCAAAACCCGACGGATCGCCTGCCTGCATCAGCATGAGGGCCTCGCGAACCGCATCTCCTGCCCGCTTGCGCGGATTGAGCGAGGCATAGGGATCCTGAAAGACCATCTGGAATCGCTTGCGCGCCTGACGCAGGGTTTCGCCGCGTGCGTTTCCGATGTCCTGATCCTCGAGCAGAATCTGGCCCGCGGTGTGGCGAACAAGGCGCATGACCGCCAGAGCGGTGGTGCTCTTGCCCGATCCACTCTCGCCCACGATGCCGAAGGTGCGTCCCCGGGCGATTGAAAAGCTCACCCCATCGACCGCCTTGACCCAGGCCTTGGGCTTGCCAATCAGACCACCCCCGATCGGGAAATGCACCTTCAGGTCCTGCACCGTGAGCAGAGGCTGGTCTTGGGAGGTCGACCGGTCAGAGCGGGCACGCAGGCCGGGCTCGGTGCTCATGTGGCCCCCTGTGCGTGAAGCCAGCACAAGACACGCCGCTGGCCGCCATCGAAACGGGTTTCCGCAGGCAGCTCGACACGACACTTGGGCATGACATGCCGGCATCGGTCGGCAAAGGCACAACCGCCGCGCCGCTCGAGCAAGGAGGGGACCGTGCCCGGAATCTCCTCGAGCGGTTCGCCATGGGCGGCGGTCCGCCGCCCGGGCGCGCAGGCGATCAGTCCCTGGGTATAGGGATGCAGGGGATGCTCGAGGACCTCGGCCACGCTGCCCTCTTCGACAATACGTCCGGCATACATCACTGCGACCCGATCGGTCATTTCGGCAATGGCCCCCATGTCGTGGGTGATCAGCACCACCGCCGTCCCTGTTCGATGACGAAGGTCTGAAATCAGGTCGAAGATCTGAGCCTGAACGGTGACGTCGAGCGCCGTGGTGGGTTCATCAGCAATCAGGACGCCCGGGCTGCATGCCAGTGCCATGGCGATCATCACGCGCTGGCGCATCCCGCCCGAGAACTGATGGGGATACTCGTCCACGCGGGTTCGTGCCGCAGGAATGCCGACCTGCTCGAGCATCTCGATGGCTCGCTCATGCGCGGCACGTCGGTCCAGACGCTGATGCAGTCTCACCGCCTCGGCAATCTGCTCACCCACGGTATAGACCGGGTTCAGCGAGGTCATGGGTTCCTGAAAGATCATCGAGACCCGGTTGCCACGGATGTTGCGCATGGCTGCATCGGGAAGTGCCAGCAGGTCTGTGCCGTCAAAGCGCACCTGCCCGGCCGTGATTCTTCCTGGCGGATTGGGGATCAGCCGCATGATCGCCAGCGCGGTCATGCTCTTGCCACAGCCCGACTCACCCACAAGACCCAGGGTCTGGCCCCGATGCAGGGCGAATGAAACCGACTCGAGCACCCGTGCGATGCCCTTGCGGGTCTCGAATTCGACCGACAGGTCCTGGACCTCGAGCAGGGGTGCCGGATTGAGAACAGGCGCGTTCATCGCTGATGCATCTTGGGGTTGAGCGCGTCATTGAGGCCGTCACCGACCAGACTGACCGCCAGCACGGTGATGAAGATGGCAAGCCCCGGAAAAGTCACCGCCCACCAGGCATCGAGCACGTACTTCCGGTTGGATCCGATCATCAATCCCCAACTCATGACATTGGGGTCGGACAGACCTAGAAAGCTCAGCCCGGCCTCGAACAGGATGGCCACACCGATGATCAGGGTGGCCGAGACGATCAGAGGCGGGGCGGCATTCGGGAGGATCTCGCGCAGCATGAGTCGAACCGGACCGGCACCGAGCGCCCGGGCGGCATTCACATATTCGAGCTTGCGCAGGCGCATGAATTCGGCCCGCGCAAGTCTCGCGGTGCTGGTCCAGGTGACCATGCCGATGGCGATGATCGCCATGGTGAGCGAGGGGTCGAACAGGGTCATGAGCACCATGGCAAAAAGCAGCGAGGGCATGACCTGGAAAATCTCGGTCAGACGCGATAGCGCTTCATCGACCCAGCCACCAAAGTAGCCTGCCAGCGCGCCCACCGTCAGACCGATGCTGACGGTGATCGCAGCGGCTGCAAGCCCGACCAGCAGGGTGGCCCGTCCACCGACGGCCATCCCGGCCAGAATGTCGCGGCCGAGATAGTCGGATCCCAGTGGCAGGGCGGCATTCACAAAAGGCTCGGTAAACGGAGCGCCCGTGATGTCAAACGGGGGCACCGGATAGATCGTGGGACCCAGCAGCATGGCAAGAATGACCGTGCTGAGCAGAATCAGCCCGAGCATGGCCGCCTTGTTCCTGCGAAAAACCCGCCAGGCTTCGCGCGAGGGCGACAGCACTTCGATGGCCACCGGCTGCCCTGCAGCCCCTGCGACCTCGGTCTGGGCAGCCACCTGAGCAGTCACCTGGCCCGTGCCCGTCGATGGGTTTGGATGAGAAGACGAGGTGTTCATCGGCTGCGCAGTCGTGGATCGATCCATCGGTAGGTCAGATCGGTCAGCTGATTGGCCAGGATCACAAGGACAGAGGAAAAGAACAGAACGCCAAGCAGTGTCGGATAGTCACGGCCCAGAATGGAGTCAAAGGCGAGCGTGCCCAGCCCTGGCCATGAGAAGACGGTCTCCACCAGAACCGCCCCCGAGACCAGGTTGCCGAACTGAAGGCCCGCGATGGTGACCACCGGCATGAGGGCATTGCGCAGGGCGTGCTTCCAGATCACCAGTCGCTCGGCCAGGCCTTTGGCCCGGGCGGTTCGAATGTAGTCTGATCCCAGCACCTCGAGCATGCTGGCCCGCGACAGACGGCTGTACTGCGCCATGTAGACAATGGCCAGGGTAAAGGCGGGCAGGATCAGATGATGAAGGATGTCGATACTGGTCACCCACCAGCCACCGTAGATCCGCACGTCACGCATCCCTGCGATCGGCATGATGGGAATGATCTTTCCGAACAGGATCACCAGCAGGCCGATCAGCACCGGTCGCGGAATCACTTCGTCCTCTGCGGTCTGGTCCCCTTCAATTTCTTCAACGTCGCCAGGAACAA
>JBMSOD010000006.1:0-35455 GCA_049422085.1 Burkholderiaceae bacterium
ACAAGCGGCGTTACGAGCTGCTGGTGGCGGCCGGTGGCAGCGATACCCTGGAATGGGACAGTGATCGCACCAATCACGGCGCGACCATCCGGGCCTGGCTGCGGACCAAGGCCAATTCCATCGAGGGCGGAACCAGCGAAGTGCAGCTGGGCATCATCGCCAAGCGCATTCTTGAACTTCCTGGCGCCTGAGCGAACTGGAGATATCGACATGAGCCTGCTGCTCAACGAAGAACAATCCATGCTGCGCGACAGCGCGCGCAGCTTCATGGCCGAACAGGCCCCGGTTGCCCAGCTGCGTGCCCTGCGTGATGCCAATGACCAGGCGGGCTTTTCCCGCGAAGTCTGGGCAAAGTTTGCCGAGCTGGGCTTTACCGGCATCCTCATTCCTGAGGCCCATGGCGGTCTGGGGCTGGGCTTTGTCGAGGCCGGCACGGTCATGGAAGAAATCGGCCGCAACCTGACTGCTTCGCCCTTCATGACCTCTTCGGTGGTGGCAGCAACGCTGCTGATGCGCGCCGGCAGCGATGCCCAGAAGGCGCGATGGCTGCCCGCGCTCGCCAATGGCTCGCTGATCGCGACCCTGGCGCTGGAGGAGCACGCCAAGCACGCGCCCGAGCGTATCGCCATGCAGGCCAGACCTCAGGCCTCCGGTTTTGTGCTCAATGGCAGCAAGACCTTTGTCATCGACGGACATGTGGCCGACCTTCTGATCGTGGTTGCCCGAACCAGTGAGGCGGGTCTGAGCCTGTTCCTGGTCCCCCGCGATGCGGCAGGCCTGAGCATTGAGCGGGTCACCATGGTGGATTCCCGACCAACCGCCCGACTCACATTTTCAGGCGTGCAGGTGGGCGCAGACGGGCTGCTGGGCGGACTCGACGCGGGGGCGGCTCCCCTGGCGGTTGCGCTCGATGCGGGCCGTGCCGCGGCAGCGGCCGAACTGCTCGGGCTGGCTGATGAGGTCTTCCTGCGCACGACCGATTACCTCAAGGCGCGCAAACAGTTCGGCAAACTGATTGGTGAGTTCCAGGCGCTTCAGCATCGCGCTGCCGACCTGTATTGCGATATCGAACTGGCCAGGGCAGCCGTGATGGGCGCGCTGCAGGCGCTGGACGCCGATCCGGCCGGCGCCCTGCGCGACGTGGCCGTGGCCAAATCGCGCGCCGGCGCCAGCGCCACCCGTGCCGTGCAGGAGGGGGTACAGATGCACGGCGGGATGGGCATGACCGATGCGTTTGACATCGGCCTGTTCATGAAACGCGCCAGAGTGTTGCAGGAGTATCTTGGCGACTCCGCCTTCCATGCCGATCGACTCGCACGTCACAGGGGTTACTGATGAATGACCGCGCACGTTTCACCAGCATGGCCGAATGCACGGCCGAAGACTGGGCCATCATCCGCAGCCACACGCCGGAGTTCACACGGGCCCTGCCCGATCGCATCCTCGCGCATCTCAAACTGCTTGATGGCGACCATGGCGGCTTCGCGGTCGATCGTCTCACCCACTCGCTGCAAACGGCCACTCTCGCCCTGAAGGACGGACGTGATGAGGAGTATGTGGTCTGCGCGTTGCTGCACGATATTGGCGATACCCTGGGCTGCGCCAATCACTTCGACGTGGCTGCGGCCATCGTCAAGCCCTTCGTAAGCGAGGCCAACCACTGGATGATCCAGCAGCACGGCATCTTCCAGGGCTATTACTTCTTTCATCACCTGGGACTGGATCGCAACCTGCGTGATCAATTCCAGGGGCATGAGCACTATGCGCGCACCGAGGAGTTCTGCGCGCTCTACGACGGCCCGGCCTTCAACCCCAGGGGCGAGACACTACCGCTCGAGCACTTCGAACCCATGGTGAGGCGGGTCTTTGCCACGCCGCGCAACAGCATCTACCGCAGCGTGGTTTCAGCCGCGGAATAGGCGCGGGAAAACGCGAGAATCACCTCGCGCACCACCCTGCGCTGGGGTACGGGCAGACGCAGAAAGGCTTCGAACAGTTCGCGATCCTCGAAGCCCACTCCCGCATCCCAGCGGGGTTTGCGCTGCTCCACCCGAAGACCAGTTGCCGCATCGCCGAACAACAGGGTCTGGGGAGGCACCGCCAGCCACTCGGCCAGCACCAGCAGTTTGTCCTGTGACGGCAGGGTTTCGCCCAGCAGCCAGCGGCGCACGCCGTGCAGGGTCATGGGCTTGCCCCAGTAGCGGCTATTGAACTCACGCTCCAGGACGGCCGGGCGCGGTGCGTAGCCGGCGACCTGCATGGCCGCCCGAAGGCGTTCGGCGAACTGAAGTTTGGTCTCACTCACCGCGAGATCATGACCACGCCGCAGCGGCGCGGATTGACTTCCCGCAATCCGCAACTGAATCACATCACTTACGGTTAATCCTAACTCCGAAGCATCGGTTTTTGGGGCCTCGCTTGATGGTCCAGCGCGATATCCAGACGAGCAGCAAAGGGTTCCTGCAAACAAAAAGGGGCCCGAAGGCCCCTTTTTGTTTCGTCCTGGCTGATCAGGCGGTCCGCCTCCGGGTCAGCACCCGGCAGGCGACACCACCGTCATGCCACGGGTCAGTACACCTCGAACAGACCCGCCGCGCCCATGCCGCCGCCGATGCACATCGACACCACGACATTCTTGGCGCCACGGCGCTTGCCTTCCATCAGCACATGGCCGGCCAGACGGGCGCCGGTCATGCCGAAGGGATGGCCGATCGCGATCGAGCCGCCGTTGACGTTGTACTTCTCGGGATCAATGCCGAGCTTGTCACGGCTATACAGGCACTGGCTTGCAAAGGCTTCGTTGAGCTCCCACAGATCGATGTCGTCGATCTTCAGGCCATGGCGCTTGAGCAGCTTGGGGATGGCAAAGACCGGGCCGATGCCCATTTCATCGGGCTCGCAGCCGGCGACCGCCCAGCCCTTGAAGGCGCCCATGGGCTGCAGGCCACGACGCTCGGCCTCGCGGGCCTCCATCAGGACCAGCGCAGCGGCACCGTCGGACAGCTGGCTGGCGTTGCCTGCGGTGATGAACTTGCCCGGGCCCTTGACCGGCTCGAGCTTGGCCAGGCCTTCGAGGGTGGTGTCGGGACGGTTGCACTCGTCACGGTCGACCACATAGTCCACGAAGGACTCGGCCTTGGTGACCTTGTCGACCACCTTCATGCGGGTCTTGACCGGGACGATCTCGTCCTTGAACTTGCCTGCGGCCTGGGCAGCGGCCATGAGCTTTTGCGAACGCAGGGAATACTCGTCCTGATACTCGCGGCTGAGGTTGTAGCGGGCCGCCACGACATCGGCGGTATCGATCATGGGCATCCAGAAATCCGGCGAGATTTCGGTCAGACGGTCGTCACGACCGCCGCCACCGCCGCCCTGGAAGGTGATGGAGTCGACGCCGCCACCGACCATGATGTCCATGCCGTCTTCAACAATGTTACGGGCCGCCACGGCAATGGCGTTCAGGCCCGACGAGCAGGCGCGGTGCAGGGTCATGCCTGAGGTGGTGACCGGCAGACCGGCCAGCAGGGCGGCAGCGCGGGCCACATTGCCCGAGGCGGCCACACAGCCGGAGATCACGTCCTCGACCTCGGCGGGCGCCACGCCCGAGCGCTGCACGGCATGCTTGATCGCCTCGCCGAGCATGGTCATGTTGGAGGTGTTGTTGAAGCCACCGCGCGCAGCCTTGGCCAGGCCGGTGCGGGCATATGAAACGACGACTGCTTGCCGCATGGGAAGTCTCCTCGGGTAATGGGACAATTCGGGTATGGTCGGCGTCAGAACCAGACCAACCCCCGAACCTTACAGGAGAACCCCATGAGGCCCAACACCGCACTTGCCAAATGGCGTGCCGGAATTCAGACCATCGGCGGCTGGCTGTCCCTGGCCAATACCCACAGTGCCGAATCACTGGCCCATGCCGGCTTCGACTGGATCGTGGTCGACATGCAGCATGGCCTGATCGACATGAGCGATCTGCGCGTCATGCTGCCGGCCATTTCCACCAGCGAGACCACGCCCCTGGTGCGGGTCACCTGGAACCATCCGGCCGAGATCATGAAGGCGCTCGATGCTGGCGCCATGGGCGTCATCGTGCCGATGATCAACAACCGGGCCGAGGCCGAGGCGGCGATCGCCGCCACGAAATACCCGCCCCAGGGCATGCGTTCGTTTGGTCCGATCCGGGCGGCGCTCTATGGCGGGCAGGGCTATGCCGCCGAGGCCAACGACCAGATCGTCTGCATCGCCATGGTCGAGACCCGCGAAGGGCTGGACAACCTTGAAGAGATCGTCAGCACCCCGGGATTGGGAGGCGTGTACATCGGGCCGGCCGATCTGGCGCTGGCCATCGGTTTGCCACCGGTGGGCGACAATGACCATCCCCTGCATCTGCAGACCGTCGAGCGCATTCGCGATGTCTGCAAGAAGCACAAGGTGCCGGTCGGCATCCATTCGCACAGCCTGAAGTTCACCCAGCAGCGCCTGGCGCTGGGGTTCGACTTCGTGCTGCTCGGCAATGATGTGGGCTTCATGATGCAGGCGGCCACCAGCCAGCTCGCCGCAGCCCGGGGCTCGGCCCAGAAGGCCCGGGAAAACACCGGCTACTGACCCGTGGCGACGCACCTTCCGCAGTCGCAAGCGGAGGGACTCAAAACGCTGAATCAGAGCGCTGAATCAAAACGCTGATTCAGGGCGCTGATTCAGGGCGCTGCATGCTGCGGCGCGCCGATGATCCAGCCTTCGAGCGGATCGATCCGGGCCGGCAAGGCCCAGCCCTGGCCGCGCGCCGCCCAGGCCTGATGGGCCTGGACCAGGCAGAGCACGGCATCGAGCAGGTCGGCCCCGGGATCGTCCAGACAGGCCTGGGCCCAGTCTCCCAGGCCGACCCTGACCCCGAGATCGCCCGCCTGCAAGGCAGCCAGCAGCCTCGCACGGGCTGCGCGACGCTCAGGGCAGTGGCGACGTCCAGGATCATCGCTCTTGTACGAGGCCCGTCCCAGTACGGCTCGGGCGGGCATCCCGGGATAGGCCTCCAGAGCCACACGCAGCGGATCAGCCAGGCGACCCGGCAGGGTGAGCCCCGCCTGCATGAGCGCGGGTGCGCCCGCATGCAGCATGAGCGCCACAGGCGGGTTGACCCATTTCATGGACGAGCTGCTGCCCGCACCGAGGTCGGTCGCACGATGGGCGAACTTCTGACCGGCGGGTCGGGCATCGCACCAGGCACGGCAGGCGGCAATCAGCTCGGGGCGGGTCAGTGCAGCCAGCCGGGCCGTGGCCTGCTCCCAGTCCGTGGTCCGGGCGTCGGGATCGAGCCATCCGAGATGCTCGATGAACACCCTCGGCAGGCTGAAGGGCAGATCGAACCCGCCCACCCAAGGACCTGGCGTGGCGAGCCACTCTGCCCAGGCCGCGTGCGAATCGAACCGCAGGATCGCCTGCAGCGCCAGTGTCTGGCCGGGCTCCGGAGCCGTCGCAACGGCAGCCGTGATCGGTTTGCCGCGACGCGGTGCGCTGGTGAAATCCACGCCAAACAGCAGGGTGCTGCCCGCGGGATGCAGCTCGGGGGACAGGCTTGACAAGGCCGACATGTCTGCAGCGATTCAATCAGAGGTGGATTGACCGCCCGCGATCAGGGCGCGAAGCATCCCGAGATGATCCGCCTGTTCTGGTGTCTTGTCGGTACGCCAGCGAAGGATGCGCGGGAATCGCACCGCAATGCCCGATTTATGGCGGCTCGAAACACTGATTCCTTCAAAGCCGAGTTCGAAGACCAGGCTGGGCTCGACGCTTCGGACCGGACCGAAGCTCTCGCGCGTGGTCTTGCGAAGGTGTGCATCCACGTCCCGAATCTGCGCATCAGTCAGTCCGGAATAGGCTTTGGCGAAAGGAAGCAGCACCCGCTCGCCAGGCATCTCCGGAGGGCGATCCCAGACGGCGAAGGTGTAATCGGTATACAGACTGGCCCGTCGGCCGTGGCCACGCTGGGCATAGATCAGGACGGCGTCGATGGTCATCGGATCGAGCTTCCATTTCCACCAGCCGCCAGCCGGCATCCGCTGTCGGCCCACCCCGTAGATGCTGTCGCGGTGTTTGAGCATCAGACCCTCGGCGCGATGGTCGCGGGCCCGCTGTCGGGCCGCTGACCAGTCCTGCCACGACCCCGTCGCAAGCGGCTGAGACAGATGCAAACCCTGCGCCCAGTCCTGTGCGAGTTGTTCCAACTGGGCCCGACGACGATGCAAGGGCTGTTCACGCAGGTCGGTGCCACCCAGCTCGAGCAGGTCATAGGCGATGAATCGCACCGGAATCTCGCGTTGCAGGGCGGTGCTTACGCGCCGCCTTGCAAGCCTGCGCTGCAACAGGGCGAAGTCCGCTGGACGCTGGGCCACCGGATCCCAGGCAAGCAGTTCGCCATCGAGGACCACCCCGGCACCTGCAGCCAGGCGCAAGGCCTCCAGGGCCTGACAGACCTCCGGGAACTGCTCGTTCACCAGGTCTTCGCCCCGCGTCCAGATCCAGACCTGGTCCGAGCGCAGCACAACCTGGGCCCGAATGCCATCCCACTTCCATTCGGCCTGCCAGTGCTCGCAGGCACCCAGTGTCTGCGGCAGCGTCTGCAATGGATGGGCCAGAAAGAAGGGGTAAGGGTCGCCCCGTGCTTCAAGCGCCTCGCCCTGCCGCTGCAACGGCGCCGGTTCCTGAGGCGCCACGATATCGGCAGCGATCAGGCGGCGGTACTGCACTGCATCGGGCAGGCCGCGATGTCCCCCGTAGCCCATCAGTCGTTGGGCCATGCGTCGTGCATCCAGGCCACCGTGCAGGGCCAGGGCCCTCGCAACAGTCTGACGTGACACACCCAGCCTGAGCCCGCCGGTGATCAGCTTGTTGAGCGTGAAGACGCAACCGGCATCAAGCGCATGCCAGGCGCGGCACAAGTCAGCCCTGACCTGCTCCGGATCGGCGCCCCGCCAGGCAGGAAGCGTCTGGCTCATCCACACATGCAAAGGGGCGGACGCAAAAGACCCGGCTGGCGTCGACGACAGTGTCGAGTCGCATTGAACCGAAGCACCGGGCTGCCCGGCCACCAGCAGCGCGATCGTCTCGGCCAGATCGCCAACGGCGGCATAGCATTCCTCGAACAGCCAGTCCTGAATCCCGCAGGCCTGAAGCGCTGCCTCGCGCAGCAGCCGGGACGGCACGGTCCGGGGCAGTTTGGCGCCCGAGAGAAGAAACACAGCCCATGCGGCGTCCTCGTCGGGGGCCTGGGCGAGATAGTCGGCGAGCGCCCGGATCTTGATCTGAGTCGATGTGGTCGCGTCCAGTTCGCGGATCAGTGCGGCAAAGGTCTGCATCAGGTGTCCTGCGACTCGGTCCCGAATTCGGTGCGCAGGGCCTCGGCCTGAAGACCCCTCTCACGCAGCGCCCTGACCATGACCGGCACGTCGCCATGCGTGATGAGTACCCGCGAGGCACCGGTCGCGTCGATTGCCTGATGCAGGCCGGGCCAGTCTGCATGATCGGAGAGCACGAAGCCCCGATCGAGGCTACGCCGCCGCCGCATGCCCCGCACTGCCATCCAGCCCGAGGCAAAGGCATCGGAGGGCTGCACCAGACGCCGCGCCCAGGGCGATCCTGCCGCCGAGGGAGGCGCCAGCACCAGCGCCCGGGCGAGGCTGGCCTTGTCGGCAAGATCGGTGATCCGGCATGTCCCTGGCAGGCGCACCCCGGCTTCACGATAGGCCGCATTGATCGGCTCCAGCGCGCCATGACAAACGATGGGGCCAATCGATGCATCGAGCCCGGCCAGGATGCGTTGCGCCTTGCCGAAGGCATAGGCCAGAAGCAGGCTGCTGCGACCCGTCTGGGCATTGGACTGCCACCAGGCATTGATCTGCTCAAAGACCTCGGACTGAGGTGCCCAGCGATAGATGGGCAGCCCGAAGGTCGACTCGGTGATGAATACATTGCAGCGCACTGCCTCGAAGGGCATGCAGGTCGGATCGGGTTGAACCTTGTAGTCGCCACTGACCACCCAGACCTCGCCACGGTGCTCCACGCGCACCTGGGCCGATCCGAGGACATGCCCTGCGGGATGCAGGCTGATGCGCACCCCCTGATGCACCACGGACTCGCCCCAATCGAGGCTCTGGATCGGGATGTCCCCCAGGCGCGCCCGCAAGACCCCCGCGCCCTGGCGAGATGCGAGGTAGTGCGCATGACCTGAGCGGGCATGATCGGCGTGGGCATGGGTGATCACGGCCCGATCAACCGGGCGCCAGGGGTCGATGAAAAATCCCCCCGCCTCGCAGTACAGCCCCTCGGGCCGCAGGCTCAGCAGATCCGGCATGACGATGTCATGGCGGCGCCCTGCTTCACCCGCAGCACCCGTGCACTCATTGATCGAGCCGCTCGCCCGAGACGCGGACACCCAGACGCAACAGACCGTAGGCCAGCCATCCGGAGACTCTCTGCCACCAGGGCCTGCGACGGACCTGATCCATCAGGATCTGATGTGCGCCCTCGCGGATGTTCTCTTCGATGCAGGCACGCAAGGTCTGCGCAAAACCGCGGTCCTGCACCACCACATTGGCCTCGCGCGAAAGCAGCAGCGAAAACGGATCGATGTTGGACGAACCTACGGTGGCCCAGTCGTCGATGACAGCCACCTTGGCATGCAGAAAGCTGCGGGTGTATTCGTGAATCTCGATGCCTCGGGAGAGCAGGGAGTCATACATCGACTGCGCCGCATGATGGGGCAGCAGATACTCGATCCGACCCTGCAACAGCAGGCGTACCTTGACCCCCCGGCCTGCTGCCTCGCGAAGCGCACGGCGAAACCGTCGGCCCGGAAAGAAATAGGCGGTGGCGATGAGCACATCATGTTTCGCCCGCCCGATGGCACGAAGATAAGCACGTTCGATGGCTCGCCGCTGGGCAAGGCTGTCACGCAGAACCAGCCGGGCAGACATCAGGGGCGCATGGCCCGGACCCGTCCGCTTTTGCTGCGCGCTCCGAATACCCTGCAGGCCCAGGTTCCGTTCCAGGGCCCCGGGTGCACAGACCTGCTCCCAGAGGCGGGTCATGGTCTCCTGGACGGCAAGCGCCAGGCGGCCCTGGACACGGACGGCGTAATCAAGCCGTGGATGCTCGAGCGCGCCATGGTTGGGGTCCCACAGGTCGTCCAGCACATTGATGCCCCCCACGAAGCCCACCGTGCCGTCAATGCAGGCCAGCTTGCGATGAAGGCGGCGCAGCCGTTCACGGTCAAGAGTCAGCAGGACCGGCACCGGCGAGAAAACCCGCATCTGCACACCGGCACCCGCCCAGAGTACGGCATAGGATCCGGGCACCGGCCGGGTCCCGAATCCATCGATCAGCACCCTCACCCTGACCCCGCGGCGCGCTGCCTGCGCGAGCGCTTCGGCCCCGCGATCCCCGGGTGCATCCTGGGAAAAAATATAGGTCTCGAGCAGAACCTCGGTGCGCGCCTGCGCGATGGCACCGATCAGCGCGGGAAAGAACTCCCGGCCGCCTTGAAGCAGGTCAGGAACCGTGTCGGATGAGCGCTGATCGACCGAGGGTCGGATCCGGTCATCGGGCAGTTCGATCACCATGGCACATCAGGCTGCGATCGCCAGATCGGCCACCAGCGGCGAGTGATCGGACAGCCGGGCCCAGGAGGGCCCTCTGAGTACGCGGGCATCACGAACCTCGAAGCCGCGCTGATAGATGCGATCCATGCGCAACCAGGGAACCAGTGCGGGAAAGGTGCGCGCCGCGCCCAGGACTTCCCTGACGGCAAGGTCATCGGTGAAATGCCGGGTGAGGCGATTACGCCAGTCGTTGGTGTCGCCCGCAATGAGCAAGGGGGCATCATCCGGTACAGCCCGTTGAATCCAGCGCACCAGCGCTTCGGCCTGACGTTCGCGGCTACGGGCAAACAGTCCGAAATGAATCACGAAGCAATGCACCTCGCGCCCGGCCACGTCGACCACGCAATGCAGGACGCCCCTTTTTTCGAGGGCATGGTCGGAGAAATCACGGTTCTCCCGGCGCACGATCGGATGACGGGACAGCAGCGCGTTGCCATGATGACCGTGAAGATAGTTGGCATTCAGGCCGTAGGCCGTCTCGAAGCTGCGTCGATGCCCGGGCGAGCGGGCCAGGAACTCCTCCTGGGATTCGGCAGGCCAATGCTCGAAGCGATCGGCATGACGTTCGTTGCGCCCCTGCACCTCCTGCAGGAAGATGAGGTCAGCATCGAGATCATGGAGGCGGTGACGCAATCCGTGCACCTGGGGAATGCGCCGCAGTCCGAAGAGCTCGCGCATCACTCCCTTGTGGATGTTGTAAGTGGCCACCCGCACAGGTTCAGCCATGGTGGACCGGCTTTCCCTCGCGTCTTGGCAGCGCCCGGATGGCCTGCACGTTGGTCCATGAAAAGCATCGTTCGGCCGCCTGTTCCCAGGGCAGCCACTGCGCCGCGAGATGTTCGCGCGGAGCAATGCGCACAGGCAGGGCCGCATTCACACACAGGCTGAACACATGCTCGGTGTTGTGCGTGACGCCGTCGGGATAGCGGTGTCGCCAGTGCGGGTAGATCTCGTACCGGTTGGTGTATTGCCAGTCGGTCAGGCGATGGCGCGCCACCTCGATACCGGTCTCCTCGAAAACCTCACGGGCACAGGTGAGCAGCAGGGGCTCGTCGAGCGCGTCCTTGCTGCCTGTGACCGATTGCCAATAGCCCGGACGATCCGCCCGTTCGAGCAAAAGCACCTGAAGGTCGGGGGTGTGGATCACCACCAGCACCGACTCCGGAATCTTGTTGCCCATGGGGGTCAGGATGTGCGTCTGGTCTGGATCAGGTGCCGGGCCTCAGGCCTTGGCCTCGCCCCGCAGACGGATGTGCAACTCCCGAAGCTGTCGCTCGTCGACTGCCGAAGGCGCCTGGGTGAGCAGGTCCTGTGCCCTCTGTGTCTTGGGAAAGGCGATGACATCTCGGATGGACTCGGCACCGGCCATCATGGTGATGATGCGGTCCAGGCCAAAGGCGATCCCGCCATGCGGCGGCGCGCCATATTGCAGGGCATCGAGCAGGAAGCCGAACTTGGCACGCGCCTCCTCGGGGCCGATGTTCAGCGCCCTGAACACCTTGCTCTGGACTTCTTCGCGATGGATCCGCACCGAGCCGCCACCGATCTCCCAGCCATTGAGGACCATGTCATAGGCCTTGGCCAGGCATTTGGAAGGATCGGCCGTCATGAGGTCCTCATGGCCGTCCTTGGGCGCGGTAAAGGGATGGTGCACGGCAACCCACCGGTTTTCCTCGGGGTCGTGCTCGAACATCGGGAAGTCAACGACCCAGAGCGGACGCCAGGCATCTTCGAACAGACCCGCGCGCTTGCCGAAGTCGGAGTGCCCGATCCGTACGCGCAGCGCTCCGATGGCATCGTTGACCACCTTGGCCTTGTCGGCGCCGAAGAAAATCAGGTCGCCATCCTGCGCCCCGGTACGCTCGAGCAGGGCCTGCAAGGCGGCGTCGTGGATGTTCTTGACGATGGGGGACTGCAGACCTTCACGGCCCTTGGCGCGCTCGTTGACCTTGATGTAGGCCAGACCCTTGGCGCCGTAAATCGCGACAAACTGGGTATAGGCATCGATCTCGCTGCGGGACAATTGTCCGCCCTGCGGCACCCGCAAGCCCACCACCCGTCCATCGGGCGCATTGGCTGCAGCACTGAAGACCTTGAAATCGACGTCACGCATCAGGTCGGTAAGGTCGGTGAACTGCAGGGCAACCCGAAGATCCGGCTTGTCGGAACCGTAGAGCCGCATGGCCTCGCCATAGGGCATGACCGGGAAGGGGGCAGGCAGATCCACGCCCTTGGCATCCCGGAATACCGTGCGGATCATGTCCTCGAAAATCGCGCGGATTTCCTGCTCGTTGAGGAAGGAGGTCTCGCAATCGATCTGGGTGAACTCGGGCTGACGGTCGGCGCGCAGGTCTTCATCGCGGAAGCACTTGGTGATCTGATAGTAGCGGTCGAAGCCCGACACCATCAGCAGCTGCTTGAACAGCTGCGGGCTCTGCGGCAGCGCGAAAAACTGACCTGCATTGACCCGCGAGGGCACCAGATAGTCGCGCGCGCCTTCGGGCGTGGACTTGGTCAGCATGGGCGTTTCGATATCGATGAAGCCCAGGGCATCGAGATAACGCCTTACAGCCATCGCCACCCTGTAGCGCAGCATGAGGTTGTTCTGCATCTGCGGGCGACGCAGGTCCAGCACCCGATGGGTCAGGCGCGTGGTCTCGGACAGATTGTCGTCATCGAGCTGGAAGGGCGGGGTGACCGAGGTATTGAGGATCTCGAGCGTGTGGCAGAGCACCTCGACCTCGCCACTGCGAATGCCTGCATTGCCGGTTCCGTCGGGTCGGCGACGCACCTTGCCGGTGATGCGCAGGCAGAACTCATTGCGCACCCGCTCAGCGGTCGCGAAGGTCTCCGCGCGGTCAGGATCACAGACCAGCTGGGCAATCCCTTCGCGGTCTCGCAGGTCGATGAAGATCACGCCCCCGTGGTCCCTGCGTCGCTGAACCCAGCCGAACAGGGTCACCACCTGATCGAGATGGTCAGTGCAGAGTTCTCCGGTATAGCAGGTACGCATGTCAGGCCTTGGGAATTGAAGAGGGTCCGGACGAAGAGTCTCCGGATGCCGTGGGCAGGGTCGAGGGTCGCGGGCTTGGCACCACCACGCCCATGGAGACGACGTATTTCAGTGCCTCGTCGACCGACATATCGAGTTCGCGGGTATCTGCGCGAGGCACCATGAGGAAAAATCCGGAGGTGGGATTGGGCGTGGTCGGCACATACAGCGAGATCATGTCCTCGTCGATACGCTGACGTACCTCCTGCGCCGGCGTTCCGGTGAGAAAACCGATGGTCCAGCATCCGCGACGGGGATACTCAACGAGCACGGCCTTGCGAAAGGCATTGCCTTGGGGCGACAGCAGGGTGTCGCTCACCTGCTTCACGCTGGAGTAGACCGTGTTCACGATCGGAATCCGCGCGAGCACCCGCTCCCAAACCCGGACCATCCGCTGACCCAGGAAATTGGCTGTCAGCACCCCGGTGAGAAAGATGACGAGCAGGGTGAGTACCGCCCCCACTCCAGGCAGCCTCTGGCCGATGAAGCGCTCCGGCTGCCATTGGGCAGGCAGCAGCGAGAGGCTCAGATCCAGCGTGGACACCACGAAGTTCAGGAGCCACAGCGTGATCGCGATGGGGATCCAGATCAGCAGACCGGTGATGAAGTAGCGACGAAACATCGGTCAGACCTTGGGTCAAAGGCGATACAGTCGGGTTCAGTGGCTCGACGTGCTGCCGGACGCGGTGCCGGACGAGCCGCCCGCAGCAGCGCCTGAGGCATTGCCGGTGCCCGATGAGGCCGACCCGGAAGCGCTCTGGCCGGAGGCGGCCGCGGGCGCAGGCGAGGAAGCCGACGAGGTTCCTGAACCGGTGCCTGACGCCTCGGGGGAACTTCCGTTGGCGGGCTTGGCATCGGATGCTTTGCCCTTGCCCGAATCCCGGAAATCGGTGACATACCAGCCCCCGCCCTTGAGCTGGAAGGCAGGTGCAGTCAGTTGCTTGCGAAAAGCATCAGCGCCACAGGCAGGACACAGATTGATCGGTGCGTCCGAAAATTTCTGGATCACATCCTTGGCGTGGCCACACTGCTGGCAACGGTAAGCGTAAATCGGCATGACAGACTCCCCCCGCACGCGGGGTGACTCGAACTTCAGGGGAACCTGAAATTATACGGCCGAATGCGCTGTGCCTGCAGCCTGTCCCTGCATGCAGGGACAGGCGGCTGCCGCTGCGGCGTGGATCAGTCGGGTTCGACGCCAGCGAGCTTCAGGGTGCTTCGGAAGCTCTCGAGTTGCTCTCGCACCAGCGTGCCGAGTTGCTCAGGCGTTGATCCGTTGAGCATGAACGACTGCTTTTCCATGACCGACAGGACTTCGGGGCGGCTCATCGCCGCGTTGAATTCCTTGTTGAGGCGCGCCACGATGTCGGCAGGCGTGCCGGCAGGCGCGAACACTGCGGCCCAGGAGGTGAGCGAGAACTTGGGCATGCCGGCTTCGGCGATGGTGGGCACGTCGGGGGCGGCCGGACTGCGTTTGGACAGCGTGACCGCAATGGCGCGCAGGCGTCCGTCACGGATGTGACCGATGCTGGTACCGGCCGAAACCACCATGAACTGAACCCGGCCTGCAATCAGGTCGGTCAGGGCCTGGGGCTCGCCCTTGTAGGGCACATGCACCATCTGGATGCCGCCCAGAGCGCTGAAGAGCGCCGTGGACACGATACCGGTGGTGTTGCCCGTGGCATAGCTGAGCTTTCCGGGGTTGGCCTTGGCATAGGCCACCAGTTCGGCCACGGTCTTGGCGGGCACGCTCGGATGAATCACGACGAAAAAGGTGTAGCGACCGATATCGCTGATCGGCGCGAAATCCCGGACCGGGTCGTAGGGCGGATTCTTCTTGAGGGCCGGCACCGCCGACATGGGGCTGTTGGTTGCGAACAGCAGGGTGTGGCCGTCTGGCGCGGCGCGCGCCACCTCGGCACCGGCAATCGCGCCATCAGCGCCCGCTTTGTTTTCGACAAGCACGGGCTGTCCGATGGACGTGGACACCGCCTGGGCAAAGGTCCGGGCAATGGTGTCGGTGGCGGCACCGGGCGGGAACGGCACGACCACGCGGATGGGCTTGGAGGGATAAGCCTGGGCGTGAACACCCGGGGCGGCCAGTGTGGCCAACCCACCCAGGGCGAGAGTATTGAACGAGCGACGTTTCATGAGGACGGATCTCCGGAATGCTGGAGTGAAGAAACAGCCATGAGCCTGGGTCGGGCGCGCCCGGATTCAGAATCCCTCGAGCACGATCTTGCCGATGGTCTGGCCGGATTCGATCATCTCATGAGCACGGCGCAGCGTGGCTGCGTTGATCGGGCCCAGCGTAGCGGCATGAGTGGTGCGCAAAATACCGGCATCGATCAGTCGGGCGGCCTCATCGAGCAGATGACCCTGCTCGATCATGTCGGGAGTCTCGAAACCCGATCGGGTGAACATGGCCTCCCAGTGAAGCGACGCGCATCGGGCCTTGAGCGGCCTGACATCGATGGCCTCAGGAGGATCGTCGATGAGGCAGATGCGTCCCTGGGGAGCGATCAGCTTGCACAGCTCGGCATAGTGACGATGCGTATGTGAAATGCTGAAAACGCGCTCGACCCATCGCACCCCGGTGGCCTTGAGGGCTTCGGAGAGCGGCTGGCCGTGATCAAGTACGTGATGGGCGCCTAGCGTGAGGGCCTGCTCGCGGCTTTGCGGACGGGATGCCGTGGCGATGACCCGTGCATCGCTGAGCTGACGGGCGAGCTGAATGGCGATGGAGCCCACACCACCCGCGCCGGCAGTGATCAGCACCGTTCCGGCATCTTGACTGGCTGAGGCTGGCTCGTGGCTCGGGTTGCCGCCCGCCGGGCCGCTCATTCGACGAGGCAGTTGCAGCCGGTCGAACAGGGCCTCCCAGGCGGTAATGGTGGTCAGCGGAAGCGCAGCCGCCTGGGCGAAGCCGAGGGACCCTGGCATGTGGCCCACGATGCGCTCATCCACCAGATGCAATTCGGCATTGGTGCCCTGTCTTGCCCTGGAACCCGCGTAGTAGACCCGGTCGCCAGGACGAAATCGGGTGACCAGCCCGCCCACGGCTTCGACCACGCCTGCAGCGTCATAGCCCAGGATGCGGGTTTCACCCTCCGGGACCGGGGCGCCGCGACGGACCTTGGTATCGACGGGATTGACCGAGACTGCGTGGACCCGGACCAGCAGGTCGTGGCCCGCAGCCACCGGAACGGGCAGTTGCAGGTCGAGCAGGCACTGCGGGTCGGAGACCGGCAGGCAGTGGCGATAACCGACGGCTTTCATGGGTTCGCTCAGAAGGGGATGTCGTCGTCTCCGAGGTCTGCCGGGGCAGGCGCGGGCCGACGGGCCGGAGCTGCGGCACCGCCGCCGCCACCGGCACCCAGGCGCGGCGCGCTGCCATAGGACTCCCGGCTGTAGCCGCCTTCCTGGGACTCGCTGCCCATGCCGGAACCACCGCCTTCGCGGTTGCCCAGCAGCTGCATCTCGTTGGCGATGACCTCGGTGGTGTAGCGGTCCTGGCCGTCCTTGTCCTGCCACTTGCGGGTCTTGAGGCGACCCTCGACA
The DNA here is from genome assembly GCA_049422085.1 of Burkholderiaceae bacterium. GTDB lineage: Bacteria > Pseudomonadota > Gammaproteobacteria > Burkholderiales > Burkholderiaceae_E > UBA4615. Next base: position 16,267 of record JBMSOD010000006.1, read on the forward strand.
TAGACCGACCGGCCTTTTTTCAGGTACTCGCCGGCGATTTCAGCCAGACGATCGTAAAAGACCACGCTGTGCCATTCGGTTTCTTCCTTGCGCTCGCCGGAGGTCTTGTCCTTCCAGCTGCGAGTGGTGGCCAGCCGCACATTGCAGATGGCGCCACCACTGGGTGAGAAACGGGTCTCGGGATCCTTGCCGAGATTGCCGATGAGGATGACCTTGTTGACCGAAGCCATGAGAGAGCCTCCGAGAGAGAACGGCAGGAACGAAAGGGGGTACCGCAGGGATGCCGACCGCGAGGCGAGGTTGCACCCGGGGAGCAGCCGGCCTGCAACCGGGAGGCAAAGCTTACTCCAGGGTCATGGCGGCCGCCCGCGGCCATCGGACTAGGTCGAACGGCCAGGCCAGCGACGCGCCTTGGCCGCCACCATCCACCACGCGACCATCACCACCGCACACAGCACGAAAACCCCGGATCCGCCAAAGGCCGTCGCGGCCCAGCCCCCGCCGGCTCCGCCGGCAAACAGGCCGATCGCCTGCGTGGTGTTGTACACACCCAGGGCCGTCCCTCGGGCATCGGCTGGCGCCAGTCGCGAGACCATGGACGGAACCATGGCTTCCAGAATGTTGAAGGCGGTAAAGAACACCAGCAAGAGTGCCCCCATCCACCAGGCATGACCAGGCCCGACCGCATAGCCCACCTGAACCACGGCCACCAGGGCAACCGACGCGAGGAAGAGGCTGCGCAACTTGCCCCTGCGCTCGCTCCATCCGAGAGGCGGCATCATCAGGGCAAATGAGATCAGCACCACAGGCAGGTAGAGCTGCCAGTGATCGGCCAATGCAAGGCCGGCACGCTCGACCAGCCAGGCGGGAAGCACGACAAACATCGCCATCTGGACAAAATGCAGGGCAAAGATGCCGAAATTCAGTCGCATCAGCTCCGCATCGCGCAGGACATCGCGCAGCGTCGTTCGCTCTGACACCTCTGACACCTGAGGCAGGCTCGCGGGGGCTGCCTCGGTGGCCAGACCGGCGTGACCTGCAGGGACGGTGATCGGCGCAGGTCTTGCGCCTTCAAGCGAGGGCACGCCCCAGGCCACGACCCCAATGCCGAGCACGGCCAGCGCCGCGGTCAGGTAAAAGAGACCGGCCATGCCGATGGCGGCATAAAGCGCCGGCGCAAGGACCAGAGACAGGGCAAAGGTCATGCCGATGGACGCACCCACCATGGCCATGGCCTTGGTACGTTGCGAGTCTCGGGTCTGGTCTGCGATGCAGGCCGTGACCGCCGCCGAAATGGCACCCATGCCCTGAATCGCGCGGCCCAGAATGGTCAGGGCGACGCCCTGAGCAAGTGCCGCCACGACACTGCCAATCGCAAAGAGCAGCAACCCGAAAATGATCACGGGCTTGCGGCCAAACCGGTCGGAGGCCATGCCGAAGGGCAGCTGAAGTACGCCCTGGGTGAGGCTGTAGGCGCCGAGCACCAGGCCGACCTGCCAGGCGGTCACCTCGCCCGGCAACTGGGCTGCATGCACCGCGAACACGGGCAGCACCAGAAACAGTCCCAGCATGCGCAGCGCGTAGAGCGAGGCCAGCGACAGGCTCGCCCGCAACTCGTGAGGGGTCATCCGCTCGCGAGGCGAGGCAGTTTGGGCAAGGGCGGACGGAGCGCGCAAGTGGACAGGGAGGATCAGGGTTGATCCGGAGAGCAGGGGCCGCCTTTGCACAGGCACCCTCAGGCTTCCGGACATCGGGCAAACTGGATATGCAGGCTGCGCGAAGACACAGCCGCGTTTATAGTAGCAGGCTGCCCCCTGAGCCCCCATGACCCAAGAGCCCGAGCGCAGCATCCGCATCCGGGGCGCGCGCACGCACAACCTGCGCAACCTCAACCTCGATCTTCCCCGCGACCGTCTGGTGGTGATCACCGGGCCGTCGGGTTCGGGCAAGTCGTCGCTGGCGTTCGACACCCTCTACGCCGAGGGCCAGCGGCGCTATGTCGAGTCGCTGTCGGCCTATGCGCGCCAGTTCCTCGAGCGCATGGACAAGCCCGATGTCGATCTGATCGAAGGCCTGTCGCCGGCGATTGCCATCGAGCAGAAGGCGGCGGCGTCGAATCCGCGATCAACCGTGGGGACCGTCACCGAGATTCACGATTACCTGCGCCTGCTTTACGCGCGTGCAGGCACACCCTACTGCCCGAACCATCCCGGGCAAGCCCTGCGGGCCCAGAGTCTGGCCGAGATGGCCGAGATGCTGCTCGACCTGGCTCAGGGTCAGCGGATCATGATTCTGTCCCCGGTCGAATGGCCTGCCGACACCCCACCCGAGGCCTATCTGGAGTCTCTGCGGGGACAGGGCTTCGTGCGCATCCGTCTGGTGCTGTCCGACCTGGATCCGGCGCAGAGCCGGGTGCTTGACCTCGACCCTCTGCCTCGCTTGCCGGAGGGCGGAACACACAGGCTCGAAGTGGTGGTGGATCGCCTGCGCGTGCAGCCCGGCTCGCGTCAGCGCCTGGTCGATTCGCTCGAGACGGCCCTTCGCCTGTCTGGAGGCCGGGCCGCAGCGGCGCCGATGGACGAAACCGATCAGGCAAGGGGCGCTGGAGAACCGCTCCCGTCGACGCAGGCATGGCGATTCTCGAACCGCTACGCCTGTCCGATCTGCAACCATGCCCTCAGCGAACTCGAGCCGCGGCTGTTCTCGTTCAACAGTCCGGCGGGCGCCTGCCCCGATTGCGATGGCCTGGGCACCTGCGAAGAGATCGATGTGTCACGGGTCGTGGCCTTTCCTGATCTCGGGCTTGCAGCGGGCGCCCTGCTGGGCTGGGACCGACGCAATGCCTTTTCATTTCAGGTCATGCAAAGCCTGGCCGCCCATTACGGCTTTGATCTCGAGACGCCGTTTGCACAACTGCCCGAGTCCGTGCAGAACGTGATCCTGCATGGTTCAGGAAGCCAGAAGATTGCGTTCGTGCATCTGGACGACGGCGGTCGTGCCCATGTCGATGAGCATGCCTTCGAGGGGGTGTTGCCCAACCTCGAACGCCGTCTGCGCGAAACCTCGTCGCCGGCCGTTCGCGAGGAACTCGGCCGATGTCTGGTCACCCGGCCCTGCCGAGGCTGCGATGGCACGCGGCTGGGCGCGGCGGCTCGTCATGTCAGGATCGGCCACGAGGGCGAAGAGGTGCCCATCGCGACCGTCTCGGGCTGGACGCTGGCCCGTGCGCTGGGCTGGTTTGAATCACTCGAGCTGCCGGGCGCAAGAGGCGCCATCGGCGAGCGCCTCATCCGCGAGATCGCGAACCGGCTCCGATTTCTGGTCGATGTCGGACTGCCCTACCTCAGCCTGGAACGACCCGCGCAGACCCTCTCGGGAGGCGAAGCGCAGCGCATCCGGCTCGCCTCACAGATCGGATCGGGTCTGAGTGGGGTGATGTACGTGCTCGATGAACCGTCCATCGGTCTGCACCAGCGTGACAATGCAAGACTGCTCGAGACCCTGCGCCGGCTGCGTGATCTGGGCAATTCGGTGATTGTGGTCGAGCATGACGAAGAGGCGATCCGCAGTGCCGACCATGTCGTCGACCTCGGACCCGGTGCCGGCGAACAGGGTGGCCAACTGGTCGCCCAGGGAACCCCTGCGCAGATCGAGGCCTCCCAGGACTCTCTGACCGGGCTTTACCTCAGCGGACAGCGCCGCATTCAGCCGCCCGGTCAGCGCCGCGCGCCGCGCGACGCGCGGATCCTGGTTCGAGGCGCACGGGGCAACAACCTCGACACGGTCGATGCCGCCTTTCCGGTGGGCCTGCTGACCTGCGTCACTGGGGTCTCGGGCTCGGGCAAGTCCACGCTGGTCAATGAGACCCTGCTGCCCGCGGCCCTTGCCCGACTGAATGGCGCACGCAGCGTGTCCGCGCCCCACGATCGTATCGAGGGGCTTGAACATCTCGACAAGGTGATTGCGGTTGACCAGAGTCCGATCGGACGCACGCCGCGGAGCAATCCGGCCACCTACACCGGTCTGTTCACACCGATCCGGGAGCTCTTTGCCCAGACCTCACTCGCCCGTGAGCGTGGCTATGGGCCGGGCCGCTTTTCTTTCAATGTGCGCGGTGGTCGCTGCGAAGCCTGCGAAGGCGATGGTGTGCTTCGCATCGAAATGCACTTTCTGCCCGATGTCCATGTGCCCTGCGACCGGTGCAATGGCCGGCGTTACAACCGCGAGACGCTGGATGTGCAATACAAAGGCCGCAACATTGCCGAGGTGCTCGAGATGACGGTCCTGACGGCCATCGATTTCTTCGATGCCGTGCCCGCAATCGCACGCAGACTGCAGACTCTGGCTGACGTAGGCCTGGGCTATCTGCGCCTGGGTCAGGCGGGCAACACCCTGTCGGGCGGCGAGGCTCAGCGGGTGAAGCTGTCCCAGGAGCTTTCGCGTCGTGACACGGGTCGCACCCTGTACATTCTTGATGAGCCCACCACCGGCCTGCACTTTCACGACATCGAACTGCTGCTCGGAGTGATTCAGTCGCTTTGCGACCAGGGCAATACCGTCATCATCATCGAGCACAATCTCGATGTGATTCTGTGTGCCGACTGGATCATCGATCTCGGCCCGGAAGGGGGAGCAGGCGGAGGCCGGATCGTGGCCTGCGGGACACCCGAAGAGATCGCGGCCTGCCCGGACAGCCGAACAGGCGTGTGTCTGTCCCAGCTGCTTGCCCGTCAGGGGCGGTAATCGGCAAACCGGGCCAGCACCTGGGCCATCTGTTCGGCATCGAGCAGGGCCGGCCCCCCCAGTGACCGTGCACGGGCATAGGCCGCGCTCAGCCATTCCACCTCCACCGCCAGGGCGAGTGCCGCCTGCAGACTCGAACCCGCAGCGATCAGGCCATGGTGTGCCAGAAGACAGGCCTTGCGGTCCTGCATGGCCTGCAGCACCCGGGTCGAGAGTTCGGCAGTGCCAAACAGGGCATAGGGCGCACACCGGATGTCCTCCCCGCCCGCAAGCGCCACCATGTAGTGAAAGGGTGGGATGCCCTGCTGCTGGACTGCGGGCAGGCAGGACAGCATCGAGGCCTGTGGCGCGTGGGCATGAACGATCGCCCTCAGCCCGACGCGGTGCGCGTAGAGGTCATGATGAAAGCGCCATTCAGAGGAGGGGCGACGCAACCCATCGAGCCTGTGCGGCCGATCCCCCGCGGGCTGAGGCTCCACGGCCATCCAGACCAGATCATCGATCGTGCACTGATCAAACGGCATGGCACTGGGGGTGATCAGGAGTCCGGGCGAAGCGCTGCGGTCCCAGCGCAGCGAGACATTGCCCGAACTGCCATGGCCCAGTCCGGCCGGATCGAGTGCACGTGCGGTCTCGAGCAGGGCCTGGCGGGCCTGATCCTCGGTACGGTAAATCGGGTCCGGAGCGGTCATGGCAGTACGAATCCGGCGAGGGCCGATGCACAGGCGGGCACGACACCCCGTTCGGTGATCAGCGCATCCACCAGTCTGGCCGGTGTGAGGTCAAAGGCGGGATTGAGCGCTGACACGGTTGCCTGCATGAGCTCGGCCTGCGCCATTGCGCCGTCGGGCAGTCGCACCCGGACATGGGTGAGCTCTGTCGGTGCACGCATCTCGATCGGGATCTGGCTCCCGTCCGGCAGCGTGAGATCCAGCGTGGACGTGGGGCAGGCCACCCAGAATGGCAGGCCTGCATCCCGCGCAGCGAGCGCCTTGAGCAGGGTTCCGATCTTGTTGACCACGTCGCCATTGGCAGCGACCCGGTCGCAACCCACGACCACGGCATCCACCCTGCCCTGCTGCATCAGCCATCCACCCGCATTGTCGGCCACCACCGTACAGGGCACGCCCGCCTGCATCAGCTCCCATGCTGTCAGGCTCGCCCCCTGATTGCGAGGCCTGGTTTCGTCGACCCATACATGCACCGGAATACCAGCCTCATGCGCAGCATAGACCGGCGCAAGGGCGGTGCCATGGTCGACCGTAGCCAGTCGGCCAGCATTGCAATGGGTGAGGATCTGCAGTGGCGAACGGAGGTCGACCGGACGGCCCAGGGTCTGCCTCAGCTGGATGCGCTCATGCAGCAAGGACAGGCCATGGCGGCCGATGGCTGCATTGATGCGGATGTCCTCAGCGGCAATCTCGCAGGCCCGCTGCCAGGCCCGCGGCCAGATCCGGAGGGATTCAGCCCCTCCCGCAGCCTGGCCCACGGCCCGGCTGATCTCGGCCAGTGCCCAGGTCAGGTTGATCGCAGTGGGGCGGGTGGCTGCGAGGCGCTCGCAGACGACCGCCAGGGGATTGCCCTCGCGCAGACCGAAGGCCAGACCGAAGGCTGCAACTGCGCCAATCAGCGGCGCTCCTCGGATCTGCATCTCACGCAGGGCCTGCTCACAGGCCCCGAGACTGTCCAGTCTCAGCCATTGCACCTGAAAGGGCAGGAGGGTCTGGTCGAGTGTGAGCACATGATCGGCGTGCACTTCCAGGGTCGGTCCGGTCCAGGGCGTCATGCCTGCATTGAACCACGACCCTCCGGTCTTTCGGCCTTTACGACAAGTGGGGGCATGCAGGTTGTCCTGTCGTCAGCTCATGCAGAATCCGCGCCCATGCTGGACATCAAAGACCTTCCCGGGCCGCGCGGACTGCCGCTGATCGGCATGCTGCATCGATGGCGACCTTCCAGGGCCCATCTGCTGTTCGAGCAGTGGGCGCACCGCCATGGTCCGATCTACCGGGTGCAGCTCGGCCCGCAGCCCATCGTGGTGGTGAGTGAGTCGAGCGCCATCCTGCAACTGCTCAAGGCCCGGCCGGAGGGCTTTCGAAGACACTTCGCCGTGCGACCGATCTTTCGGGAGATGGGCATTGACGGCCTGTTTTCGGCTGAAGCGGAAGATTGGCGGCGCCAGCGTCCTCTGGTGATGAGGGCGCTCGATCCGGAGCATCTGCGCCGGTTCTTTCCGGTGCTTGTGACCGCCACGCGTCGGCTTCATGCGCGCTGGCTCGATGCCGCCCAAGCGCATCGGACCATCGATGTGAGAAGCGATCTGACACGGTATACCGTGGACGTGACCTGCTCGCTGGCCTTCGGTACCGATGTGGCCACGCTCACCCGCGATGATCCGGACCCCCTGCAGCGCCATCTCGATCGCATCTTTCAGGGCATGGCCCGCCGCATCAATGCGCTGTGGCCAAGCTGGCGTTATCTGAAGCTTCCCGAGGACCGTCGCATCGAGCAGTCCCTGCGCGCAGCGGGCAAGGAGGTGGAGCGTTTCATCGCTGCCGCCCGGCAGGCCATGACTGCCGACCCGAGGCGCTTTGATGCGCCGGAAAACCTGCTGCAGGCGCTTCTCGCTGCCAACGAACAGGCGCGTCTTTCGGACGCCGAGCTGCACGGCAATGTGATGACCCTGCTGCTTGCAGGCGAAGACACCACCTCGAACACGATCGCATGGGCCCTGCATCTTCTGGCCAGGCACCCGGAGCATGCGGCGCAGGCCCGGCAGGAAGCACTGTCCATGCTTGCCCGCGAGGGTTCGCCCCAAGACCGTGTACTGACGACCTTTGAGCCAACCCGTGAACTGCCCTTCATTGAAGCGATTGTGCTCGAAGCCCTGCGACTGAAGCCGGTCGCACCCCTGAACATGTTCACCGCCCTGCAGGAGACCGAACTGCTTGGCACACGCATCGTGCCACGCACCCTGGTCTGCATCCTCAAGCGCCCTCCCGCCACCGATCCGGACCTGTGGCCCCAGGCCGAACGCTTCGATCCATCACGCTGGACCGATGCCGCGGCAAGCCAGGCCGTCAGTGGTGGCGCACGCCGCGCCTTCATGCCCTTCGGGGGCGGCCCCAGGTTCTGTCCGGGCCGCTACCTCGCCCTGCTCGAAGCCAAGATGGTGCTTGCCACGGTGCTGGCCTCTTTCGAACTCGATCCGGTGCAGCATGAAGTGCCCGAGCAGATGGGGATGACGATGCAGCCTGCCGATCTGCGCATGAAACTCAGGGCACTTGTCTGATCCACCCGGGCAAATCCGCGGGGGTCGATCTCTGATCAGGCCGGAATGAACCGTCCGATCACAGCCGGAGGCTGGGCGTGATGGCCGGGCTCGATGATCAGGACCTCGCCCGAGGCAGGCCACACTCCGGTCAGTCCGGTGATCACCACCTGATGCGTCACCCAGGCCACAGTGCGGCCTGGACGCAGTGCCTGCAGCGCCTCGCGCAGAAGGGCCAGTTGCGATGGGCCCTGCTCCCTTGCATCAAAGAAGGAGTCCAACGGTGGCCATCCCTCCACCTGGCCGAACGCGATCTGCGCGGTCTCCAGGCAGCGGCACCAACGGCTTGAGCGCACTTCGTCAAAACGCAGTTTCGCTGCCTGCACCATCGCAGCCAGCGCCCGGGCCTGAGCGCGCCCGTCTGGCCCGAGGTTGCGCTGCGTGGCGCAGTCATCGAGCCGGTAACCGGGCGGGTCACCCGTGCCCGCAACAGTCTGCGCGTGCCGCATGATCAGCAGGCGCGCGCGCGTGCTACCGGTCAGCCAGTGACGCAACTGCCCGGGCTCGACCGCCCCGGACGATCCGGCGCCGAGCAATGCGGTTGTCGCGACGCATGACAGCCCTGCGGCATTGAGAAACCGCCGCCGGTCGATCGGACGACTCATGCCCGTCTGCCTTCGCGGGTTTTGTCGAGGTGTCTGCGGTCACGCTTGGTAGGCCGGCCGACAATCTCTTGCGCAGGTTCGGCAAACAGGCGGCGCTTCTCGCGCGCCGCCTCCCGCTGCACCATGCTTTCGGGGGTTTCCTGATAGAGGGTCTGAGCCACGGGCGCCGGCCCACGCGTCTCGGACAGGGCCTGCACGATCACCACCCGCTCGATTGCATCAGCCCGCAGGCTGACGCGCTCGCCCACCCGAAGCAGACGGGCTGTCTTGACCCGTTCGTCGTTGACCCGGACGCGCCCCTGTTCGATGGCGTCCTGCGCGAGGCTTCGTGTCTTGAAAAAACGCGCAGCCCAGAGCCATTTGTCCAGGCGGACCGGTGAGTCGGACAGACTGCTCATGTCATCTCGCTGCCGGATGGGAATGAAATGCGCGCATCGGTCATTGTAGGCAGACCGCTCCTGATCAGCGCGATGCGATCGCAGGCCAGGCCCGCTGCGTCGGACGCAACTGCTCGACCGCCCGGGCCAGTCGCATGACGCCCAGATCGTCAAAGCGTTGTCCGATCAATTGCACGCCGACCGGCAAGCCCTCTTCGGTGTGGTGCCAGTTGATCGATGCCGCCGGTTGCTCGCTCATGTTGAAGGCGACCGTGTAGGCAATATGCTCAAGCGCCCGGTGCGGATCATCGGTCGGCCCATGCGCCTCGGCGCTGTAACAGAGCACAGGCGCTGTTGGCGCCAGAACATAGTCAAAGGCACCGATCGCCTGCACGGCTGCCTCACGCATGGCCATGAGTGCGCCCCAGGCACCCATCACCTCGGAACCGCTGAAGGCATTGGCCCGCCAGGTGGCCCATTCAACAATGTAGGGCAAGAGGCGCGCGCGCTGCTGCGCGGTCATGGCGGCGACATCGCGCTGCGAACGGGCCTCCAGAAACTTGCACACCCCATCGAGCAGCTCCGGACTCATGAAGGTGCGCATGGGCGTCACCAGGGCGCCCTGCGCTTGAAGTGCTCCTGCGGCCTGCAGGACGGCCTCGCGAACCGGTGTTTCCAGAGGCAGTCCGGCACCGGCCTCGACCCAGAGTCCGACACGCAGACCCTTGAGCGACAGGCCCTCCAGTGCAGCCGCATAGTCGTGCTGATGCGGGGGCAGGCTCATCCAGTCACGCAGGTCGGGCTGGCTGATGACCTGCATGAGCATCGCCGCGTCCGTGACAGTACGGGTCATCGGCCCGGCCACGCGACCCACATAAGGCGGATTGATGGGCACTCGGCCGAGACTGGGCTTGAGCCCGAACAGTCCGCAATGATGGGCAGGCAGCCGGATGGATCCGCCAATGTCGGTACCCACATGCAGCGGGCCATAGCCAGCCGCACCGGCCGCACCGGCACCCGAGGACGACCCGGCCGGATTGAGATCGAGCCGCCAGGGATTGCGTGTCGTTCCGTGAAACGACGACCGGCCCGATGAAAGCATGCCCAGGTCAGGCATGGTGGTCTTGCCCAGCAGGACGCAACCGGCTTCTTTCACCCGGGCGGCCACGGGGGAGTCTTCGGTCATGGTGACCGGCTCGGCCGCGGCACTTCCGATGGGCGCAGGATCACCCTCGGTGTAGAGGTTCTCCTTGATCGTGATGGGAACGCCATCGAGCGGACCGCGGGTCTGCCCCGATTGCCATCGCTGCTCGCTCTGTCGGGCAGCGTCCAGGGCCGCCTCGCGATGCACTCGGTACATCGCATTGATCCTGGGCTCCCAGGCATCGATCCGCGCCAGGACCGCCCGGGTGACTTCGACCGGGGACAGCTTGCGTGCGGCATAGGCCTGGGAGAGTTCTTGTGCACTGAGGTCGGGCAGCTCGGCCATGCATCACTCCGGATCTTGACGAGGCCTCAGCATACGACGCCCCGCAGGGCTACACTTGCGGACGATGCCACTTCTTCGATCGAGGCCCATCATGACCCTGTCGTTCACTTCATTCCTCCCTCAAGCACGGGGCCTCATCGGCCGTGTGCTTGTCCTGCTCGCCGCGTTCTCGATGGTGGCCTGCGCGGTCAGTCCGCCCGGTGCAGGGCTGACGGGGACAGGCCAGGTGCTCGCGATCCAGGAACACCGTCAGGTCGATCAGACCACCTCGGCCGCATCGCAGGTGGGAGGCGCGTTTCTGGGTGCCGCGATCGGCAGCATGTTTGGAGGCGGGCGCGGTCGGGGCATCATGACCGGTGTCGGTGCTGCCGCAGGCAGCGTGGGTGGCGCGGCAGCGGCTCAGCAGAACGCCACGCTGGTCTGGGACATCACCATCCGCTTTGACGATGGGATCGATCGCACCCTGCGGGTCAGTCAGCTGCCCTCGGTGAGGCCGGGTCAGCGGGTACGGGTGTACAACGGCGCGGTGCTGCCCTACTGAGAGTCCAGACGCAAAACGACCGCCACCGGGTTGCCCCGATAGGCGGTCGCCGTGAAGACATCGACCTGCGCGAAGGAGCGCAGCACGATGTTCAGCCGATCATGAATCGATCAGATGGATCAGATGGGCTTGATGCGGCTGGCCTGAGGACCTTTCTGGCCCTGGGTCACTTCAAACTCCACGCGCTGATTTTCGGCCAGGGTACGGAAACCCTTGGCATCGATCTGGCTGAAGTGGGCGAAGAGGTCTTCGCCGCCGTTGTCGGGCTTGATGAAACCGAAGCCCTTGGACTCATTGAACCACTTAACGATACCGGTCTGGGTAGACATATTGATGCTGTTCCTTGAAAGGGAAAAGGGTGCGAACACCCGGGGTGACGCCCTGAATCAAGGAAAAGACACTCTGGAACCGAATACAGTGGGCAGGACTCGTGCCTGCCCGTCTGACCCTATCGCTGTGACCGATGACTTGATGCGCGAGCGGGCGCAGTGTACCCCAGTTCGGTCTGAGGTCTTGGGATCGTGGGGCCGACGCGACATTCGCTGACGCGATGCCGGGCATCCGGGCATGCGCCCGGGAAACCGCTCAGGCCGCCTGCGCCGCCTGCCAGCGGGCGCTGGGCCGGGTGTTCATGGTGAGCTGGAAGGCCCCGGCGATCAGTCCGATGAGCACGGCAGCCTGCCAGGCACGATCGTAGGAGCCGATGGCCTGGTAGATGACGCCGCCGCCCCAGGCGCCCAGGAAGGAGCCGATCTGGTGACTGAAAAAGGCGACTCCGGTGAGTGTGGCCATGAACTTCAGGCCGAACAGCTGGACCACCAGGCCATTGACCAGGGGCACCACGCCCAGCCAGAGCGTGCCCATGGCGGCCGCAAAAACCAGGGTGTTGAACGGCGTCGGCGGGATGAGAAAGTAGGCCGTGATGATTGCCGAGCGAAGCAGGTAGATCCCGCCAAGGAGCAGGTGACGGGGATAGCGCCCTCCCAGCCAGCCAAACAGATAGGACCCGAACACATTGAACAGTCCGATGAGCGCAAGTGCGCTCGCGGTCACCGAGGGGTCGATGCCACAGAGATCGAGATAGCTTGGCAGGTGGGTGGTCAGGAAGACCAGTTGCAGGCCGCAGACAAAAAAAGCGATCGCCAGCGTGACATAGCCGGTGTGGCCGAAGGCCTCCTTGAGCGCATCGCTCAGGGTCTGCCGGCTGTCCTCGCGTTCGACCTCGACCTGATCGGCGCCACCCGCAGCCAGTGCCGCCGGGATCATGACCACCGCCAGCGCGCAGAAGGCCATCACCGCGAGGGTCCAGCCGCCCAGCGCAATCATGGACTGGGCCAGCGGGGAGGCGAGAACCAGACCCAGCGAGCCGGCCGCCGAGACCGCGCCCATGGCCACACTGCGCCTGGCGGGCGTGACCGCACGGGCGGTGACATTCATGGCCAGATTGGAAGCAGTGCAGGACAGGGCCACCCCGACACACACCCCGATCCCCAGCGTGATCATCCAGGCCGCGCTGGCCTGCGAGGTGATGATCAGACCGGCCAGATAGACCAGCACCCCCAGCAGGGCGACCGGTCGCGCGCCGAAGCGGTCGACCAGCGCACCGGTGAAGGGCTGGGTGACCCCCCAGACCATGTTCTGGATGGCGATGGCCAGGGAATAGTCGGATGCGGTGATGCCCAGATCACGGACCACATGCGGTTGCAGCAAGCCCATGCTCTGGCGCATGCCCATGGCCAGACTGAGCATGACCGCCGCGCCCCCCAGGATGGTGAGCGACTGCGCCCGCGTGAGTTCATGAACCTTGCGTTTCATGGAGCGGATGATCTCACGGCGCTGGCTATACTGATTCCGACAACACGGTTCCGAACCCGACCCGGAGACGCGCATGAACGCGCCATCAGACGACTCTTCAACCCCCTGGACGGTGCGGCGTATCGCCGGCGCGCTGGGCGCCGAAGTGCTCGACATCGATCTGAGCCGCGCGCTCACGCCCGCAGAATCGGCTGCACTGCGAGCGCTCTGGCTCAAGCACAAGGTGCTTTTCTTTCGCGACCAGCATCTCGATGCCGAGCAGTACATGGCCTTCGCGCGCAGCATCGGTACGCCGGTCGAGTATCCCTTCGTCAAGGGACTCCCCGGGTTTCCAGAGATCATCGAGGTCAAGAAGCTCGAACACGAGACCGTCAATTTCGGTGGCATCTGGCATTCCGACACCACCTATCTGGAGTGCCCGCCCATGGCCTCGATGCTGCTCGCACGCGAGGTGCCTCCCTGGGGTGGGGACACGCTGTTTGCCGACATGCAGGCGGCCTACGAAGCCCTGTCACCCGGCCTGCGGGCAGTGCTCGATGGGCTGAAGGCGGTGAGTTCGTCGGCCAAGGCCGACGTGTCCAAAACGCGCGAAGACCGCATCCGGTCCGATGGCCGGGACGATGCGAAAAAAATCTACGCGGCCGAGCATCCGGTGGTGCGCACCCATCCCGAGACCGGCAAGCGCGCCCTCTTCGTCAATGTCGCGCATACCGAACGCTTCGTGGGCTGGACGGTCGAGGAATCGGCCCCGTTGCTGGCCATGCTCTGCGCGCATCTGACCCGTCCTGAATTCACCTGCCGTTTCAGCTGGGCGGCTGGCTCGCTGGCGCTGTGGGACAACCGCTGGACCCAGCACAACCCGATCAACGACTATCACGGCTTCCGGCGCATCATGCACAGGATCACCCTGCAGGGTGACCGGCCGGCCTGAAGCACCCGCGCGAACGGAGTTGCCCGATCTCGGCGCCTTGTCAGGAGCCGGACTTGTGGTCGGGCTTGCTGCCGGTATACGCAATCCCGTGTTCGACGGTATCCCAGATGAACCTCGCTGCCGGCTGTTCACGCTCCTCCAGGATGTGACCCACCAGCCCAGCCGCACGGCTGACCACGGCGATACCTCGCATCACCACCTGCGGCACACCAATCTCGCCCAACACGGCGGCGATGGCCCCCGTGGCATTGATGGTGATATGCCGCCCGTAGACCCGGTCGACTTCTGCAGACAGCGCCTTGAGTGCGGCAATGTGCCTTCCGGGCACGCCCTCGCGCGCGGCCAGTTCGAACAGCCGGGCCGGACGCGGGTCATCGGGCTTGTGATACGGATGCCCAAAACCATGCAGGGGTTTGCGCTGCTCCCGAAAGCGGGTGGCAATGGCGGCGGCTCGGGCCTGCACGCCCTCGGGGGCTTGGAGCATTTCGTCGATCAGCACCGCGCAACCCTCCATGGTGCCAATGAAGGTACTGCCCACGCCCAGCAGGCCCGCTGCCACGGCCGATTGAAGGGCTTCGGGCGCGGAGTCGTAGATCAGACGGGTCACGATCGCACTGGGCGTGAACCCATGCTCCATGAGCGTGACCAGGACTGCATCGAGCAGGACGGTCTGACTGCGGGTTGGCTTCTGGCCGGTCAGCTGAAAGAGCATCATCTCGGTGAAACTGAGCTCGCCCATCAGGTCATGGACCAGACTCTTGCCTCGGATGGTGATGCTGGTTTCGTCAGCGGTACAGATGGCGGTGGTCGGGGCGGGACGCGCGTTCATGCGGGCGATTCCTTCGATGCACGACAGGTTCAGAGGCAGGGATTCGGGGTCGACCCTCGCTGGCCAGTGGCCTGATCCAGAACCCCGGATTCAATTCATTCTCACACAGCACGGAGGCCCTTCATGAGTTCACATTCCAGTCCTGAGCAACCCGTTCTTGCCTTCAAAGGCCTGCGCGTGCTCGATGCCAGCCAGGGGCTGGCCGGCCCGTACTGCGCGATGCTGCTGGCTCAGCACGGCGCCACCGTGGTCAAGGTGGAGCCGGCCCAGGGCGACTGGAGCCGCGGCATCGGCAAGCGATATGGCGAGCACACCGGCCTGTCGCTGGCCTGCAATCGTGGCAAGCAGAGCGTGGTGCTCGATCTGCGCCGACCCACCGCGCCGGCTGCACTGCAGCGCATCGCACGTCATTGCGATGTGGTGCTCGAGAGCTTTCGACCTGGGGTCGCTGCGCGCATCGGCCTGGGGTATGAGGCGCTGTCCTCGGTACGCCCCGGGCTCATCTATGCCTCGGTGAGCGGCTACGGCCAGAGCGGCCCACGCAGCGAAGATCCTGGTACGGATACCGTGATCCAGGCCTTCTCCGGGATGATGTCGCTCAATCCCGACGCGCAGGGTCAGCCCAACCGGATCGGCTTTCTGGTGGTGGACACACTGACCGGCCTGCATGCCTTCCAGGCGGTTTCGGCGGCGCTGTATGCACGCCTTTCGGGCGGTCCGGGCCAGCGTCTGGATATTTCGCTGATGCAGTCGGCTGCAGCTTTTCTGGGCCAGAAACTGATCGAGGCCTCGCTTGCCACCGGGCCGGTCAAGGCCATCAACGCACCGGCGGGCATCTACCGAAGTCGCGATGGCTGGGTCGCGATCGCGTTGAGCAACGAGGATCACTTCACCGCCGTGTGCAATGCGCTCGAGCGCCCCGACCTGCGGGCCGATCCGCGCTATGCCAGCTTTGAGACCCGGGCGGATCATCAGGCCGTCCTGCAGGCCGAGGTGGCGGCCTGCCTGCTCAAGCGCGCCACTGCGGACTGGGTTCAGCGCATCAGCGCTGCCGGTGCCTTGGCCAACCCCGTGAACTCCCTCGAGCAGTGGTCATCCGACCCGCATGTGCAGGCGGTTCAGGCCGCACCGCGGGTAAGCCTGCCTGGCGTGGGCGACTTCCTTTGGCCTCGGATTCCTGGTGTTGCCCTGCCCGAGGCGGGCGATCCGCGCGCACGCTTTGCGGGCATCGGGGAGCAGGGCGGCGCAGCGCTGACTGCGCTCGGACTGAGCGAGACCGAGGTGCAGGCCCTGCGCGAAGAGGGCGTGCTGGTCGAAACCCAGGGGCGCTGACGGCCTCATCAAGGGCGCCCCGAGCAGGGAGCGCCCTTGCCTGCCTCACCTCGCCTCAGTGGATCTCGTCACTGGTCAGGCGGCCCGAGCCGGCCGGGTCTCGAAGTCTTCAAGCCGGGGCTCGCGCGTCATCTGCCAGTAGTCGACCAGTCGCCACGGCATGACCGCAAAAACCCGGCCGCGTGCATTGCGGTACCAGTTGCGCATGCCGGTGTGCGCCCAGACCAGCTCGGCATGCTCGGCGTCCACGCGATGGTTGTAGTCCTCATACACCGGCGCCTTCACCTCCACCGCCTGCAGCCCCTGCTCCATCATGTCGCGCAGCATGGCCGTGACATAGCGCACCTGCACCTCGGACACGAAGATGGCGCTGCCGCCATGCGCCAGGCCGGTATTGGGCCCGGTGGTGATGAAAAGATTCGGATAGCCAGGGATCGTGATGCCCAGATGCGCGCGCGGATCATCGTCACCCATCAGCTCCGAGAGCAGCAGGCCATTGCGGCCGCGCACCTCAATCGGTGCAAGCAGCCGGCCAGGCTCGAAGCCGGTGGCCTCGAGAATGACATCCACCTCATGGCGCGCACCGCTCGCATCAATGATGGCGTCGGGGGTGACATGGTCCACTGCCTCGGTGATCAGGGACACATTGTCACGTCGCAAGGCCTGATACCAGCCGTTGTCGATCAGGATGCGCTTGCCGTAGGGCGGGTAGTCCGGCAGACACTTGGCGACCAGATCGGGCCTGCCTTCGAGTTCCTTCAGCAGGTAGTCGGTGAGCTGCTGACGCTGACGGTCGTTGCGATAGTTCATCGACCGCTCGGGCGTCGGCCAGGCAGGATCGCGGCGCACTGTGGGCAGCAGGCCATCGCCAAAGCGCCACATCAGGCCAAAGCGATACCAGGCGTAGTAGTAGGGAATATGCTCGAGCAGCCATTTGGACTCGGGGCTCACCGTGCCGTGATAGTCCTGGGGGGGCCGTGCCCACTGCGGCGAGCGCTGGAAGATCGTGACATGAGCGGCCTGCGCGGCCACGGTGCGCAGGAACTGCATGGCGCTCGCACCGGTGCCGATGACACCCACCCGCTTGCCCTCGAGCGAGACATCGTGTTGCCAGCGGGCGGAGTGCCAATGCGGCCCCGCAAACTGGCCCATGCCCGGAATCGAACTGAGCTTGGGCTTGTTCAGAAAGCCCATGCAGGTGATGACTGCGCCGTACTCGCGAACCTGCACCTGACCATCGGCCTTGCGCAGTTCCACCCGCCAGCAGGCCTGAGCCTCCTGCCAGTGCATGGCAATCACTTCGGTACCCAGCTCAATGAAAGGCCGCAGCGACAGGTCATTGGCGACCCTTTGCTGGTAGGCCAGCATCTCGTCACGCTTGGAGTAGTTGCTGCTCCAGCCTGTGTTGGGTGCAAAGGAATAGGAGTAGAAATGGTTGGGCGTGTCGACCCCCGCCTCGGGATAGGTGTTCTCCCACCAGGTGCCGCCCAGCTCGGCATTCTTGTCGACCACATCGAAGGCAAAGCCCATTTCGCGCAGGCGATACGCTGCACACAGGCCCGTGAAGCCCGCACCGATCACCAGCACGCGAAAAGCCTGCAGCCGCTCGCGGGGCGGCGGCGCACGCCACTCGAGACGTCGGTCGCGATAGCCCATTTCTTCCATGGCCATGGGCGCGTATTCAGGCGGCACACGCTCGCCCAGACACACGCTCATCATCTCGACCATCTCGGCCTCGGTGGGCAGGGGCGGCAGACTGCGCCGGCCTGCCTCGAGCTCATCGAGCACCGCGCTCAGGCTATCCCTCACCTGCTGCTGCACCTGCGGCGACAGTCCGCCCGAGGGCTCGGCAAAGATGGAGATGTCGCGCTTGGGCAGAAAGGGCTCCTGCAGCCACTTGGGATCACGGGTGATCTGGGCAAGACACATCAGCAGGGTGGGCACCGAGGCCTGCTGCAGTGCGGTCTCGCGTTGGATATTGGTCATCAGTTGTCTCGTCTCTAAGAAAACTTCAGGAGGGACTGAATCGGTCAGCCTTGACCTTCACGCCGGCGCGTTCGCGATCCCAGGTATCGGCAGTGATGCCCTGCTGGCGAAGCTCGTGCTTGAGCACCTTGCTGGTCGGAGTCTTGGGCAGCTCAGGCAACAGCCTCACATAGCGTGGAAGCATGAAGTGCGCCATGCGCGGCCGCAAAAACTCAAGCAGTTCGGCCGGATCGACTGCCTCGCCATCGACCGGCGCAATCACCACCAGCACATCTTCCTCGCTGACCTCGTTGGGCACGCCGATGGCCGCAGCCTCACGCACGGCCGGATGCGCCATCACTTCGGCCTCGACCTCGAAGGAGGAAATGTTCTCGCCCCGACGACGGATCGCATCCTTCATGCGATCAACAAAGAAATAAAAACCGGCCTCATCCTTGCGAAAGGCATCTCCGGTATGAAACCAGCCGTTGCGCCAGGCCCGTGCGGTGGCTTCGGGGTTACGAAAGTAACCACTGTTCATGGCCCAGGGCCGATCGGTTCGGATGATCATCTCGCCGACCGTCCCGAGCGGCACCTCGCAGTCATGTTCGTCGACCAGCCTGACCTCGACGCCTTCGCGCATCTGGCCGCAGGTGCCGCGCACCAGCGGATTAGGGCCGGAGATGATGGGCGTGGACACCTCGGTCATGTTGAAGATGGTGTAGATCGTGCAGCCGAAGCGTTGCGAGAAGGCAGCGATGTCGCCCGCCAGCGGCACCATGAAGGCCAGCCGCAGCGGCGAATCGGCATCGTCGGGCCTGGGCGGAAGTTTCTCGAGAAATCCTGCCATCACGCCCAGCAGGAAGACAGCCGTCGTGCCCGTCTGCCGCACCGTCTGCAAAAAGCTCGCGGTATCAAAGCGCTCGATGAAACTCACCGAGCCGCCGCGCACGAACATGGTGTAGAGCACGCCCATGCCGCCCACATGAAAGAGCGGCATGTTCACCATGAACCGGTCATCCGCAGTCACGAAGGGCCAGGTCTCGGGACCGGCCATGGTGTAGATGTGCAGGTAGGACGACAACACCCCCTTGGAGGGGCCGGTGGTGCCCGAGGTGTAGATGATGGACTGCGGATCCCAGGGTTCGATCGGCCGGGCCGGGGCAGTCAGTTCGCCCGATGCAGGATGCAGCGCGTCGCGATGATCGAGCACCTTCAGGTTGCCGATCCG
>JBMSOD010000007.1:0-34548 GCA_049422085.1 Burkholderiaceae bacterium
CGCGGACCATGGTCCGCAGCGCCGGGGTGAGTTGATCGGAAAGCGCGTTGCGGGCATCCGGACGGTTGAGCGTGATGATGGCCACGCGGTCCCGGATCTCGCACAGCAGTTGGTCGGTGCCGGTTTCGATGGGGATTGCAGCAGCAGTCGCGAGGCTCATGGGTTCAGGCTCCAGTAATGGTGAAAGGAAGGTCCAGGGTGGTGGTGCGTCTCATCTCGCGCCGGTGGGTGCGGTCATCAAAGGGACGTGCACGGTGCAGGGTGCTTCTGTTGTCCCAGATCACGAAGTCGTGCAGCTGCCAGACATGACGCCAGCGAAAGGCGGGCTGGGTGGCATGCTCGGTGAGATCCTGCAGCAGCAGGCGGCCCTCGGGGACGGGCCAGCCCACGATTCGCTCGGCATGCGAAGCCAGATAGAGGGACCGCCTGCCGGTCCGCGCGTTGGTGAGAACCAGCGGATGCTCCGCACCCTGCAGGCGTGCCTTTTCGGCTTCGCTGAAGTCGAAACCCAGGGTCTGACGGGAATGAACAATGCTGTGCCGCACCCGAAGTCCGTCGAGGCGGGCCTGCTCTGCGGGTTCCAGGGCATCCCAAGCCGCCCGCATATCGGCAAACTCGGTGTCTGCCCGCACGGGGGGCACCACTCTCGCAGAGAGCATCGAGTACCGACCCGCAGGATCTTCAAATGAGGCGTCGGTATGCCAGAGCCGGTTCGCCAGACCGCCCATGCGTTTGCGATCGTCAGCGGCCACGATCTCGCCTGCCGCGTTCACGTTCGAGATATCGGTCAGGGCTTCGTTGCCGAAGCGGTTGGGCGCAATCGCCGCTGACGAGGTGCGGGCATGAAGCTGGCCGTCCAGGCGCTGCGCGAAGGCGAGCTGCTCTTCATCGGTGAAGGGCTGGTTGCGAAAGAGCAGGACGGCGTGGGCGTCCATGGCTTCGCGAATGCGGGTGAGCGTGGCTGCGTCACGGACCGTTCGCAGGTCGATGGGGTCTGCCTCGGCAAAGAAAGTCTGGCCCAACCGGCGAAAGCACACTTCGGACATGGTGTCTCCTTGCAGCCTCGCTGGATTGGTTACAGTGCGGACTGCCGTTGACTCATACCATGCAGGAGACCTCAATGAATCGCAAGTCAGAGCACCGGATCCCGGCCTCCCCCTCAGCCCTCGCGGGCGTTGGATCATCCTCGAAACGCCGTCAGATGCTGGTGGCCGCAGGCGCTGCTGCAGCGCTCTCAGCCACGCCCGCTGCGCGGGCCCAGGGCGCTGGCTTTCCTTCGCGTCCGGTCACGCTCATGGTGCCTTTCCCTCCTGGAGCAGCCACCGATGCCATCGCGCGGGCTCTGGCGATTCCGCTGGCCAAGCAACTCGGGCAACAGGTGATTGTGGAGAACCGAGCGGGTGCCTCGGGCACGCTGACGACGCAGGCGGTGGCTCAGTCCACGGCCACTGACGGTCATGTCGCAGCCATCGCACCCGCCACGATTTTCAGGGTTCCTCACCTGCAGAAAGTGCCCTACGACCCGATGAAGGACGTCACCTTCATCATGAACTTCTCGGGCTACACCTTCTCGCTGGTGGTGACGCCCGACTCGCCCTACAAGACCTTTGCCGAATTCGTGACCTTTGCCAAAGCCAATCCGGGCAAGGTCATGGTGGGAGCGAGTGGTTCGGGCAGTACCGGCCATATCGCCACCTTCACCCTGGCCAAGGCGATTGGCGCCGAAATCACCTTTGTGCCGTTCAAGGGCGGCGCCGAGGTGCTGGCGGCCTTCAAGGGCGGCCACATCAATGCCGTGATTGACGGCGGCTGGGCGCAAATTGAAAAGGCGGGTGGCGGCCGGGTGCTGGTGACCTTCGGCGAGAAGCGCATTGGTCGTCTGCCCGATATTCCGACCGCGCGGGAGGCTGGGTTCGACATCGTGTCGCGCAGCCCGATCGGGCTGGTCGGGCCTCGCAACATGGACGCGAGGGCGGTCAAGGCCTGGCACGATGCCGTGAAGGCCGCCCTGGCCGATCCCGACTACCGCAGGCTGCTTGCCATGCATGATCTTGAAGACGCCTACATGAGCGGCGAGGACTACCGCAAGCTTGCCGAGCGCCTCTGGGTTGACGAGAAGAAGAACTTCGAAGCCATCGGCATGAAAACCATCTGAGGTCGTCATCGACCTGAGATTGAGGAAGGTCGGGATCGCGCCCGCAGGGCGCATCCCAGATTGCAGACAAGGCTTCAGTGGCAGCCGGTTCAGCCTGTCTCGCGCAGGACCCGCTTCTGGCCAAGACGGCGCGTGACGCCCTGCCGATCGAGGAACTCCAGGACCTCGATCGTCAGATTGCGACCGATCCCCGACGCATCACGGTAAGCGGCAGCGTCGAACTGCCCCTGGGGGGATCGTGCGGCCAACTCGCGTGCGATCTCGGCCAGCCGGTCGACCTCAGCCTGCAGGAAATAGCGATTCGGGGCGACCGGCACCAGATGGCCCAGTTCGCCCATCTCCCTCAGAAAAGCGAGCATGTCTTCACGCGTGGTGTTCAGGGTCGCTGCCAGGTCGCCGGCAATCGGCGGGCGTAATCCGCTTTGCTGCAGCACCGTGCGAACCGACTCCAGGCGTGCCTGCTGCGCAGCTGGCAGAACGGGGACATGATCGACACATCGGATGCCATGGCCTTCACGTCGCAGCCGATCGCTTTGCAGCAACGCCTGAAGAGCCCAGCGGGCCACACTCAGCGCCAGAACCGGCGTCTCGGAGGGCGCGCAGGCGCGCACCGTCTCTCGCAGCAGCAGTCCTTCGGTGGGGCCGACTCTTGAAGGGTGCTGTGCGTGGACGGCGCGCACATGCGAAACCATCGTTTCCTGCCACTGGACGGCACGCTCGTCGGCCAGAATCCGGCGCCCGATGCGAAGCGCCGCCGCGCCTTCAAGCAAGGCCGGCCAGTCTTCTTCGGGTCGGTTGAAGCATCGCGCAAAGACAGCCAGATCGACACCGCAGACCTCTCGCTGCAGGGCTTGCCTGAAGGCTTCTCTGGCGTCGATGCCCTGGCGCTCGGGACCCGACAGTGTCTCCAGCCATTGCAGGCGATCAGGGCGGCTGCGACCTCGCGCTGCACCGAACGGATCCAGGATGCGTCCATGACCCAGCACGCTCTGTGCGGCAGGATCCCGGAGCACGAATCGGTCGGCATGAAGAGCGATGACCGGCCGATCCAGGATCAGCTGAAGCAGTCCGGATTCGCCGGGCGCGATGGCGCGCAAGGCGAGGGGTGCCACACGAACGCCCAGGCAGCTTGCGCCCAGATGCAGGTGCAGCTGTTGCCTCGTGCCGAGGGCTTTGGTCATCCCCGAGTCGGCGTTGAACCAGACATCAAGGCGATCGCTGGCCTGTCCCAGCTCGGGACTGACCAGCCAGTCGCCTCGTGAGATGTCGGATGCGCCGAGCGGGGCGCCCGCGAGATTGACCGCGCAACGTTGCCCGGCTTCAGCCTGCTCGGCGGGGCGGTCATGCACCCTCAGGCTACGGACTCGAAGCTCTTGCCCTTGCGGGCTGAGCCGAAGGATGTCGCCCAGGGAAAGTCTGCCATCGAGCAGCAGTCCGGTGACAATCAGACCTGCGCCAGGAAGACTGAATGCGCGATCGATGGCAAGTCGGGCATACCCTCGACCTTGCAATGCCCTTAGCTCACTGGCCCGCTGCTGCTCACACAGGTACTGGCGCAGTGCATCGATGCCCTGGCCGCCCAGATTGTCGACCTCGAAACAGGGCGCCTGCGCCAGGGCGGTGCCTTCGAGCAGGCTCAGAACCTCGTTGCGTACCTGCAGACACCGAGCCGCATCAGCCCGGTCGATCTTGGTGATGACCACCGCCAGCCGCGCCAATCCCAGGCCCTTGAGCAGACTCAGGTGTTCCAGGGGTTGAGGCATGGGACCGTCAGCTGCCGCGACCACGAGCAGCGCGAGGTCGAGGTGATGCACGCCGGCGGCCATGGTACGAACAAAGCGCTCATGGCCCGGCACATCGATGAAGCCTGCAGGACGGGCACCGCCCAGATCGACATAGGCAAAGCCGAGGTCGATCGTCATGCCCCGCCGCTTTTCCTCTTCAAGGCGATCGGTATCCACCCCGGTGAGGGCGCGCACAAGATGGGTCTTGCCATGGTCCACATGGCCCGCGGTCGCGATGATCACGGATGCACTCGGGACCGGGATGAAGTGCCCGGCTGCACAGCAGTCGCCTCTTGCCCTGAGTCCGCTGTCTGCCACTGTCGGAGCAGTTGATCCGTGTCATCAAGGCAGCGCAGATCGAGCCAGAGCGCATCCTGGGCGATGCGGCCGATGACCGGAACGGGGAGCTGACGCAACCGTCGGGCCAGCGACTCCAGGCCCTTGCCACGCGTCTTGCCTGCTGCGCTGATGCGCAGCGCAGCACTGGGCAACACTGAAACCGGCAGGGCGCCGCTGCCGATCTGGCTGCGGGTAGGCGCGACGTCCACCTGCCAAAGCAGTCGGCCCGCATCGGCATTCACCCAGGCCTGCAGGGCCGGGACCAGCGCCTGTGCCTGCGCTTCGATGTCCGACGCGGGGCGAGTCAGCCATCGTAGCGCAGGGATGCGTGTGGCCAGTCGGGCCGGGTCGGCATACAGCCGCAGCACGGCTTCCAGGGCGGCGAGCGTCATCTTGTCGCAGCGCAGGGCGCGCTTCAGGGGATGCCTGCTGAGCCTGGCGATCAGGTCGGCCCGACCCACCACCATGCCTGCCTGCGGGCCTCCCAGCAATTTGTCGGCGCTGAAGCTCACCAGATCGGCCCCTTGTGCCATCGCCTGCGCAGGGGTGGGTTCAGCAGGCAGCCCCAGCGCTGCCAGATCGGTCAGGGTGCCGCTGCCCAGATCCACCGCAAACGGCAGGCCATGCTCGCGCGCCAGCGCGGCCAGTTCACGCGCATCGACCGCGCTGGTAAATCCTTCGATGCGGTAGTTGCTGGTGTGCACCTGCATGATCATGGCGGTGCGTGGTCCGATCGCCTCCGCAAAATCGCGTAGATGGGTCCGGTTGGTGGTGCCCACTTCGCGTAGCACGCAGCCCGCCTCGCGCATGATGTCGGGGAGCCGGAAAGAACCACCAAGCTCGATGAGCTCTCCGCGCGAGACCAGCACCTCGCGACGCGAGGCCAGGGCTCGGAGCATGAGGATGACCGCTGCGGCATTGTTGTTGATCACGACGGCTGCGGGCGCGCCCGTCAGACGTCGCAGCCATTCACTGACATGGTCATCCCGCTCGCCTCGCGCGCCCCGGTCCAGATCGAATTCCAGGTTGCAGTTGCCACGCGCCACGGCAGCGATGGCTTCAAGCGCTTCCGGGGGCAGTGGCGCTCGGCCCAGATTGGTATGCAGCACCGTTCCGGTGAGGTTCAGGACCGGGCGCAGCGACGGTTGCATCCACTCGGTCGCATGGGCAGCCGCCTTCTTCGCGAGCATGTCGTCGGACAGGGGCTCCGCAGGCGGCGTCTTGCGCAGGGTCTCGAGCACCGCGCGGATACTTTCGATGACCAGATCACGGCCGTAGCGCTCGATGGTCTCCTGCAGGTGGGCATGGCGTGCAAGGCGGTCCACAGAGGGAAGGCGGGATCGCGATTCGCGCAGCACGGCGCCAGGGCGATCGGTCATGCGGTAGTCTCCTCGTCAAAGCGCCAGTCTAAAGCCCCGAGCCCGGGCGATCCACGAACCCAGAGAAGGTCACCCACCATGAGCCAGAAGACCCATCCTCATTTCGACCGAGCCGGCGTCGAGAAGCTGATTCAGACCTACTTCGATGGCCTGTATGAGGGGGATGCCGACAAGCTCGCCTCCGTGTTTGCGGCCACGAGCAGCCTCACCTGGGTTCACGAAGGAGAGGTCAGGACACTCACACGCGATGCCTGGCTGGATGTCGTGAGGGGGCGCCAATCGCCGATCTCGAGAGGACTGGCCCGCGACGACGGCATCCTCATGCTGGATCATGCAGGTCTGGACACGGCGCTGGTCAAGGTCAAATGCCAGATCCCGCCGCTGTATTTCACTGACTACCTCAGCCTGCTGCGTACGCAGGGCCGCTGGCAGATCGTTCAGAAGGTGTATTCGGCCGTCACGCAGATCTGAGCACTCGTCGACCTGCATCCCGGCGACAGAGCCGCCGGCTGGCTTCGGAGCCGCCGGCTCATGCCAGGCGGCGTCGCACAAGACCCAGCAGGTCGCCTCGCGCAGCCGGACCCACCAGCGCCAGGGTCGGATCCTGGGAGATCAGTGTCTGAGCAGCGTGTTTCAGTTGCTCGGCTTGAACCGCACGAGTGGCCAGGATCTGTTCCTGCGGCAGCACGGCCTGGCCTCGCATGAGCAGATCCCGGCCGATACTTTCGGCCAGTTCGAGCGGACGTTCCTGCAGTCGTGACAGATAGGTCAGCTGCTGATTCCGGGTTCTCTCGAGATCATCTTCCGGGATCCGCTGAGCAAGCGCAGCGAGCTCGTCACAGGCCACGGTCAGGAACTCGCGGACATGTCTTGGGGCAACCCCCGCGCTCAGCTGCAGCATGCCGCAATCGGGATGTCCTTCGGTCCATGCGTCGACCTGATAGGCCAGCCCCCGGGTCTCCCGCACCGACTGAAAAAGTGGCGATGAGGTACCCCCGCCCAGCAGTTCGCCGAGCAGTTCGTAGGCAAGGAAGTCCGCCGACAGTCGCCCCGGAACCGGAAACCCCAGGGCAATCGACGTCTGCTCGAAGTCTTCTTCCAGGTGCCGAAATCCTCCGCCATAGCGGACGGGCTCACGCACCGCGGGCAGTCCGCGGGGCATGTCTCCAAAATGCCGTTCGGCGTGATCGAGCAAGATGCCCAGATCGATGTCACCTACCGCCACCAGGGCCATGCGGCTTGCGCCATAGTGGGCTTCGCGATGGCGAAGGAAGTCATCCCGGGTCACCGATCGCACGAAGCGCGTGCTGCCCAGAATGGGCCGTCCAAACGACTGTTGGGGCCAGGCCCGCAGATCAAAGGCGTCCTGCAGCATGGCATCGGGATCATCGGCTGCTTCGCCGATTTCCTGCAGGATCACGCGCCGCTCCCGTTCGATTTCCTCTGGAGGGAAGGTCGAGTGCAGGATGACATCGGCCATGACCTCCATGGCAACCGGCAGATGATCCGCCAGCATCAGGGTGTGAAAGGCCGTGTGATCTCTCGCCGTGTAGGCATTCATGGAGGCGCCCACCCGCTCGATGTCCAGAGCGAGCGCCTTCGCGCTGCGATGGGCCGTGCCCTTGAAGGCCATGTGCTCGAGAAAGTGGGAGATGCCGTTGAGCTCGGCGGGTTCGTCGCGCGACCCCGCTCCGATGAAGGCCCCCAGGGTCAGGCTGCGAAATCCCGGGAGCCTGATCGCAGCCACCATGAGCCCATTGGCCAGAACGCTGGTTTGAAGATGCATGGGCCGAGTCTAACCGCAGGCCCGGGTGGGCATCTTATAGACCGCAAGGCCCTTGAGTCCGCAGCGCCAGGCAAGTCGAAGCGCGTTTGCCACCTCGCCGGGGCTTGCGTTCGGCCCCATGGCCAGAGTCTTGGAGATCCCTCCGTCAACCCAGGGCTGAAGGGCTGCCACCATCGCGATCTGGGCCGTCGGGGATAGGGTCTCGATGGTCTGCCAGGCAACGGGGTAGGGGTCGGATCGGGTGCGATCGGATCGGGTGTCGCCGGATCGCAGGACATCAGCGTGCCAGGCAGCCTTTGCGCGCCAGAGTCGCAATGCAGGGCTGCTGACCCCCATGCTGCGCAGGACGCCGTGCGCATCCCGGCGATTGCGGTCACCGTCATGGGTGAAGACAGGCTCAACGCCCGGCGAGGCATTGTCGGCCCAGGCCAGGGCCAGCGTGCCGGTGGGGGCGATGCTGGTGAGATGTGTATTTCGGGCGCCATGACGACGCAAATCAGCCTGCAGCTCGACAGGAAGCCTGGAGGCGCTGTGTCCGGGCTGCAGCAGATGGGCACCTGGGCAGGCTCCATTGGGACCGAAGCGACGGGCACGCATGATGGAGGTTTCCCATGCAGCGCACTGAATCTCGCGCATCAGCTCGGCGGCCAGAGCACGGCCAGCGCTGCTGTCGTAGCGCAATCCAAGCATGATCAGCGCATCGCCGAGCCCAAGCAGGCCCAGACCGATCCGACGCTGGCTTTGCGCAAGTCTCGTTTGCTGTGGCCAAGGAAAGGCGCCCCGATCGATGGCCTGATCGAGCAGGGCAACGCCGGTGCGGCTCAGGCCCCGGAGTCGATCCAGATCGATTCGGGCTGCCGGGCTGAAGGGGGACTGAACCAGACGTGTGAGATCGATGGAGGCCAGCACACAGGCCCCCCACTCGGGCAGAGGCTGCTCGCCGCATGGGTTGCAGGCTTCCAGGGTTTCGTGGTCTCCGAGGTTGTCGTTGCGCCGGATCGTATCGATGAAAAGAACCCCTGGATCCCCCTGTTCAAGGGTGCTGCGGCTCAGGGTCATCCAGAGCGAGAGCGCAGCGGACGAATGGCGAAGGCAGCGCATGAACGCATCGGTGAGGGCCAGGCTGAGGTTGAAATGAGGCATCGGGTGGATGCGCTTGACCTCGATCAACTCGAGCGCTCCCGGATGATCGACCGACAGTGTCCCCATCAGGGCGGCCGGTCTGCCGCCGGCAGACTCGATGTCATGGGCCAGTGCTTCAAAGGCCAGAAGCACCTCGCTCAGGGGCAGTCCGGTCTCGTGGCCAGTGGCCCTTCCCTGGCATGCATTCAGACTCAGGCCGACCCCGCCACCCTGACGCAGGGTGCGGCCCACTTCCTGCAAGGTCTGCTTCAGCCCCAGAGCCCCTGCGGCAAGAGGATGGACAAAGCAGTTGGCAAGGGTCGGTGGGTTCGGACCCCGTGCGCCTGCATTGGCCAGGATGCGCCCGCCTGGCAAGAGACCCTCCTGCATGGCGCGTTCGAACTCCCGAACCTGATCAGCATCTTGTGCGAGCGCGCTGGCAACGCGAGCCAGAATCTGCTCCGGCTGATCTTCACCGGGTTGTCCATGCCGCTCGAGGGCCAGGCTCTGGCTGATCGAAAGAGAACTCACCCCGCGGATGATGCCGGGGCCTGAGGCGAGCGCCGAAAAGAGTCATGCGCCGGGTTGATCATGGTCAGAAGGGTCGGCCTTTGCCCCGTTCATCGGCCCGCTCTGATCGATTGATCCGCCTGTGCCGCGGGCGCGAACGACCACGCCGAAGGGGGACTATGATCGCGCCCCATGCAGTTCTCAAGGCTTCAAAACTCGTCGCTGGGGCACGCACTGTCATCTGCGCCTCAAATGCTCACGCTGATTGCTGCGGGCAATCTGAGCGTGCTGGTGCTTGCCCTGGTCGCACAGCATCTGATGGGGATGCAGCCCTGTGCCTGGTGCATCGTGCAGCGCATCGACGTTCTCATGCTGCTGCTGGTGAGTCTGTCGGGCGCGACTCTGGCACGCGTGCTGCCCAGGGCTGCGCCAGCCCTGTCGGGGCTGATGCTGATGGCGCTCTCGGCCGGGGGGCTGTGGGCAGCCTGGCATCAGCATACGGTTGCCGCAAAACAGTTGAGCTGTGCGTTCACATGGGCCGATCGCACACTGATGACCTTGAGTCTGGATGCCTGGTGGCCGGCGGTATTCGAGGTGCGGGCAACCTGCGCAGATGCGGCGCAGGCCGTGGTCTTCGGACTGCCATTCGAACTCTGGTCGGCTGGGTGGTTCGCGATGGTCATGATGGCGTCGTTCCGGGTTCTGCTGCTTGGGCTGCAGTCGCGTTCGCGCTTGCCTGTGAGCAGTTAAACTGCGTGCGGCGCAGTGCGCCAGCCCGGCGTATCCCGCCAGCCCAAGGAGACCCCCATGCATCGCATCGTCCTGACCCTCCTGACGACCGGTCTTGCCTTTTCCCTGAATGCGCAAGCGGCCACCTGTACTGCCCAAGCCGATGAGAAAAAGCTCGCCGGCGCGGCTCGAACCAGCTTTCTGCAAAAGTGCGAACGTGAGCACGGCAGCGCTGCCGGGGCTGCCGCGGTCTGCCAGAAGCAGGCCGACGACAAGAAGCTGGCGGGTGCTGCGCGCAACAGCTTCATGCAGAAATGCGAGCGCGATCATGCTGCGACCCCGGCCTCGAACGCTGCAGCGGCCTGCGAAAAACAGGCCGACGACAAGAAGCTTGCTGGCGCTGCGCGCAACAGCTTCGTGACCCGCTGCCAGAAGGATGCGACGGGTGGCTGAGGCCCGGCCCGCGGGGCTGGACGCGCTGGCCGCACTGGGCAAGTCCCTTCCTTCTCAGGATCTGCTCGATGCCATGGGCTTCGTGGAGCTCGTGAGTGTCGATGCACAGCAGGGCTTGATCCGTGCGCACTTCGATGCGCAGGAGCGTTTCTGTCATACCAACGGCACCATCGTGCAGGGCGGTTTCGTGACCGCCTGGCTCGATTTCTCGATGGCCCAGGCCGCCTTTGTGAAGGCAGGCCGGCCGGTTGGTGTGGCCAGCCTCGAAATCAAGGTGAGTTTCTTGCGTCGGGTCGGTCCCGGACGGGTGCTGGCCGAAGGTCGCGTCACCCGAATGGGCCGGCGCGTGGCTTTTCTGGATGCCAGCCTGTTCGATGAATCCGGCGTTCTGCTGGCGACGGCATCCTCGAGCGCCCTGCTTGAGGGCTGACCTGACGCCGCCCGACCGCTGAACACCCGGCGGTTCAGGAGCGGCCGGCTCGCCAGCGTGAGAGCAGCAAGGCATTGACCAGCACGCTGACCGAGCTCATCGCCATGGCTGCACCGGCGATCATGGGTGAGAGCAGTCCGGCAGCGGCCAGAGGAATGCCGACGACGTTGTAGCCGAAGGCCCAGAAGAGATTCTGGTGGATCTTGCGGACGGTTCGCCGCGAGATGCCGATGGCATCGGCGACCAGTCCAACCTCGCCTCGCATGAGCGTGATGTCCGCGGTCTGCATGGCCACATCGGTGCCCGTACCCATCGCCATTCCCACATCGGCAGCGGCCAGGGCAGGGGCATCATTGATGCCGTCGCCGACCATCGCGACTGCAGCATGAGGCGAGATGGTCCGGGCATGCTCGCGTAAACGCGCGATGCAGTCGGCCTTGTCCGCGGGAAGCACGCCGGCAATCACTTCATCGATGCCGAAGTGATGCGCCATAACCCGTGCCGCACCCTCGTTGTCTCCGGTGAGCATGACCGTACGCAGCCCCATGGCCTGAAGTCGCGCCACCGCTTCACGGGCGCCAGGCTTGGGGGCATCTCCAAAGGCAAGCAGTGCAAGCGCCTCGTGTCGAGACTCTCCCGAAGGGCCCTCTGTTCCGACGGCTGCGGTGCTGCGAATCAGCCAGGACACGGTCTGTCCCTGGGTCTGCCATTCGAGGGCTTCCTGTGCGAAGCACGCCGACAGACCGAGTTCCTGCGCCAGACGTGCGCTGCCGACACTCAAGGTGACACCGCCCTCCCAGGATGCGAGGACGCCTCTCCCCGGAAGGGCCTGGATGTTTCGTGCGGTGCCCGCCTCATGCGCCGGTCGTCCGGGGGCCTGCCAGGCCGGGCTTCCACGCGCCTCCCAGGCGTTCTGGGCGGCCCGGGCCAGCGGATGGGTGCTGCCTGCCTGCACCATGGCCAGCGCGGCCAGCATCTGCGCTTCGCTCTGACCGGGTGCAACAGCCAGGTGCGTCAGGACCGGCTGGCCCACGGTGAGGGTGCCGGTCTTGTCGAAGGCCACGACGCGCACCTGGTGGGCAAGCTCAAGGGCCCGGGCATCGCGGATCAGGATGCCCTGCCTCGCGGCCGTACCGGTTCCCGCCATGATGGCCGCCGGTGTCGCCAGACCCAGCGCGCAGGGACAGGCGATCACCAGCACCGCAACTGCTGCGATGATCGCCGGCTCGGTCTCTCGACCAAGAAGCAGACCGGCGACCAAGGTGATCAGAGCGATCAGAAAGACCGCTGGCACGAAGACCGAAGCGACCCGGTCCGCCATGCTCTGAATCGGCGCTTTTGCACCCTGAGCCTGTTCGACCAGCCGGACGATGCGGGACAGCAGGGTTTCGGTGCCGACCGCGGTGACCTGCATGACGATCCGGGCGGTGCCGTTGATGGCGCCGCCATGCAGGGCATCTCCTTCCTGTCTGTGAACGGGCAGCGGCTCGCCGGTGAGCATGGACACGTCGACCTCGGTTTGTCCCTCGCTGAGTACCCCGTCTGCAGGGATCCGCTCACCACCCAGGACGACCAGATGATCGCCGACCTGAACCTGAGTCAGGGCCACGACCTCCTCCTGACCACCGACCCTGCGACGGGCGGTCTCGGGACGCAGTGCCGAGAGCGCCCGGATGGCCGCCGTGGTCTGTCGCTTGGCCCGTGCTTCCAGGCTCTTGCCCAGAAGCACCAGGGCGATCACCACCGCAGACGATTCGAAGTAAAGGTGAGGTGCATGGCCCTCATGCGCCCGCCACCACAGCCACATCGACAGGGCCCAGGCGGCGGAGGTGCCCACCGCGACGAGAAGCTCCATATTGCCCGTGCCTGCCCTCAGCGCATGCCACCCTGCCCTGTAAAAGCGTGCGCCAAGGATGAACTGAACCGGCGTGGCCAGAGCGAACTGCACCCAGGCTGCGGGCATCCAGTGCACGCCCAGGGGCATCAGCAGCATGGGCAGGACCAGCGGAGCCGCCAGGATCAGCGCAAGCGGCGTTCTCCAGTCGGGCGCCGCCTTCGGCATCCTGGACGCCTGAGGCGTCTGAAGTGACTCAGGTGACTCAGGCGCCTGAGGTGTCTGAAGCGCCTGAGGCCGATCGGACGACTGGGGCAGCGCCTCATCCTGCGATGGGACGACGCCGTAGCCGGCCTTCTCGATCGCCAGCCTCAGAACCTGAGGATCGAGCGCATGGCCCAGAATGCTGGCGCGCTCGGTGGCAAGATTGACCGAGGCCTGCGTGACACCAGGCACACGACTCAGGACCCGTTCGATTCGTGCGACACAGGAGGCACAGGTCATGCCTTCGATCTGAAGGTCGACCCGGTCACTGCCGGCCACGCTGGGCAAGTCTGCGTTGGTCGTGAGGATGTCGTTCGGGATCACGATCCGAGTGTAACCTTGCGCTCAACGCCTTTTCATGACTTCTCCATCATGACTTCAACCACGCCGGCTCCCCTCCAGTTTCAGGTCAAGGGCATGAGCTGCCAGCACTGCGTGCGCGCAGTGACCCAGGCGATTCAGACCCTCGATGCCCAGGCTCAGGTCGACATCGAACTCGCGCGCGGCGAGGTCCAGGTGCGCTCGTCCTTGCCGCGCGATCGCATTGCCGAGGCGATCCGCGAAGAAGGCTACGAGGTCATGGCCTGACGGTGGGGGCTCGTCGCCGCTTTCTGCTGGGTGCAGTCGCCTCGGTCGGCGTACTGGCACTGGGCTGGGCCCTGCTGCCGGTTCGTCAGCGTCTGGTGCCCCAGGACCCTCCGGTGCGCCCCGAGGGGGAGATTGCACTGCATGGCTGGGTGGCAATCGACCATGAGGGTCGCGTGACGGTGCTTGTGCCCAAGGCCGAGATGGGGCAAGGCTCGCACACCGCAATCGCCCTGATGATTGCCGACGAACTCGATGCCGACTTCGATCAGGTCCGTGTCGACTTCACTGCGATCGACCCGATCTACAACAACCTTGCGGTGGCCTCCGACGGTCTGCCCTTTCATCCGGATGATCAGTCGATCAAGAGCCGCATCGCGAGACAACTGGTCGACAAGCTGATGCGCGAGGGTGGGTTCATGATGACCGGCGGTTCGTCCACGGTCCATGACCTCTGGACGGTGGCCAGGCAGGCGGGCGCGAGTGCGCGGGCGATGCTGGTGGGGGCGGCTGCCGAGCGCTGGGGGGTTCCGGCCAAGGACATCGTTGTGAGCCAGGGTCGCATGTCGCATGCCGCCGGGCATGCCGCACATTTCGGTGAATTCATTGAAGCGGCGGTGCGTCGTCCGGTGCCGCATGATGCGCCGCTCAAGCCCGACACCGGGCTGCGCCTGACGGGCAGACCGCAGGCGCAGGTGTACAACCCACGACATGTCAAAGGCGAGACCCGCTATGGCATCGATGTCGATCTCGAAGATCTTCGGGTTGCAGCGGTCCGGATGTGTCCGATCGTGGGAGGGCGGGTGGCCCGCGCCGATTTTTCAAGGGCCCGGCAGGCCCCCGGCGTTTTCCATGCCTTTCCGATCGAAGCCACGCATGGCTGCACCGCAGGCGTCGCAGTCGTGGCGCGGACCTGGTGGGAGGCGAGACGGGCGGTCAACCTGATCGAAGTCAGCTGGGCT
This sequence comes from Burkholderiaceae bacterium, assembly GCA_049422085.1. GTDB lineage: Bacteria > Pseudomonadota > Gammaproteobacteria > Burkholderiales > Burkholderiaceae_E > UBA4615. The sequence goes on from JBMSOD010000007.1 coordinate 14,333, forward strand.
GCGGGCAGCAAGGAGATTCCCGACAGTGATGCCATGACGACGAAGCTCCGGCAAGCCTTGCAGGAAGGCGAGCCCAGCGAATTTCGTAATGTGGGCAAGGTCGACGAGGCCTTCAAGGGCGCCGCCCGGACGCTCGAGGCAGAGTACAGCGCCCCGTTCCTCGCCCACGCCGCACTTGAGCCGATCAACTGCACAGTCCAGATTTGCGATGGCCGGGCCGAAGTCTGGGTGGGCACGCAGGTGCCTGACCTGGCGCGGGATGCCGTCCGGCGCATCCTGCGAAGTACGGTGAATGAAGTGCGCATGCATCAGCATCTTCTGGGCGGGGCCTTCGGTCGTCGTCTTGAAGTGGATCATGTGGCACAGGCCACCCTGATCGCCTGGCGGGGCGGCGACGGCAAGCCGGTCAAGACCCTGTGGTCGCGCGAAGAAGACACCACGCATGATTTCTATCGTCCGGCCACCGTGGCGCGACTGCGGGCTGCCCTGGATGAGTCCGGGCGCCTGAAGGCCTGGATCCATGAATCGGCGGGCCAGTCCATCGTGCCCAGCTATGCACGCAGGGTGCTCGATTTCAAGCTTGCGGGTCCGGACAAGACCACCGCCGAAGGCGCTTTCGATCAGCCTTATGAATTCCCCGCAGCCCGCGTTGCACATGCGGTGGTTGATCTGCCCATCCCGGTGGGTTTCTGGCGCGCGGTCGGTCATTCCCATCAGGCCTTCTTCAAGGAGTCCTTTCTCGACGAGGTGGCGCATGCCACGGGCCAGGATCCGCTGGCCCTGCGCGAGTCACTCCTTGCCGATCATCCGCGCCATCGGGCCGTCCTGAGAGCAGCGGCCAAACTGGGCGGCTGGGGCTTGCCCCTGCCCGAGGCAGGCAGTGGCGTGCGGCGTGGGCGTGGACTCGCCCTGCATCACGCATTCGGCAGCATCGTGGCCCAGGTGGTGCAGGTGGCGGTCTCGGACACCGGCGAGATTCGCGTCGAGGAGGTGGCCTGCGCAATCGACTGTGGCAGGGTGCTCAATCCTTCCGCAGTCGAGCAGCAGATCGAGGGTGGTATCGCATTCGGGCTTTCGGCGGCCCTGATGGGAGAAATTCGAATCGAGGCAGGGCAGGTCAGGCAGACCAATTTCCACGATTATCCGGTGTTGCGCATGTCACAGATGCCCAGGGTCTCGATCGAGCTGATCAAGTCTGACGCGACACCAGAAGGCGTGGGAGAGCCTCCGTTGCCTCCGATTGCCCCCGCTGTCGGCAATGCGGTCTTTGCCGCGACCGGGGTGAGGTTGCGAAGCCTTCCGCTCAGGCGAGTCGCCTGAGGCTGGCCGCGGTCGCCAGATCCAGGGCGGCATCGGCCGGCCACCCGGAGGGCTCAAGACAGCGTTCGATATTCAGCGCCATCTGTTTGCCCAGTTCCACGCCGTATTGATCGAATGGATTGATGCCGAGTACGGTGGCTGCAGTGAAGGTCGCATGTTCATAGGCAGCCAGCAGTGCGCCGATGACGCGGGGCTTCAGGTCCGGCAGCTGGATCAGGGTGCTGGGCCGGTCGCCTGGAATATTCTGATGCGTTTCAGTGGCATCCGCCGAGGGCTGGCCGAGTGCGAGTGTGGCTGCCTGTGCGAGAGCATTGGCCAGCAGAATGCGCTGGCGCTCGTCATTATGGGCAGTCAGCCCGTCATTGGAGCGCACCACAAGGAACTCGACCGGCACGGCCTGTGGCCCCTGATGCAGCTGCTGAAAGAACGAGTGCTGTGCGGTGGTCCCGCAGGCACCCCAGACCACCGGGGCGGTGTCCAGAGCGACCCGGTCCGCAGTGATGCTGGCTGCTCTGGCGGTCTTGCCGTTGCTCTCCATGACGAGCTGTTGCAGCCAGGCGGGCAGCAGTGCCAGCCGCTCTGCATAGGGCACCACGGCCTGACTCGCATATCCCATCAGGGATCGGTTCCAGACCGAGATCAGTCCCAGCATTGCCGGAAGGTTGTGCTCGGTGTCCTGCTCGAAAAAATGCGCATCCATGCCCGCAGCACCCTCAAGCAGTTCGCCGAAGACCGGCATGCCACAGGCGGTTGCAACGCCCAGTCCGACCGTTGACCAGACCGAATACCGACCGCCCACGCCAGCATCGAACTGCAGAAGATGCTCATGTCGGATGCCCCAGGCGCGCGCCGCCTCCGGCATGGCGGTGATGCCGATGAAATGATCGGCGCAGGCCTCGGGCGGGCAGCCTGCCTCGCGCAGCCATGCACGCGCTTCTGCCGCATTGGCCAGAGTCTCGCGTGTGGTGAAGGACTTTGAAATGAGGGCAAATGCGGTCGATTGCGGAGCAAGACCATGCAGCGCCCGTTCGAGTTCCCGCGGGTCGACGTTGGCCACGAATCGAACCGGGAAGCTGCCATCGGGAGCCAGTGCCTCGGTCACCAGCCGGGGTCCGAGATCGGAGCCGCCGATGCCCAGGCAGACCAGAGCCCGCAGAGGCGATCCATCGAAACCGCGGATCTGACCGGAGCGCAGGCGTTCGACCAGGGTCGCCATGCGGTTCCGTTCGAAGCGGGCGCTCTCCTGAACGCCCGGGGGGCCGAAGCGGCCCCGAAGTGCAGGATGGACTGCGGCCCGGCCTTCGGTGAAGTTCAGCAGGGCGCCTGTTGCAAGCCCCTGACGTGCAGCATTGAAGCCGCAGGTCTCGGCCCAGGCGACCAGGTCGGTCAGAGCAGGGGCGTCAATTTTCTGGCGCGAGAGATCGACCTGAATCGGTCCGGCCTGCAACTGCAGTCGCCCGTGTCGAACGACATCAGGAATGAGCGTGCGCAGATGAATGAGCCTGAGGCGCTCGGCATGCTGACGCAACAATGCAGGACTCGGCGCCTGGGAACGATCGTTCATGTGGCTATGATGCCAAAGTGCTGATCGGAGCCGGCGTAAGGTCTACGCCAAAACAATGTCGGCAAGGTGGCCCTTGGTCTGCAAGGATCCTGGTCATTCGCTGGTCCTGCGCTGTGGCTGATCATTGGCTTGATCACGCATTTGACCTTCTTCTCCACCTGAACTCAATCCTCTGCGGCGAACCATGAACTCCAAGCCCGCTTCTACCTCGAGCCGCATGGCGCGCCTGAGGAGCCCATTGGGCGACATCCTGCTGCGCTTTGAGCCAGAGGCCTTGACCGGCCTTTACTTCGAGGGCCAGAAGCATCAGCCGGCCGATCTGATCTCCTGCCCGCGCGATGACCATCATGCCCTTGCAGACATGACAGCACGATGGCTGACGGCCTATTTTGAAGGCAAACCCCTGCCGCAGGCACCGACGCTCAAACTGCAGGGAACACCGTTTCAGAGTGCAGTCTGGCAGGCCCTGCGTGAGATTCCGTCCGGCCAGACCCGAAGCTATGCGCAGATCGCGGCCGCTGCAGGCTCCGCGAGTGCGGTACGGGCAGTGGGTGCGGCCATCGGGCGCAATCCGGTGTCGATCCTTGTGCCCTGCCATCGGGTGGTCGGCCGCGATGGTGCGCTCACGGGCTATGCAGGGGGCATCGAGCGCAAGGCGGCACTGCTCAGGCTCGAGGCCCCGTCCGACGATCTTCCATGAATTCCCGCAGGATCCGGCCGGTATGGCTGCTGCTGTGCCCGGCAAGTTCTTCCGGTGAGGCTGCCGCCACCAGACGCCCACCACCGTCACCGCCTTCGGGGCCGAGATCGATGATCCAGTCGGCCTCGGCCCACAGATCGATGTCATGCTCGATCACGACCAGGGTATTGCCGGCATCGACCAGGCGATGCAGCACGCGGATCAGGCGGTCGATGTCGGCCATGTGCAGACCGACCGTGGGCTCATCGAGTACATAGAGCGTGTGCGGCGTCATGCCACGGGTGGGCAGCCCTGCGTCACCGTCCCTGACCTTGGCCAGTTCGGTGACCAGCTTGATGCGCTGCGCCTCGCCGCCCGACAGGGTGGGGCTGGGCTGTCCCAGCGTCAGATACCCCAGGCCCACATCCTGCAGCAGCTTGAGCGGATGGGCGATGCTGCGATGGGCCTCGAAAAATCCCAGGGCTTCATCGACGCTCATGGCCAGCACTTCGCCTACCGACTTTCCTCGCAAAAGCACCTGCAGGGTTTCGCGGTTGAATCGCTGGCCGCCGCAGGCATCGCAGAGCACCTTCACATCGGGCAGAAAACTCATCTCGATGGTCTGCACGCCCTGACCTTCGCAGGCCGGACAGCGGCCCGCGCCGGTGTTGAAGGAAAAGCGAGACGCCTCATAGCCTCGCACCCGCGCTTCGGTCGACTCGGCAAAGAGCCGGCGAATGGCATCCCAGAAGCCGATGTAGGTGGCCGGACAGGAGCGCGGTGTTTTTCCGATGGGCGTCTGATCAACCTCAAGTACGCGGCTGATTGCTTCGATGCCTTCGATGGCGGCGCATCCGATCGGCCCTCCCAGGCCGGGCGGGGCGCTGCTGCCCGCATCCTTGTTGCGTGTGCCGGCCCGAGCGGCCAGAACCGCTTGAAGATTGGCCAGCAACACGTCACGGGCAAAGGTGGATTTGCCGGATCCGGACACACCGGTGACCACCGTGAGCCGGCCTAGCGGAATACGCGCATCAAAGCCCTGCAGGTTGTGCAGATTGGCGCCCCGCACCAGCAGCGAGGGATGGGCCTGCATCACTGCGCGTCGGGGTTGCAGAGGATGTTGCAGGGGATGCGCGAGGAAGCGGCCAGTCAGGCTTTCAGGTTGCTGGGCCAGTTCGGCATGCGGACCGGTGGCCACGATGCGCCCGCCGAGGCGTCCTGCACCGGGGCCGATGTCGATCACATGATCGGCGCGCCGGATGGTGTCCTCATCATGCTCGACCACCAGCAGGGTATTGCCCCGATCGCGCAGCCGATCGAGCGTATCGAGCAGGACACGGTTGTCACGCGGATGCAGACCGATGGTCGGTTCATCGAGCACATAGCACACACCCTGAAGGTTGGAACCCAGTTGCGCCGCCAGCCGAATGCGCTGTGCTTCGCCACCTGACAGAGTGGGCGCAGCCCGCGAGAGCGCGAGATAGCCCAGACCCACATCGGACAAAAACTGCAGCCGACTGCGGATCTCGGCGAGGACGTCCCGCGCGATCTCGGCCTCACGGCCCGCCCATTCAAGCCCGTCCATCCAGGTGCGGGCCTGATCTACCGGCAGATCGGTCAGTGCAGCGATGGATTGCTCGCGCAGGCGGACCGCCAGCGCAGTGGGGTTCAGCCGAAGCCCGTGACAGGCGGGGCAGGGCGCATCGCCATACTGCACCCCCGCGTCGGTCGCGCCTTCGAGACCGGGCGTGAGTTCATCTTCGCGGATGCGTCCAATCGTTTCGAGACCCGCTCCCAGGCAGGCCTTGCACCAGCCATGACGCGAGTTGAAGGAAAAGAGCCTGGGATCGAGTTCTGCAAAGCTGGTGCCACAGGTGCCGCAGGCGCGACGTGTGGAGTGCAGGGCCACCTGCAGCGGCACCCCATCGCCGGTCCGGTTGCCAGCCCTCCAGGCGTCGGCGTAGGCGTCCATGCCGGTCACCAGCATGAGGCTGCCCTTGCCATAGTCGAGCGCAGTACGCAGAGCTTCGCGCAGCTCGGGCTCTCGCCAGGGCGAGACCGTCAGATCGGCGATCGGCAACTCGATATGGTGCTCTGCATATCTGTCGATGCGCGGCCAGGGCTGGGTGGGCAGAAATCGGCCATCGACCCGGAGATGGGTGAATCCTTTGCCTGAGGCCCATTTGGCCAGATCGGTGTAGACCCCCTTGCGCCCGATCACCAGCGGCGCGAGCAGTCCGATGCGCTGATCGCGATGCTCGCGCAGGATGCGGGCCACGATGGCATCGAAGGACTGCGGCTCGATGCGGGTGTCGCAGCTCGGGCAGTGCTGGGTGCCGAGCTTGACGTAGAGCAGTCGCAGGAAGTGATAGATCTCGGTGAGGGTGGCCACCGTGCTCTTGCGCCCACCGCGACTGGTGCGCTGCTCGATGGCCACGGTGGGCGGAATGCCGAACACGCCATCGACATCCGGCCGCGAGGCTGGCTGCACGAACTGCCTGGCGTAGGCATTGAGTGATTCGAGATACCGACGTTGACCCTCGCCAAAGACCACATCAAAGGCCAGTGTGGATTTGCCGCTGCCAGAGACTCCGGTGATGACCGTGAACTGGTTGCGTGGAATCTCGACATCGATGTTCTTCAGATTGTGCTCGCGCGCCTTGTGCACCACGATGGCTTCGCGTGCACGGTTGCGCAGGCTGCTCTGCAGGGGCAGACCGGCCTCCTCGGCGACATGAGGACGCGCGGCCCGCGCCAGGTCGTTCATGTAGTCACGCAAAGACTGACCAGTAATGCTTCGCGGGCTGTTCATCAGGTCTTGCGGCGTGCCGGTGGCCACCACCTCGCCTCCCAGTTCTCCGCCTTCCGGACCCAGATCGATCAGCCAGTCGGCGGCACGGATCAGATCGAGGTTGTGCTCGATCACCAGCAGGGAGTGGCCCGCGGCCAGCAGCTTGCGCAGCGCGCGCAACAGACGGGCGACATCATCAAAGTGCAGACCGGTGGTGGGTTCATCAAACAGGAAGAGCGAGCCCCGTTTGCTGCGGGCCTTGTCGAGGCCCCGGCTTGCGGCATCGGCCAGAAAGCCGGCGAGCTTGAGGCGCTGGGCTTCACCGCCTGAGAGCGTGGGGACGGGCTGACCCAGACGCAGGTAGTCCAGGCCCACATCGGCCAGGGGCCGCAGCCGCGTCAGGATGTCATGGTCCTGAGCGAAGAAGGTCAGGGCTTCATGCACCGTGAGTTCGAGCACTTCGGCCACCGAGCGCGTGCCGCCCTGTCCCGGCACCTGCACCTCGAGAATCTCGTTGCGGTAGCGTCGTCCGTCGCAATCGGCACAGCGCAGATACACATCCGAGAGGAACTGCATCTCGACATGCTCGAAGCCGTTGCCACCGCAGGTGGGGCAGCGGCCATCGCCGGAATTGAAGCTGAAGGTGCCGGCGGTATAGCCCCGCTCGCGCGAGACCTCGCACGCTGCAAAGCGCTTGCGGATGGCATCGAAGGCACCGACATAGCTCACCGGATTGGATCGCGTGGTCTTGCCGATCGGCGACTGATCAACAAAGACCACCTCTTCAAGCCAGTCCTCGCCCAGCAGGCGGTCGTGGTCGCCGGCCGATTCGCTGGGCTTGCCCTTGGCCTTGAGCAGGGCGGGCAGCAGCACATCCTGCATCAGGGTGGATTTGCCGCTGCCAGACACCCCGGTCAGACACACCAGACGCCCGAGTGGAATCTCGACATTGATGTTCTTGAGGTTGTGTTCCCGCGCTCCTTCGAGCACCAGTCGGGGGGTGTTGGCCAAGACAGGTGCGGGCGGCTGCAGGTCGATGCTGCGTCGGCCTGAAAGATAATCGCCAGTCAGCGTGCCTGCGCTGCGCAGACCCGATGGCTCTCCCCAGTAGACGATCTGCCCACCTCGGTCGCCCGGGCCTGGCCCGATGTCGAGCATGCGGTCGGCTGCAAACATGACCTGCGGATCATGCTCGACCACCACCAGTGAGTTGCCGGCATCGCGCAGTCGTTTCATGACGCCGATCACCCGCCCCATGTCGCGCGGATGAAGGCCGATGCTCGGCTCATCCAGCACGAACAGGGTATTGACCAGGGAGGTGCCCAGGGCCGTGGTCAGATTGATCCGTTGGACCTCTCCGCCCGACAGGGTTCGCGATTGCCGGTCCAGGGTCAGGTAGCCCAGGCCCACATCGAGCAGGTAGCGCAGACGCGCACGCACTTCGGCCAGCAGCAGCTGGGTGGCCTCGTCGAGCGGCGCGGGCAGTGCGATGGCATCGAACAGGCGTGCCACCCGGTCGAGCGGCAGCAGCATGACATCGTGAATGCTCAGCCCGGCCATGGATTCCAGTTGCGCCGAGGACCATTGCACCCCATGCGGCATGAAGCGCTTGTAGCGACCCTGGGCGGGATCTTCAGTCGAACCGATACGCCAGAGCAGGGCATCGGGTTTGAGGCGAGCCCCATGGCAGACGCCGCAGGGGGTGTAGGCCCGATAGCGCGAGAGCAGCACACGGATGTGCATCTTGTAGGCCTTGCTCTCCAGCCAGTCGAAGAAGCGTCGGATGCCGTACCACTGCTTGTTGTAATTGCCTGCCCAGTCGGTGCCGCCCTCGATCACCCATTGCCGGTGCGCCTCGGGAAGGTCCTTCCAGGCAATGTCCATGGCCACGCCGGCCAGCCTGGCATGGCGGGCCAGATCGGTCTGGCATTCCTTGAAGCTTTCGGTGGTCCAGGGCTTGACCGCACCCTGAGCCAGGGTCTTGCTCTCATCCGGAATCACCAGCCCGAGATCAATGCCGATCACCCGGCCAAAGCCCCTGCAGGTCTCGCAGGCGCCCATGGGCGAGTTGAAGGAGAACAGGCTGGGCACCGGATCGGCATAGGCGATGCCGCAATCGGCACAGGCGAGCGCACTGCTGAAGCGCCAGACCTCTGCAGTGTTGCCCTCGTCATCCAGCGCATGCACGGCCATACGCCCGGCGCCGCGATGCAGGGCTGCCTCCAGGGCTTCGCCCAGACGCGCATCATCGACGGTGCCCAGGCGAAACCGGTCCTGCACCACCTGCAAGGTGAGTCCGGCGCCACCTGCAGATGACTCGCGCGCATGCACCCGGGTATAGCCCTGGGCAAGAAGATGCTGCTCGATTTCGGCTTCGGAGAAATTGCCAGGCACCTGGACCGGAAAGGTGATGACCAGGCGTGGATCGCCCGCCTGCTGCGCTTTCGCGTGCAAGCCCTCACGGATGCTGGCCACCGTATCGCGCTGCACCGGCTTGCCGCAGCAGCGACAGTGCAGGCGAGCAGCCCGAGCGAAGAGCAGCTTGAGATGGTCGTTGAGTTCGGTCATGGTGCCGACCGTGGAGCGCGAGGTACGGACCGGATTGGTCTGGTCGATGGCGATCGCCGGGGGCACGCCCTCGATGCGATCAACCTGAGGCTTGTCCATGCGGTCCAGGAATTGCCGTGCATAGGCCGAGAAGGTCTCGACATAGCGACGCTGCCCCTCCGCGTAGAGCGTATCGAAGACCAACGAGGACTTGCCCGAGCCTGACACCCCGGTGACGACCACCAGTTCGCCGGTGGGGATGTCGATGTCGAGGTTGCGAAGGTTGTTCTGGCGTGCGCCGCGGATGCGGATGGGAGGATGGGCGGGCATGGCGACGGAACTCGGGGAGGACTGTCGATGGTAAGGGATGCTGGACGAATCCACGGAAGATGCCGACCAGAGCCTCGGCTACCATAGGCTTTCCTTTTGCCAACCCTTGCCGACCTCGACGGTCTTGAGCGGTTTTCAGCGGTTCTCACTGATTGCGCCGGAGCATTGCCATGTCTCGAACGATTGTTTCCACCGCGGATGCCCCCGCGGCCATCGGCCCCTATTCCCAGGCAGTGCGTGCGGGCACCACGGTCTATACCTCCGGGCAGATCGCACTCGACCCGGTCTCGGGGCAGATGGTCGAGGGCGGCATCGAGGCCCAGGCCGAACAGGTCTTTCGCAATCTGAAGGCAGTGGCCACGGCTGCGGGCGGCAGTCTCGATCAGGCGGTCAAGCTCACGCTTTTTCTGACTGACCTCAGCCACTTCGGCATCGTGAATGAGGCCATGCAGCGCCATTTCAGTGCCCCCTATCCGGCGCGCTCCACCGTCGGCGTGGCCAGCCTGCCGCGCGGTGCGCTTTTCGAAGCCGAGGCGGTTCTGGTGCTGGGTTGACGGTGATGGTGCTCGGTTGAAAGACCTCGAGCGCTTTGCGCGACTGGGCATCCGGACCGAAACGGATCTGCTGCTGCACCTGCCGCTGCGCTACGAAGACGAGACACGCATGACCCCCGTGGCGCAGGTGCGCCCGGGCCAGACCTGTCAGGTGGCGGGAAGGGTCGTTCGCAGTGAGGTCAGCCTGCGCGGCCGGCGGGTTCTGCAGGTGGATCTGGAGGACGATTCGGGCGCACAGATCGGGCTGCGCTTCCTGAACTTCTATGCCTCCCAACAGGCGCAGATGGCGGTCGGTCGTACGATCCGCGCGATGGGTGAGGCCCGCGGCGGGCTCTTTGGTCTGGAGATGGTGCATCCCCGGGTCCGGGCCTGGACACCCGGTCAGGCCCTTCCGCCCGTCCTGACCCCGGTCTATCCCACGGTGGCCGGCATCGGCCAGCACGAGTTGCGCAAGGCCATTCTGGCCGCACTCGCCAAGGCAAGCCTTGCGGAGACGCTGCGGCCCGAGTGTGTGCAGGCCATGGGGCTGCCCGGCCTGATGCCCGCCCTGCGCTGCCTTCATCAGCCTGATCCCCTGCAGGATCTGGCTGCGCTGGAGGACGGCAGCCATCCGGCCCGCTTGCGCCTGGCCTTCGAGGAACTGCTGGCCCAGCAGATGTCCTTGCGACGTGCCCGCGAAGCGCGCGCCCGTCTGCAGGCTGAAGCGTTGCGCGAGGGGCGTCTGGTAGCGCAGCTGCTGGCGCGTCTGCCCTTTCAGTTGACCGGTGCGCAGCAACGGGCCTGGACCGAAATTGCCGCTGACCTCACACGCAGCGAGCCCATGAACCGTCTGCTGCAAGGGGATGTCGGCAGTGGCAAGACCATTGTGGCTGCACTGGCGGCGGTGCAATCGGTGGGTAGTGGCCGCCCCGCTGCCTTCATGGCCCCGACTGAAATTCTGGCCGAACAGCACCATCGCAAGTTGCGCGACTGGCTCGAGCCCCTGGGTGTACGCATCGCATGGCTCACCGGATCACTATCGGCGGCCGCCAAGAAGCGGGTGCGTGATGCTGTGGCGCGCTCGGAGGTGGATCTGCTGGTGGGCACGCATGCCCTGATCGAGGACAGCACCCGGCTGCCCGCACTTGGCGTGGCGATCGTCGATGAACAGCACCGTTTTGGCGTGGCCCAGCGCCTGGCGCTGCGCAGTCCGCAGCAGGGCCTGCTGCCGCATCAACTGACCATGAGTGCCACCCCCATTCCGCGCACCCTGGCCATGAGTTACTACGCCGATCTGGATGTCTCGGTGATCGATGAGCTGCCGCCCGGTCGCACTCCGATTCGCACCCGCCTGATTCAGGAATCGCGTCGTGACGAGGTCATTGCGTTTGTGGAGCAGGCACTCGCCGAAGGCCGGCAGGCCTACTGGGTCTGCCCGTTGATCGAGGAGTCGGAGGCGCTGGAGCTTGAGACCGCGATTGATACCCATGCCCGGCTCACCGAGGCCCTGCCGCATCGCACTGTGGGGCTGGTGCATGGCCGCCTGCCCGCAGCGGAGAAGGCAGCGACCATGCAGTCCTTCATTGAAGGAAGCACGGACCTGCTGGTGGCCACCACCGTGATCGAGGTGGGGGTGGATGTGCCCAATGCCTCGCTCATGGTGATCGAGCATGCCGAGCGCTTCGGTCTGGCTCAGCTGCATCAGCTGCGAGGCCGGGTGGGACGAGGGGCTGCCGCCAGCACCTGTGTGCTGGTCTATCGCTCCCCCTTGTCACCGCAGGGCCGGGAGCGTTTGCGCATCATGTACGAGCACACCGATGGTTTCGAGATCGCCCGCCAGGACCTGATGCTGCGGGGCCCGGGCGAGTTTCTCGGAGCGCGGCAGTCAGGTCTGGCACTGCTCAGGTTTGCTGATCTCGAGCGCGACGGTGGATTGCTCGATCGCGCGCGTGCCGAGGCCGACTGGATGCTGGCGCATGCGCCCGAGGCGGTGGAGACCCACCTCGCGCGCTGGATGTCCGGGCGCGAGGAGTTCCTCAAGGCCTGAGCCTGCGGTTTTCAGGTCAAACCCTGCAGGCTGAACGCTGAAACCGATTGCGATTACTCCGGCTGTACGCCGGTGGCGACCAGGATCCGCGAGACCATGTTGTAGGCGGCGATCGTCATGATCAGCTCGAAGACCTGACGATCATTGGGCAGGCTGGCCTTGACTGCCGCGAAGGTGCTGTCGGCCACTTCCACATTGCGGGTCATCTCGATGGTCAGCGCGATCGCAGCCCGCTCTGCGGCATCAAACAGATCGGGTCGGGTCAGGGCGCCGATCGGTTCGCGCAGGGCCTTGAGCTGTTCGTCGGTCGCACCCGCCTCCTTGAGCAGGGGCGCATGGTGAAACCACTCGTACTCGGCTTTGTTCAGCATGGCCACCACGCACATGGCCAGCTCACGCAGCTTGGGCGAGACGGTCATGTCGCGTCGGACCGAACCCATCATGGTGTTCCAGCCCATGGCGACCGGCGGGCAGTGCAGCAGCATGCGGTCGAGTTCGCCGAGTTGCCCGCCCCTTCGAGCGCGAATGGCATCGATCACATCTTTCGGTTCGGCGAGGTCGGCGGGAACATAGGGCAGGCGGGGCATGGCGGAGTCTCCTGGAGTTGAATGCGGACGGATTGAACCGGACCGGTCAGGCGCTGCAGCGCAAGGCCGATTGCACAAGTGTCGCATGGCCGCGCTGCTACACTCGATCGCATGACGCTCACCGAACTCAAGTACATCGTCGCGGTTGCACGCGAGCGCCATTTCGGCCGTGCAGCTGAAGCCTGCCATGTCAGCCAGCCCACCCTGTCGGTGGGGATACGCAAACTCGAGGACGAACTCGGCGTGATGCTCTTCGAGCGCGGCGGGCAGGAGGTCAGCATCACGCCCATCGGACGCCAGATCGTCGATCAGGCGCAGAGGGTGCTTGATCAGACCACCTCGATCCGGGAGATCGCCAAGCAGGGCAAGGACCCCCTGCTGGGTTCGCTGCGCCTGGGCGTCATCTACACCATCGGCCCTTATTTGCTGCCCCGCATCCTCCCGCAGGTGATCGAACGGGCGCCGCAGATGCCGCTGCTCCTGGAAGAAAACTACACGGTGAGGCTGCTTGAGTTGCTGCGCCAGGGCGACATTGATGTGGCCATCCTGGCCGAGCCTTTCCCGGATCAGGGCTTTGTCACCGCGCCGCTCTATGACGAGCCCTTCGTGGTGGCAGTGCCCCGTCAACATCCCTGGGGTCGCCGACGCAGCATTCCTTCGGCCGAGCTGCGCGAACAGACCATGCTCTTGCTGGGCACAGGCCACTGTTTTCGAGACCAGGTGCTGGAAGTCTGCCCCGAGCTCTCCCGGTATTCGCAGGTGAGCGAAGGCATCCAGAAGACCTTCGAAGGTTCGTCGCTCGAGACCATCCGTCATATGGTGGCTTCAGGGATCGGCATTACCGTCCTGCCCGCCATGGCCCAGCCGCCCGCCGTGCTCGAAGGCCGCAAGCGCGATGACGGCCTGCTCACCTACATTCCATTCGCGCCACCGCCCCCCTACAGGCGGGTCGTACTCGCCTGGCGGCGCAGCTTTACCCGCTCGGGCGCAGTTCAGGCGCTGCGCGAGGCCATCCTCTCGTCCGATCTGCCGGGTGTGGTGCCCCTGCACGAGCCCTTTCCTGTGACCCCCTGACCCGCCCTTTCAAAGCCAAGCGATCATGAGCTCCAACACCCGGCCCGATTCCCGGCCCAATTCCCGGCCTGATCCGTCCCGCTATCCGACCATCGAACAGGTGATCGGCCGCACTCCCATGGCCCGGCTGCAACGCATTCCCGGCAAAGAGATCGATGACCGCGGCAACATCATTCTGGGCAAGCTCGAGGGCAACAACCCGGCGGGGTCGGTCAAGGATCGTCCAGCCATCTCCATGATCGCCCGTGCCGAAAGCCGGGGAGAAATCCGGCCAGGCGACACCCTGATCGAGGCGACATCGGGCAATACCGGCATCGCACTGGCCATGGCAGCGGCCATCCGCGGGTATCGCATGGTGTTGATCATGCCCGACAACCTGTCCATCGAGCGACGCCAGACCATGAAGGCTTTTGGCGCCGAACTGATTCTGGTGACGCGCGAGCAGGGTATGGAATACGCACGGGACCTCGCCGATGCCATGCAGGCAAGGGGGGAGGGCAAGGTGCTCGATCAGTTCTCCAACGACGACAATTGGGCGGCTCACTTCGAGACCACCGGCCCGGAGATCTGGGAAGACACCCGGGGTGAGGTCACGCACTTTGTCTCGGCCATGGGAACCACCGGCACCATTACCGGCGTGTCCCGGTTTCTCAAGGCCCAAAACCCGGCTGTCCAGATTGTTGGCGCCCAGCCCGATGAGGGCTCCTCCATTCCCGGTATCCGCAAGTGGCCCGAGGCCTATCTGCCCTCGATCTACAAGCACGCCATGGTCGACCGCATCGAGTACATCTCGCAGGCCGAATCTGAAGAGATGGCACGCCAGCTGGCAGCACAAGAGGGTATTTTCTGCGGCCCGTCCGCAGCGGGAGCCTGCTGCATCGCCCTGAGAATCGCGCGACAGGTCGAAAATGCCACGATCGTTTTCGTGGTCTGCGACCGGGGTGACCGTTACCTGTCGATGGATCTTTTCCCGGGCTGAGGCTTGGGCCGGGCCTGCGCGGCCGTGCGGGCCTGACTGCGCTCCCGGGTGAGGACCTCGGCGAAGTCGATGACCGCCATCGCGTAGAAGTAGGAGCGGTTGTAGCTCGTGATGGCATTGAAATTGGCGGTGCCCAGCAGATAGCGTGTCGGCGCATCGCCATCGGGCAGGTCCACCAGGATCAGTTTTTCGTCAGAGGCCAGGCGTGCGGGCGTGCGCAGGCCGTACTGGGCGAGGTCGCTGGCCGGAAGCCGTGGCGGGATCCCCAGGGCCACCGCAGGCGCTGCCATGACCTCGTCCTCAAGTTCAACAGGGTGATGGGTCGGTTCGCCGGGTTGCCAGCCATGGTTGCGCAGAAACTGGGCCACGCTCCCGATGGCATCGGCCGCATTGGCCCGAAGATCAATGGCCCCGTCGCCATCGAAGTCGACCGCATGACGCCGGATGCTGCCCGGCATGAACTGCGGCATTCCGATTGCGCCGGCGAAAGAGCCTCGCAAGGTCAGGGGATCAAATCCGCCATCGCGGGCTAGCAGCAGAAAGTGCTCGAGCTCTTCGCGAAAGTAGGGCCCCCGGCGCGGGTCCTCAAAACCCAGCGTCGCCAGGGCATCGACGACTCTGAAGTCACCCATATTGCTGCCGTAGAGGGTTTCGATGCCGATGATGGACACGATGATTGCGGCGGGCACCCCGTACTGGGCTTCCGCCCTGGCCAGGGTGGCGGCATGCTCATTCCAGAAGCGGAGTCCTGCGCGGATGCGGATCGGCTCGATGAAGCGCTTGCGATAGACCGTCCAGGAGCGCTTGAATCCGGCAGGTGCGGGTGCAACCAGCCGAAGTACCGTGGCCGAGGGCTGGGCCGCGGCGATGATGCGCTCGAGGGCTACACGCTCGAAGCCATGCCGGGCGGTGAGATCGTTGATGAAGCTCTGGACCACCTCGCGCTGAAGCCAGACCCGACCGGGTTCGGATGCGACCGT
The DNA here is from genome assembly GCA_049422085.1 of Burkholderiaceae bacterium. GTDB lineage: Bacteria > Pseudomonadota > Gammaproteobacteria > Burkholderiales > Burkholderiaceae_E > UBA4615. The sequence goes on from JBMSOD010000007.1 coordinate 29,764, forward strand.
CTGTGCCATGGCTGACGAGGGCAGGCTCAGCGGGATGATCGACGCTGCGGCGAGGATGCAGGCCACCTTGAAGGCATCGATCATTCGGCGCAAGCGACGGACCTCCTCAGGGTTGGGGTTGAACTGATCGTAGCGCAGGCGACAGTAGTCATGAACGATCTGTTCTGCTGCGGTGAGCGTGGTGGGCGAGAGACGGGGTGAGATCCGGGACAGATAGTGCAACGGTGTTTCCTGCGTCTGCCGGGGCAGACCGGCCGCAGCAAGTCTTTCACAGAACCGTTCCCACGCGCCTCGAACCGGGTCCCGATGCGCGGGGGGTCTGAGCGTGATCAAGGCCACGATGCCGATGCCCAGGGTCAACACGATCGCGAGCGCGGTGGTAAGGACCCTGGGATCGGTCGCATCCAGGCCGAGCCTCGAGATCAGCGCAGATTGCTGTGTGCGGTCGTAGTTGAGGACCCATTGATTCCACTGGTTGGTCATGGCATCGATCGACAGGCGCCACTGCCGCAAGACCGGATGGTCATCAAGGACGGGCAACAGCGAGGTGGAGGTGCCCAGCGCCTGTCGGACCGAGAGCGCACCGCGGTCGATCCGCTCGGGAGCCACGGCGGCCGTAGGGTCGACCCGCACCCAGCCGCGACCGGCAAGCCAGACCTCCGACCAGGCATGGGCGTCGGCCTGTCGCACGATCCAGTACTCCCCCGAAGGATGTTGTTCGGCACCCAGGTATCCGGTCACCACCCGCGCCGGAATGTCCAGGGCGCGCATCAGGACGACGAAGGCACTGGCATAGTGCTCACAGTAGCCGGCCCGGGTTTCGAACAGGAATCGATCAACCATGCGATCCGGCAGCCGGGGCGGTTCGGGGGTGTATCGGAAGCCGCCGGTACGAAACATGTCCAGTGCCCGTTGCACCAGCACCGCAGGGTCGGGAGTTTCACGCTGCCAGCGGGCGGCGAGTTCCAGGGTGCGCTGATGATGCCCCGCAGGCAATTGCAGCCAGGCCTGCAGGCTGAGTGGGTTCTCGTTCAGGCCGATGCGCGCCGCCGGATCAGAGACGGCCTGATATCGAAGTCGCTGGGTCAGCGCGCTTGCCGATCGCCATTGATGATCGCTGTCGATCCGTGCCTCCAGACCGGCAGCCTTGGGCGGTGCGAGAACATGCTCGAGACCGAGCAGCCAGTGATCGCCGTGAGGCTCCAGGGTCATCTGGTAGCGGATGCGTGAGCCGTCGGGCGATGTGCTGAGCTCGGGGCGCGGGGGTGGGCCGGTGTCATGCCGGACCGCAGTCCAGACTCTTCCGTCGTAATGACCCAGGGTCGGCCCCCGCCAGTACATCTGCGCCAGGGCCGGGGCTCCGGTGAAGAACTGCACCCGGAAGGCCACCTCTTCATTGCGGATCAGACTTGCAATCTGTCCGGGTTGCATCGACGAGGACATGCCGGTCCGTCCGGTGTGGGCATCCGAGGGCAGTCCCCAGAGCGGGCCCGACAGCCGGGGAAAGAGGATGAACAGCAGCACGGCAAGGGGCAGGGCCTGCATGAGCATCAGGCTGACCAGCCGCAGGCGTGCTTGAAGGGGCGCTTCTGCGCGTCCGTAGTTCAGGGTGAGCAGTGCAAGCACCAGTCCGGCTGTGGCGATCAGCGCCAGGATGGCTGATACCGGAGACTGCGAGCTGAAAAAGCTGGTCAGCAGCAAAAAGAAGCACAGGCTGATCAGCACCATCAGATCGCGGTGCGCGCGCATCTCCATCAGCTTGAGTCCGAGGAACAGCGCAAGCATCGCCACCCCCGGCTCGCGACCGAAGAGCGTTCCGTATTCGGCGACCACACCGGCACAGCAGGCCAGCGCAGTGATCAGCCGCAGGGCAGGACCGGGCAAGGGCCGCCCGCTGAACATCAGGCCGATCCGCCAGGAAAAGAGCAGCATGAATGCCGCCGAACACCACAGGGGCAGGTGGCCCACCGAGGGCAGGATGGCGAGCAGGACGGCGCCGAGAAGCAGCAGGGTATCGCGACGCTCCCGACCCCAATCCGCACCCAATCGGCCATTCAGGGCGGGCAGAGAACGAAACTGAAGGCGGGCGTCAGGCATGGGACCGGGAGGCGGGCATCAGGCGGGCATCAGAGCGAGTTCCTGGAGACAAAGCGCCTGATGGGCAGGCCCCTGATCAGGCTGGATTTCCCGGTGCGGCAGGCGCAGTCCGTAACGCAGACCCGCGGTCTCCGCATCGATCACCCAGCGGGCCAGCCGACTGATCCGCGCTTCGGCATCCATCCCCGGCGACAGGCGAGCCCAGTCGAGCCACAGGAGTCCGCCCTGACCGCCTTCGAACTCGGTCACCAGGAGCCCGTCGCTGCCCAGCCGCGCAATGGCTTTCCAGGCGAGTCGACGTGTGGAGTCGCCATGCTTCCAGGGACGCAGGGTGGCCGGATCGTCTTCGCCATGGGTTTTCCCCTGCGTTTCATCGTCGCCGCCGACGGGCGTGGGCAGCGGAAGGCCGCGCGGTTCGGGTTGGGGCAGGACAAGCACCTGTGCCTGCGGATGCCAGTAGGCCCAGGCCCGCCACAGACCCAGGGGCCATCGTGTCTGCAAGCGCAACCGGGGTACCGCGAGCCAGCCGCGCTGCCGCGTCGGCAAGGCGAGGGTCACCAGGTGTTCAGGTCCGACCGGAATATCAAGATGGGCCGGCTGCGCAGTGCCCGGGACCACCACATGCAGGGCGAATCGTGCAGGGCCGCGCGGGTTGCGAAGCACCACCCCCAGTTCCGCGAATTCGCCAGCTCGCACCGGCTCGGCCCGACCCGTCCGCAGGACCAGCCCGGCCAGGTTGCGCCAGGTGTGGATCATGCTGACCAGCCAGATGCTGGTCAGTAAAAACGTGAGTGCATAGCCCAGAGCCAGAGCGTAGTTGATGGCGGTGAGCAGCATGGCGACCAGTGCGGCGGCCATGATCAGTCCGGCCCGAGTGGGCAGGATGTAAACGCTGCGCCGATCGAGTTGGCGCTCCCCTGCATGAGGTCCCCGGTCCGCCCAGGGGGGCGTCAGTTTGCGCAGGAGCCCGCCCGTTCGCCCATTCGAGGACTCACGGATCCGTCCTGCCCCTGCCCCTGCCATCAGTTCAGGGCAACGCCGCGGACCAGTTCGGCGGCAAGCTCAGCCCGGGCGCGATGCCCGATGGCGGCGCCCCGGGCAGGTCGCAGACGATGACCCGCCACAGCGGTGAGGACGGTCTGCAGGTCATCGGGCAGCACATGCTTGCGCCCATCCAGCAGGGCCCAGGCCCGTGCAGCCTGCAGCAGGCCCAGGCCTGCACGCGGGCTCAGTCCTTCGGAAAAGAGGGTCGAGCGCCGACTGAAGGCCAGCAGGCTCTGCAGGTAATCGAGCAGGGCAGGGGCGACTCGAACTTCCCTCACGGCATGCTGCAGCTCGAGCAGGTCTTCAGCACTCATGCAGGCCTGAAGCTCCTGAAGCATGGCGCGTCGGTCCAGTCCCTCGAGCAGGGCACGTTCTGACTGGGGATCGGGATAGCCCAGTTCGATGCACATGAGAAAGCGATCGAGCTGAGATTCGGGCAAGGCAAAGGTGCCGACCTGATCCTGCGGATTCTGCGTCGCGATGACAAAGAAAGGCTCGGGCAGTCTGCGCGCTTCGCCATCGACCGAAATCTGCCGCTCTTCCATCGCCTCGAGCAGGGCGCTCTGCGTTCGCGGCGAGGCCCGGTTGATCTCGTCGGCCAGCAGGACCTGTGAAAACACCGGGCCTGGATGAAAAATGAAGCGACTGGTCTCTCGTTCAAATACAGAGACTCCGGTGATATCGGCCGGCAGCAGGTCGTTGGTGAACTGCACCCGCTTGAATTCCAGTCCGAGCGAAATCGACAGGGCCTGCGCCAGCGTGGTCTTGCCTACCCCTGGAAGGTCTTCGATCAGCAGGTGTCCGCGGGCGAGCAGACAGGCCAGAGCCAGCCTGATCTGGGGCTCCTTGCCCACCACCACGCTCCCGACCTGTCTGGCAACGGATTGAATTTTTTCGAGCATCGCGCGAGTGTAACGGTCTTGCTCTCGCGGCCCCATCCATCCGGCGACGCTGGGCATCCGCCTGTCGCATCTGCCATGATTCAGACCATGACCCAAAAAGAGACACCCCATCCTTTGCAAACCGCGACGGCCCATCACGACGCCCAGCCGGCCCTGCTCGAACGCGAGGACCGCGGCCCGGTCGCCTGGCTCTGGCTGAATCGGCCCCAGGCCTTCAACGCCCTCTCCGAAGGCCTGATGGAGGCGCTGCAGCGCCAGCTGGATGCCATTGCCGCCGATCCCGGGGTTCGTGCCGTGGTGATCGGCGCGCGGGGCAAGGCCTTTTGTGCCGGTCATGACCTGCGCGAGATGCGCGCAGAGCCGTCGCTGGCCTACTACCAGCAGCTGTTCGCGCAATGCAGTCGCATGATGCTCACCCTGCAGCGCATGCCGCAACCGGTGATTGCCCGGGTGCAGGGCATTGCCACGGCAGCGGGCTGCCAGCTGGTGGCGGCCTGTGATCTGGCCTTTTGTACCGACGATGCACGCTTTGCGGTGTCAGGGGTCAATCTGGGTCTGTTCTGTTCCACGCCCTCGGTGGCTCTGACCCGCAATCTGTCGCGCAAGGCCGCCATGCGCATGCTGCTCACCGGCGACACGGTGGATGGCACGAGCGCCGAGAAGATGGGGCTCGTCTATCAGGCTGTCCCGCGCAAGCTGATCGACAGGACCGTGGACGCGCTCGCGCGGCGAATGGCGGGGG
>JBMSOD010000008.1:0-33430 GCA_049422085.1 Burkholderiaceae bacterium
CGGCTGACTGGGTGAGCCGGCTGGGAATCTGAGTCGCCGGCCCGGCATCAGTGAGCCGCCGGCGCGGCATCAGCGGCTGAAGCATCAGGTCCAGTGGGTCCCTTCCCTGCAAGGCTGCGATGACCGGAATCGCGAGGTCACGCATGACTCGACGCACCCGCGCCGCGGTGCCTGCACCCCGTCGCAGGGCCACCCGTAATGCCTGCTCATCGAGATGCATTCCTGCCTGAATCCGGCGGATGAGAAAGACATCGGTTCCGGCGGGGTTCAACCCGCCCAGCGTGCAGCAGGCGCTTCGATAGCCGGCATCCATGACCGCCTGACGGACCCGTCGATCAAAGCGCCCGCGCGGATAGGCGAACGACTCGACCGGGCGACCCAGGAGTTGTTCCAGAACCTGCCTTGATCGATTCAGTTCATTGTTCAGCGCGGTATCGGTCAGGGTTCGCAGGTCGGGATGATTGACGGTATGCGAGCCGACCTGCAGGCCTGCATCCGAAAGTTCGCGCAGTTGACTGCGCGAAAGCATGGGGCGCCCCCGGATGCCAAGATCCCGGTCGAAGCGGGCCATCCGATCAAGCGCACCACTCACCACGTAGGCGGTGCAGCGCAGGCCATGTTCGAGCGCCTCGCCCAGATGCTCATGCAGACAGGCAAAGCCGTCATCGATGGTGATCGCCACCGCGCGCGAAGGAAGCGATCGGCCCGTGCGCAGGCTGTCGACGAGCGCATCGATACCGATACTCGACCAGCCCTCCCGATCGAGCAGGGCCAGATGTCGACGAAAGAGCGCCGGAGTGACGGTATAGCTGGCCTCGCGTTCGCAGCTGGGTTCACCGATCGCGTGATACATCAGCACCGGGATCGGACGGTCGGGGTCGTGAAGGCGGATGGAGGGCATGCTCTCGCGGCAATCAATGGTCGGACATTCATGCTGCACGCAAGGATGTGGTCATGAATGTCATGGCGACCAGAAGAGGCTGGATCCGACTCAGGGAAGCGGCATCCGTCCCGGGCGCTTTCGCAAGGGATCGGCCACGATCCTGGGGCGCCTTGAGGCCCGCCGCAGGCCGGGGCGCATGCGAGCGCAGACCAAGGACGCCCTACATGCGAGTCACCCGTATTCCTGCACACGAGATCGATGAATCACTGACCCGGCACTGGCACGCCTTGCAGGCTCATCCAGATCATCCCGAATGGCTCCATCCCTTTCTGAGCCCGGAATTTGCGAAGCTGACAGGAGAGGTGCTTCCACGCTCCCGGGTGGCCGTGATCGAGGATGCCGGCACGATCGTCGGTGTGTGGACTTATGAAGCCTTTCCGGGCGGCCTGGCGAGGCCGCTGGCGCGACACATGTCCGATCTGCAGGGCCTGCTGATCGCGCCCGGCCCTGAGCATCTTCTGCCCTGGATCGCCAGGCAGTGCGGTCTTCGGCTGCTGCGCTTCGATCATCTGCTGCCTTCGGAGGCGCTGATCCGTGCCGCCATGACATCCGAGCCGTCCTCGTCTTCGGATTCGCTCGCGATGACTGTTTCGCTGCGCTCAGGATGGATGATTGACTTATCGGAGGGTTTCGAGGCCTATCGCATGGCGCAATCACGCCAGACCCGCTGGTGGCGCCGTGCACCCGGCAAGGCCCGCCGGCTTGCCGAGGCACTCGGCCCCCTGAGCTGGCAGGACGAGGTGCAGGATGATGCGGCCTGGCTCATGCTCGCCCGCTGGAAGTCCGCGCAGTATCGGCAGTCCGGTCTGCGGGACAATTTTGCGATCGGCTGGGTCAGACAGTGGCTCGAGCGCCTGCGCTGGAGTGATACCCCTGCACTCAAGGGCTCGCTGCAATCATTGCGGGCGGATGGAAATCTTGTGGCGGTGCATTTCGGTGTCCGTGGCCACAAGGTTCTGCACCACTACCTGCCTGCCTACGCGCGGCAGATCGGCATTCATTCCCCCGGCAGCGTGCTGCTCGAGCAGACCATCCGGCACGCCGTGAATCAGGGGCTGAACCTGATCGACATGAGCACGGGCGATCTGGATTACAAGTCGGCCGTGTGCAACCGAAGGCGAGCTCTGGCGATTGGCGTCCTGGGGCCAGGCTGGCTGATCCATGCGGTCAGACAGGCCCGGGCGATTGAGCATCGGCTGCGACACTGGCCTGGTCTGCTGCCCGTGGCACGCCAAGGCAAACGGGCGCTCGTGCGTGTGATCAATGGCCCGGCACAGTCAGTGTCGGCCCGACGCGCTCGCCCGATTGCCCGGGATGCACAACGCGCAAGCCCCTAGCGTGCCGGCTACACTGGCCACTTTCAGTGGTCCGTCAGCCCATGTCCGAGCCTTTCTCCCGTCCTGTCCGCGAATCCGCTCAAGGCCTTGTTTCCGCTACCCCTGCCGGTTCTTCTTCCGGTACCCCTGCCGGTGTGATGTCCGGCCCCGTCCCGCTGGTTGTGTCCACGCGTGGCGAGACAGTCGAAAACATTCACTACGGCTCGATCGCCGTGGTTGATGCACGCGGGCGTGTTCTTCATGCAGCGGGTGATCCGCATTTCATGACCTTCACGCGATCAGCGCTCAAGGCCTTTCAGGCTTTGCCCTTTGTGATGGACGAAGGCCCCCGCATGCTGGGACTGAACTCCCGGCAGCTTGCCTTGCTGACGGCGAGCCATTCAGGCGAGGCCTTTCATCTGACCGAAGTCGAGGACCTGCTGCGCCGCGCGCAGGCCGCGCCCGAACAACTGCAGTGCGGCTGTCATGTGCCCTATGTCTTCGAGACTCTGGGCAAGGTGCCCGAACCCGGTCAGGTCTTCGATACCCGACACCACAACTGCTCGGGCAAGCATTCCGGGTTCATGGCCTATTGCCAGTTGCACGGACTCCCGAAGGAAAACTATCTGGCGCAGGGCCATCCGTTGCAGGTCCGCATTCGGGAACAGACCGCATCCCTGCTCCGATTGCCTGCCGAGGCGCTGCCGCTGGGAGTCGATGGGTGCAGCGCACCGAATCTGGCCATGCCGCTGGCAGGCCTTGCCCGACTCTGGGCCATGCTGGCGGCGAGTGATCTCGGCGACCAGGACAGCGAGGACACCGGGGCGCGTCTCGCGGCTGCGCCGGGCGCACGCGAGTCCAGGATTGCGAGACGAGCCGACATCGAACGGGCCTTCGATCAGATGTTCGGCGCGATGACCGCACATCCCGAATGGGTGAGCGGCACCGGTCGGACTGACCTGCTGCTCACCCGTGCCGGCGAAGGTGACTGGGTGGCCAAGGCCGGCGCTGATGGTGTTCAGACGCTGGCCATCCGCTCCCTCGGCATCGGCATTGCGATCAAGATCACCGACGGCCATGCCGACGCGCGTCATGTCGCCATCGTGGAGACCCTGCGCCAGCTGGGGCTGCCCGGTGCGCAGCACCCATCCCTCGACCCCTGGCGTGCCATGCCGATTCGCAATATCGCGGGCTTGCGGGTGGGCGAGCGTCGGCCGGTCTTCAGGCTCCAGTCCAACACCTGAGGCGCAAGGATCAGAGGCCGGTGCGCAAGGCGAACAACGGCCTGTTGAGCTGTGTCTAGGACTCGTAACGACCCAGGCGGACCATGGTGGTGCCGACCCGCAACTGCGCCATCGAGGGCATGACCAGGACCGTGTTGTCGTAGGGCGCACGGATGATGTCATCGCCGTCGGTCGCGATTGGATCGCCCTTGCGCGGGATGACCTCCAACCCGGTAAAGGGCGCGACGAACCTGAAGGAAAGGCTGCGCGCCACCACCGGTTCGGTCACGCGAACAATCCGCTGAACGGCCGGGGGGCTCAGGTGCAGCCGCGGATCGATGCGAGAGGCCTCGACGACGCCGGTTTCGCGCAGGAAGCGCAGCAGGGTGTCCAGGGCCACATCCACCGAGGCTCTGGACCAGTGCTGGCCGCACTCGATCAGGATTGCCGTGCGCGGATCGGAAGGATCACCGAACCCGCCCCGCTCGATCATTCGCAGCCCGGCCGGATGTCCGGTATCGATCAGAAGATCGCCTGGAACGCCCACTCGGCGCGCGTAGGCGGCGCTTTTATCGCCGCCCTTGCCGGTGGCCCCGCAAACCATGATCGGACGGCAGGGCTCATGCATCGAGTGAATATCCAGGAGCAGATCGGCTGCATCGACAAAGGGTCTGAGCAGTCGCGCACGGCGCAGTTCGACCGAATCGCGTGACCCCAGCAGCGTCTCGTCGGCCCAGACCCGGTTGTAGTCCTCATCGACAAACCGGCTGCGATCCGGATCGTCCGGGTTCCAGCGCGCAAAGGCATCGGTGTTGGCAAAGGCCAGGGTCAGGCTGCCCCGGTCCGGGCGCAGCCCCTGCTCGAGCAGGGTATCAAGGGCGATGGCGCCGCACAGTTCGTTGCCGTGGGTCAGTGCCTGCACCATCACCCTCGGACCGGGGCGACCCGAGTCGAAGTGCCAGACATGATCGATGCCGGTATTGCTGTTTTTCCAGCGAGTGATGTCGGGCGCGGCAATCTCGATGGGACGTTGGGCGGAGAGGGTCATGAGGAAGCAGACTCCAGCAGATGGCAGGCAGCGCGAACGGGCGCGGATGGATCCCGCCTGATCGGAATGTCACGCAGCACCGGAACCTCGGTGGCGCAGCGCTCAGTAGAAAGGGGACAGCGGGGGTGGAAGTGACAGCCTGCGGGTGGATCGAGCGGTGACGGAATTTCGCCCCGAATCGGCTGGTAGCGCTGACCCCGTCGATCGAGTCGGGGCACTTCCGCAAGCAGCGCCTGGGTATAGGGATGGTGGGGCGTGCTGTAAATCGCTTCGATGGGGCCGGTCTCGACCACCCGCCCCAGGTACATCACGACCACACGATCGCAAACATGGCGGATCACCCCCAGATCGTGCGAAATGAAGAGCAAGGTGAGGCCCAGATCGCGCCGCAGACTCATCAGCAGGTTGATGACCTGCGCCTGGATGGATACATCGAGCGCGGCCACGGCTTCATCGCAGACCAGAAACCTGGGCTGCACGGCCAGTGCCCGCGCAATACCCACCCGGGCGCGCTGGCCTCCAGAAAACTGATGCGGATAGCGTCGGGCCATCTCGGGCGCCAGCCCCACCTGCTGCAGCAGACCCGCCACATAGGCTTCGGCCTGCGCCTTGTCGATCAACCCGTGGGCCAGTGGTGCCTGGGCGATCGCCTCACCCACCCGCATGCGCGGATTGAGCGAGGCGTAGGGGTCCTGGAAGATCATCTGGACCAGCGGTCGCTGACCCGCCTGAAGGCGTACCGGCTGGCCCGCCAGAAGCACCTCGCCGGAAGTGGGCGCATGCAGCCCCGCAATCACTCGACCGAGGGTGGACTTGCCGCAGCCCGACTCGCCCACCAGTCCGACCACCTCTCCCTCGCGTACTGAAAAGCTCACCCGGTCTACGGCATGCACGGTCTGCTCACGCAGACCCGCCCCCAGGCGCGCCGCAAGTCGCTCGATGACATCAAGCCGACGCACAAAGCGTCGCGAGACGTCGCGGACCTCGAGCAGCACAGGGCGGTCGTCCTGGTTCTGCCCCTGGCCCTGATGCTGATCCGAGGTCAGGCTCATCGCGGGGCCTCCGACGCCAGTGGCCTCAGGCATCGCACCTCCCGCTCGCCTACACGCACCACGGACGGGGGCTGCTGGCAGTCCGGTCCTGCCTGGGCACAGCGGGGCGCAAAGGCGCAGCCCGCTGGCAGTTCGGCCAGCGCCGGGGTCATGCCCGGAATCTGGCGCAACGCACGGCCAGGCGGATTGTTGGCGGGCACCGAATCGAGCAGGCCGCGGGTGTAGGGATGCAGAGGCGAATCGAGCACCGCATCCACACTGCCCTGTTCCACGATGCGACCGGCATACATGACCGCGATGCGCTCGGCCAGGCCCGCGACCACGGCCAGGTCGTGGGTGATCCAGATCAGGGCGGTGCCGGCATCACGCACCAGTTGTTGCATCTCGAACAGGATCTGCCCCTGCACGGTGACATCCAGCGCCGTGGTGGGCTCATCGGCAATGATCAGCGAAGGCCGGTTGAGCAGCGCAATGGCGATGGCCACCCGCTGACGCATGCCCCCTGAAAACTGATGGGGGTACTGGGCCAGGCGCTCACCGGGCGAGGCAATGCCCACGCGGAACAGCGCCTCGGCGCAGCGCTCGAGCGCCTTCGCGCGGCTGACCCGCTCATGCGCCAGGATGGCCTCGACCATCTGCGTGTCGACCCTGAGCACCGGGTTCAGCGTCATCATCGGATCCTGGAAGATCATGGCAATCCGATGGCCGCGCAGCGCGCGCATGGTCTCGGCTGAAGCGCCTACCAGTTCCTTGCCTGCAAACTGGATGCTTCCGGAGGCGACTCTCCCGGGCGGATCAATCAGTCCCAGAATCGAAAAGCCAGTCACCGACTTGCCCGAGCCGGATTCGCCCACCAGCCCCAGCACTTCTCCCTCGGCCAGATCGAAGCTCACGCCATTGACCGCCCGCACCGGAGCCCCGCGCGTGCCGAACTCGGTCACCAGATCCCGGACCCGGAGCAGGGGCGTGCTCATCGGGCCAGCCTCGGGTTGAGCACATCGCGCAGCTGATCGCCCACCAGGTTGATCGACAGGATGGTGAGCAGAAGAGCAATGCCGGGATAGACCGAGATCCAGTATTTGCCCGAGAGCATGAACTCGTAGCCATTGGAGATCAGCAGCCCGAGCGAGGGTTCGGTGGTGGGCAGACCCAGGCCCAGAAAGGACAGGGTGGCTTCAAGGGCGATGGCATGGGCCACCTGCACCGTCCCCACCACGATGAGCGGCGGCAGGGCATTGGGCAGCAGGTGGCGCAGCACGATGCTCGCGCGCGACAGGCCCAGGCCGCGGGCGGCATCCATGTATTCCTTGTTGCGCTCCGACAGGGCTGCCGAGCGGGCGGTGCGGGCGTAGTAGGCCCACTGCACGGTGATCAGCGCAATGATCACCTTGTCCACGCCCTTGCCCAGGGTGGCGATCAGGATGAGGGCCACCAGGATGGCCGGAAAGCCCAGCTGGATATCGACGATGCGCATCAGCACCTGCTCGAAGCGACCGCCCAGATAGGCGGCCAGAATACCCAGACCGCCCCCAAGCACCATGGCAATCAGCCCACTGGCCGCACCCACCAGCAAGGACACCCGCAGGCCATAAAGAATGGCCGAGACCATGTCACGACCCTGGCCGTCGGTTCCCAGTCGGTAGGCGAGTGCGCCGTCCATCGAGGCCGAACCTGGAGGCAGGCGCGCGTCCATGAGGTCGAGCTTGCCCAGGTCATAGGGATTTTGCGGTGCGATCCATGGCGCCACCAGCGCCAGCAGCAGGATCAGCACGAGCATGATCAGCCCCGCCATGGCCAGACGGGAGGCAGCAAAGTCGGTTCGGAAACGGGTCCAGGGGGACATGATGCGCCTGCCTTGATCAGACCTTGCTGGAATCGAGCCGCACCCGGGGATCGAGCACGGCGTAGAGCAGATCGACCACCAGGTTGATCAAGATGAACAGCGCGACAGTGATCAGCAGATAGGCCACCACCACCGGCCGATCGAGCTGAAAGATGGCATCGATGACCAGCTTGCCCATGCCCGGCCAGGCGAAGATCGATTCGGTCACGATGGCAAAAGCAATCACGCTGCCCAGCTCCAGCCCGATCACGGTGACCAGCGGAATCATGATGTTCTTGAGCAGGTGCACGCCGATCACTCTGCGTGTGGGCAGGCCCTTGGCACGGGCAAAGCGCATGTAATCGAGCATGACATTCTCGCGAACCTGAGCCCGGGTGAGCCGGATGATCAGCGAGAGCTTGAACAGGGCCAGATTGGTGGCGGGCAGCAAGGCATGCTTGAGCCCCTCCCAGTGCAGGATGGAGATGTTCAGGCCCAGCGCACTCACTGTGGGGCCGCGGCCGGTGGAGGGCAGCCAGCCGAGCTGCACTGCAAACACCATGATGAGGAGCAGCCCGACCCAGAAGGTGGGCAGCGAAAAGCCCAGGATGGATCCGGCCATGATGCCGCGTGCGATCCGGCTGTCGGGCTTGAGCCCTGCATAGAGGCCCAGCGGAATGCCGATCACGATCGCGATGATCATGGCCAGAGCGGCAAGTTCGAGTGTCGCAGGCATGCGCTCGAGAATCACATCGACCGCGGGTCGGCCATAGACGAAGCTGTTGCCGAGGTCACCGGACAAGGCATTGCTGATGAAGCGGCCGTACTGGACCCACATCGGCTGATCCAGACCGAACTCCACCCGGACCCGCTCGCGCTCTTCCTGGTCCGCCTGCGGATTGACCAGCATTTCCACCGGATCGCCGACCATGAAGATGCCGACGAACACCAGCAGTGAGGTGACCGCTAGCACGAGCAGGGTCTGCGCCAGGCGGCGCAGCACGGTGACCAGCATCTCAGAGGCCTGTGCGGGGGGTCTTAGCGCCCGGGTTTGAACTCATGGGCGAAGGTGTACTGGTCTGCCCGGGCGGCATAACTGATGCCCTTGCGCATGCCCCAGACCGAGACCTCGTAATGCAGCGGAATGATCGCCTGCATGTCCATGGCCTTTTCGCTGGCTGCGGCCAGCAGCATGCCGCGCTTGGTGTCATCGACCTGAGTGATGGCGGTGGTGATCATGGCGTCCAGGCCCGCATCGGAGAAGCGCCCCCGGTTGGCGGCACCCAGGCCCTGCTTGGGATCGAAGGTGCCGGTCAGCGAGCGCAGCGAGGACGAGGTGTCACCACTTTCCGAGGCCCAGCCAGCAAGCAGGAAGGAAAACTCGGCCTTGGAGCCACGCGAGAAGAAGATGTTCGACGGCATGGCATCGACCTTGGTCTCGATGCCCACGCGGGTCAGAAAGGCCGCGACGGCCTGAGCGATTTTCTCGTCATTTACATAGCGGTTGTTGGGCGCATGCAGGGTGAGCTGAAAACCATTCGGATAGCCCGCGTCGGCCAGCAGCTTTTTGGCGCCCTCGGGGTCGAAGGCCTCGGGCTTGAGCCGCTTGCTGGTGCCGAAGAAGGTATCGGCCAGGAACTGCCCTGCCGGAATCGCCTGCTTTTCCATGACGCGATCGACGATCGCATCGCGGTGGATGGCCTTGGAGATCGCCTTGCGCACGCGCACATCACGCAGCGGGTTGGCCTCCATGGGCTTGCCATCGCGGGTCCGCACGAAAGGCGAGTTCTTGTCGCGACCGGTGTCCATGTGCAGATAGATCACGCGGTTGGAGGTGGCGCTGGCCAGGGTGAGCTGGGCGTTGGTCTTCAGGCGCTCCGCATCGGCGGTGGGCACGTTCTCGATGACATGCACATCGCCCGAGAGCAGGGCGGCCACGCGCGCTGCATTGTTGGAGATCATGCGGTACTGCACGCGAGGCCAGGCGGTTTTTCCGCCCCACCAGGCCTCATTGCGCGCAAAGACAACCTTCTCGCCCGGTTTGTACTCCACCAGCTTGTAGGGGCCGGTGCCGTTCATCGCCTTGCCGGAGTTGAAGTCATCGGTCCGTGCCGCGACCTGCTGTCTGGAGATGATCTGCAGCGAGGTGAGGTCGCGCGGCAGCAGCGGGTGGGGTGCCGCGGTTTTCATGATCACGGTATGGGGATCCGGGGCCGTGATCGAGACGACGGGTCGAGTGAACTGGGAAAAGGAGGCGGGACTATTGGGCACCTCGGGGGCGCGCTTGAAGGTGGCGATCACATCCTCGGCCGTGAAGGCCGATCCGTCATGGAACTTGACGCCCTTGCGCAGCTTGAGCTCCCAGGTGGTGTTGTCCACCGGTTTCCAGGATTCGGCCAGACCGGGCAACAGCTGCTGAGTGGCATCGGTACGGATCAGGTTGTCGAAGACATGCTTGGTGATGCTGTTGTTGGGGGTCAGATTGTGAAAATGCGGATCCAGCGCCGAGATCGGTGCAGACAGCGCGATCACCAGCTCCTGAGGTTGCGCCATGGCAGGCGCACTCAGCGAAAGAAGACTCGAGACGGCAGCAGCCGAGAGAATGGCCAGGGCGGGACGTCGGTGCATGGATGGCTCTCGTTTCAGGCGGGTTTTTCGGGAGTGGCGAGGGGTGTTGAGCCGCTCAAGGCGGCGGCCCCCGGGGCGGCAGGGGTCGACGCGGTCGATGCCTTCACGCTGGGCAGCAGCAGGGCTGCGATCAGCGCGGTGAACGCGATGCCCGAGAGCACCAGGAACACCTGGGCGAAGCCACCCTGGGTGTGCAATGAGGACACGACCGTGACCGCTCCGGCACTGCCCAGAAAGCTTGCAACATAGCGCAGTCCGTACGCCCGGGCACGCCAGCGGTCAGTGGTGTAGCGCGCCACCATCGCGTCATTGATTGGAATCTGGCCGAACACGAAGAACATGATGGCCACGGCCGCAACCACCAGCCCCCAGCCGCTGCCGTGCATGGCAAGCAGGAAGAGCGGTGCCTGAAGCAGGACGATTCCGATCAATGCGGTTCGCAGCGAAATTCGATCGATCAGTGAGCCGACGAGCAGTTGCGCCATGGCGGCAATCAGGTAGACCACGGCGATGATGGCGCCGATGGCGCCGAGCCCGGCCTCACCCTCGAACAGTTCGCGAAGACGTTCGTCAAAGAGCTTGGGCATCGACACGGTGGTGGCATTGAACAGCATGCCGTTGCAGACCACGGCAATCAGAAACACCACGACAAGCCGCTTCATGACTTCCGGCGGAATGCTCACGCTCGGCGCCTTCTTGACCAGCTTTTCGTTACTCGCCCCCTTGCTGCAGGCCAGATAGAGCGCCCCCAGGGGCAGCGCAACCACACCCGGCAAAATGAAGGCGGTACGCCAGCCCCAGGTCTGCACGATCAGGCCGGTGATGAGGGCTGCAACGCCCAGCCCGAGGTTGCCCCAGACGCCATTGACACCCAGCGTCCATCCGAGGCGCGGACTGCCGATGGTCAGCATGGCAATGCCCACCGGGTGGTAGATGGCCGCGAACGTTCCGATCAGGGCCAGCGCGATCCCAAGGCTCATCGGGCCCGAGGCCAGACCGGCCAGGATGGACGACAGGCCGATGCCAAAGAAAAAGACCGCGATCATGCCTCGGCGGCTCCAGTGATCGGCAAGCCAGCCTGCGGGCAGGGCGCCCAGACCGAAGATGGCCATCATCGGAATCGACAGGGGCAACAGCGCCGCGAAGCTCATGTCCCACTCGCGCGAGATGGCCAGCACGGCGGTTGGAAAGATCAGCAGAAAAAAGTGATCGATCAGGTGCGCCAGATTGAGCAGCAGCGCATGTGGTTTGGACGGGGCCATGGGGTCTCCTCGGATCGTGGGATCATACCTTCAGAGTCGTCAGATTCGGCGATTCAGCTCGCCTGTTGATTCTCCGGAACACGCTGTCTTCGCGCATACGCAGTCCCCCGAACATGCAGTGCCCCGCCATGGTTCTCAACCGATTTCGAATCCGCCCGATCCGCAGTGCAAGCCCTCTGGGTCTTGCCGCAGCCCTGTTCATCACGCAACCGGTCCTGGCTCAATCCGATACCGTGGCACTCGGCGGCGGGTTCCGGATCGACCGCACCGAGGTCACGGTCGCCCGGTTTGATGCCTTTCTGAAGGCCACCGGGCGACTGAGTACGGCCGAGCGCGAGGGCGGTGGGTTTGAGTGGGGGGCGGGCTGGGAGCGTCGGCCGGGCTGGACCTTCCGCGCGCCTTCGGGCAAGCCGGCCAGACAGGACGATCCGGTCGCCCATGTCAGCTGGTTCGAAGCCCGTGACTTCTGTGTCTGGGCCGGGGGTAGTCTTCCAAGCCGCACCCAGTGGGCCGAGGCGGCCTACACCGAGCAACGCACCCAGCCGCCTGCACCGTTTGAGCGCGGCAAGACCTATCCGTACCCAACGGGTGAAACAACTGCTGGCGCGAATCTGTCCGGAACAGCCGATGGCTATGAACGGCACGCCCCGGCGGGGGCGCTCGCAGCAGGTGTCAATGGCCTGCATGACATGGCAGGCAATGTCTGGGAGTGGCTGTCGGATGCCCAGGGAGAAGACAGGCTGACCGCGGGCGGTTCATGGTGGTACGGGGCAGCTCAGACCCGACTCGAAGGCATGCAGTACAAGCCGGCCCGCTTTTTTGCCGTGTATGTGGGTTTTCGCTGCGTGTATCCCGCGCGGCAGGAGACCCGCTGAGCGTCCCCGTCTGAAGCGCCTCGGTGTCTCAGCCGGCCTTGCGTACCAGGGCAAGCTGTCGGGACTGAACCACCAGCTGGCCCTGAGAGTCCCAGACCCAGCCGTCTTCGATCATGCGGCCATCGGAGAGATCGAGGGTGCGAAACTGACCGAGCATCCAGCCGGCGGCCGGCCTGCGCCTGACATGCACGGTGAGCTCGACCGTCGGCACCCAGCCCACGGCCCCGAGCAGTCCGAAGACCGAGGGCGGAAAGGCATCGGCAAAGAGGATGGCCGCCCGGGTGTCTGGCGCCCGGCCGTCGCGCAGCCGAATCCAGCCACTGACCTGGGCCTTGCCCGCCTGGCCTGGCTCCGCCTCTTCAGGATGCAGCCTGATCTCCAGCCGTTCAAGCAGCGGCAAGGATTCCAGGCCCTGTGAAAAACCGGACCTCGGTGTACAGGCCTCGGGCGCAGGAATCGCGGGGGCGGGCAGGGTGATCGGGGTGTCGGCGCCGTCTCCGAGCGCGCCCAGCACCGCGATGACTTCGAATCGGGCCTCGCCCTCCTGGTACAGGGTGGCTCGCGCGCTCGAGACCTGTCTTCCTCGCTTGAGGAGCTGGGTCCGGACCTCGCAGGGCTGTCCGGCCAGTCCCGGCTTGAAGTAATGCACCGTGACCGACAGCGGGTCGGGCTGCTCAGGCAGTCGCTGCTGAAGCGCATCAAGCGCGATCGCCAGCAGGTAACCCCCATTGGGATTGTTGCCAATGGACCACTGGGGCGACACAGTGCCCTGATAGAGGTCATCGCTGCGGGCAACGACCCGGGTTTCTTGATCGAAATGGCTCATGGATGCATTCAGGTCAAAGGAAGTCAATCAAGGTCAGTCGATGAGAGCCGAGGCAAATTCCCGGGCGCTGAAGGCCTGGAGGTCGTCGATGCCCTCGCCCACCCCGATGAAATACACAGGAATGGGATTGCTGCGGCGCAGGTGAGCCAGCGCGACCAGGGCCCCGCCCTTGGCCGTGCCGTCGAGTTTGGTCACGATGAGCCCGGTGAGCTGTACCGCGGCATCGAAGGCCTGAACCTGGGCAAGCATGTTCTGTCCGGTGTTGCCGTCGAGCACCAGCAGGACCTCATGAGGCGCGCCTTCCATGGCCTTGCCGGTCACCCTGCGAATCTTGCGCAGTTCGTCCATCAGATGGGTCTGGGTCGGCAGCCGGCCAGCGGTATCGACCAGCACCACACCCGTCCCTCGGGCGCGACCCGCACTGACCGCGTCGAAGGCCACGGCGCCAGGGTCGCCGCCTTCCTGGGCGATGACGTCGACCTCGTTTCGCTCACCCCACTGGGCAAGCTGCTCGCGAGCTGCGGCCCGAAAGGTATCCCCGGCAGCCAGCAGCACCGATTTGCCCTCGCGATGCAGATGACGCGCGAGCTTGCCGATGGAGGTGGTCTTGCCTGCGCCATTGACCCCCGCGATCATCATGACCAGCGGACTTGCCCGATCAATGTCCAGACCCTGCTCCAGTGGTGCGAGGCTTTGCACGATCAACTCGCGAAGCGCTTCACGCACCTGCGCAGGCTCGCTGAGGCGTTCGTTTCTGACGCGCTGACGCAGTGCCTCGAGCAGGGCGGTCGAGGCAGCGACACCGGCATCGCTGGTGATCAGGGCCGTTTCGAGGTCCTCGTACAGGGCCTCGTCGATCTTCGTGCCGCCGAACAGCCCTGCCAGGTTGCTCCGGGTTCTTGACAGTCCCGTTCGAAGGCGGCTCAACCAGCCACTGCGTGCCGCCTCGCTGTTCGCAGCCGCCTCAGGCGCCTTGGCCGCAGGCGATGTGCCTGCAGAGGCCGCATCGGCCGGCAGAGGATGGGCCGAGGTGCGCGGATCAGCCGACCCCGTCTCAGGCGGGGCGGTTTCAGGGGCAGGGGCGGGCTTGCGGCGTAGGAAACCGAACATCGATCAGTGCTTTGGGTGGAGGGCAGCGGTGGCTGACGTACACTGCCCGAACGACGATTCTACGCCGGCCCCCATGACGACCCTCCCGTCCAGCCGACTGCGCCTCAGAGGCGCGGTGGCACTTTTGCTGTCCTGTGGATTTCTTGCCGCCTGCGCCGTCAGCGGCCCCGACGCGACCCAGACGGGGTCGGTGCCGAATCAGGCATCTGCGTCTGTCGGAAGGCCTGCAACCAGCGCCACCGGTGTGGTCGAGCACCAGTTGCCCAACGGCATGAAGGTGCTTGTCAAACGAGATGGCCGGGCGCCCACGGTAGCGCATATGGTCTGGTATCGGGCCGGCTCCATGGATGAGGTCAATGGCCGCACCGGCGTGGCCCATGTGCTCGAACACATGATGTTCAAGGGCACCCGCGACCTGGGGCCGGGCGAGTTCTCGAAGCGGGTCGCGGCCATGGGCGGTCGCGAAAATGCCTTTACCTCGCGCGACTACACAGGCTACTTCCAGCAGGTGCATCGTTCGCGTCTGGCCGATGTCATGGCCCTCGAAGCGGATCGCATGGCCCATCTGCGACTGAGCGCCGATGAATTCGCCAAGGAGATCAAGGTGGTCATGGAGGAGCGTCGCATGCGCACCGATGACCGGGCCCGAGGCCTGGTCTTTGAGCAGCTGATGGCGACCGCCTTCGTCGCGCATCCCTACCGTGCACCCATCATCGGCTGGATGAGCGATCTCGAGTCCCTCACGGTTGAAGACGCCCAGCAGTGGTACGACACCTGGTATTCCCCTTCCAACGCAGTGCTGGTCGTGACTGGCGATGTGCAGCCGGATGAGGTCATCGCCCTGGCCAGTCGAACCTATGGCAAGGTGCCGTCGCGCGCACTGCCCGCGCGCAAGCCGCAGGGCGAACCCGAACAGAGGGGCATGCGCCGAATCGAGGTCAAGGCTCCGGCGGATACGCCTTATGTGGTGATGGCCTGGAAGGTCCCGGGCCTGCGCGATGTCAAGACTGACCGCGAAGCCTATGCCCTGGAGGTGCTGTCCAGCCTGCTCTCGTCCGGAGACAGCACAAGGCTGGTCAAGAACATCGTGAGAGGCAGCCGTACCGCCAATCAGGCGAGTGCGGGCTATGACCTGCTGCAGCGTGGTCCGGCCCTGTTCATCATGGACGGCACCCCGGCGCAGGGAAAATCCACGGTCGATGTCGAATCAGCGCTGCGTGCCGAGCTTGCGCGCATTGCCAATGAGGACATCCCGCAACGAGAGCTCGAACGGGTCAAGGTTCAATACGTGGCCGATCGGATCTACAAGCGCGATTCGATCTTTGCGCAGGCCATGGAACTGGCGGGTCTCGAGATGGTCGGTTTGGGTCATGCCGATGCCGATCGCATTCTCGAGCAGGTGCGTTCTGTCACCGCTGACGAAGTTCGCGCGGTTGCAAAAAAATACTTTTCCGATGATCAGCTGACTGTTGCAACCCTGCTGCCTCAGCCCATCGATCCGAAAAAGCCTGCGCGCGCTCCAGCCGCAGGCGCACGCCACTGAGGATTGAGCATCATGCGTGGTCCGTGCCTGAAACCCCTGTCCCTCATGAACCCGCTGATGGCCGGGCTCGCACTCGCGGCAGCGCTTTGGTCCACGGCGGTGCAGGCTGCCCTGCCCATCGAGCACTGGACCACATCGCGTGGCACGCGGGTCCTGTTCGTTCGGGCGGATGCCATTCCCATGCTCGATGTCAGCATTGCCTTCGACGCGGGCTCCCGTTACGACCCACCCGGCCGCAAAGGCCTGGCCGGTTGGGTGGTGGGCATGCTGGCACGCGGTAGCGACGGCCTTGACGAGGCCGCCATTGCCGAGCTCGAGGCCGATCTCGGCGCGATCCGGGGAGGTTCGGCCGATGACGATCGCGCGACGGTGTCGATGCGGATGCTCGCCAGCGACAAGGAGCGCACCGCTTCAATCGACCTGCTCGCCCGCCTGGTGTCTCGTCCGACCTTTCCTCAGGCGCAGCTTGAGCGCGAGAGGCAGCGCAGCCTGCAATCCTTCAGGGAGTCACTGACCAAGCCCGAGGTGATCGCCTCGCGGGCGTTCTATCCCAAGGTGTTCGGCCCGCATCCGTATGGCGCCGTCGGGTCGGAGGAGGACCTGCAGGCGATCAACCGGGACGAATTGGTGCGCTTTCATCAGGCGCGCTTCGGTGCGGCCAATGCGGTGATTTCGATGGTGGGCGCCATCAGTCGCGAGCAGGCTCAGGCCATCGCGGAGCAACTGGTCAAGGATCTGCCGCAAGGCAGCGCCGCACCTGCCCTGCCCGAAATCGTTCCGCCCAGGGCCAGCGAGCAGCGGATCGCGCACCCGGCCTCGCAGAGCCATATTTTGGTGGGCACCACGGCCATCTCGCGAAGCGATCCGGATTTCTTTGCGCTGTTCGTCGGCAACCATATTCTGGGCGGAGGCGGTTTTGTCTCGCGTCTGACCAATGAGGTCAGGGAAAAGCGGGGCCTGTCCTACAGCGTTTCGTCCGGGTTCGCGCCGCTCGCGCAGCCCGGGCAGTTCGTGATCTCGCTTCAGACCCGCAAGGAGCAGACCGAGGAGGCTTTGAAGGTGGTTCGCGAAACCCTGGCGGGTTTTCTGGCCCAGGGGCCGACTGCTCAGGAACTTGATGCCGCCAAGCGCAACCTGATCGGTGGCTTTGCGCTTCGGATCGACTCCAACGGCAAGATCATGGCCAACCTGGGCAACATCGGCTGGTATCGGTTGCCGCTCGACTATCTCGACCGCTGGACTGAACGGGTCGATGCGGTCACGACCGAACAGATCCGGGCCGCCTTTGCGAGGCATCTGCAGGCCGAACGACTGGTGACGGTGGTGGTCGGTGCCGGCGCGACCTCGCCCTGATACCGGCGGCACCCGTTCCGGGCCGGGCCAGGTCCGGATCATCGGAGGTCGCTGGAAGCGCACGCCGATTGCGGTCCCGGATCGCCCTGGTCTGAGGCCCACGCCTGACCGGGTGCGGGAGACATTGTTCAACTGGCTCGGACAGGACCTCGCCGGCTGGCGTGTCCTTGATCTGTTCTCGGGCACGGGGGCCCTGGGCATGGAGGCCGCCTCCAGGGGGGCTGCGCAGGTGGTGATGGTCGAGCGCGATCCGGCGCTCGTGCGCGCCCAGCGTGACCTGTGCGAACGCCTCGATGCAATGGCCGTGTCCTGCATCCAGGCCGATGTCCTGCACTGGCTGGCCCGCCCAGGCTCAGGCGCCGAGGTCTTTGATCTGATCCTGCTCGACCCGCCCTTCGGCGGCATTGAATTGATGCGAGCGTTGCCTGATGCGATCGGGCGGCTGTCCTCTCACGGACTGCTTTACCTGGAGTGGGGTGCGCCGCTGACGCTGACCTCGCCGCCCCTGGCCGAGTGCGAGGCACTTTCGGGCTTCGAGATGCATCGAAGCGGCCGGGCCGGTCAGGTTCATTATCATCTGCTGCGACGCGCCCTTCCGGGTGCGTCCTGAACCGTTCGCAGGAGCATCCATGGTCACAGCGATTTATCCAGGAACCTTCGACCCCTTCACCCGGGGCCATGAGGACATCATGCGCCGTTCGGCGACCATCTTTGGTCGGGTGATCCTGGGTGTGGCCGACAGCCGGGCCAAGAATCCGATCTTCACCCAGGCCGAGCGGGTGGCGCTCGCAGCCGAGGCCCTGGCCGACGTGCCCAATGTCGAGGTGATCGGGTTTTCAAGCCTGCTGCGCGACTTTGTCCGCGAACAGGATGCGCGCGTGATCGTGCGCGGCATCCGGTCGGTGGCCGACTATGAATACGAGTTCCAGATGACCGGCATGAATCGCTATCTCATGCCTGATGTTGAAACCATCTTCATGACGCCAACCGAGCAGCATCTGTTCATCTCGGGCACCCTGGTGCGTGAGATTGCCCTCTTTGGGGGGGATGTGGGTCGATTTGTGCCGGCCAGCGTGGTCCCCCACATCAATCGCAAGATTGCCGAACGCAAGGCCCAGGCGGCGACGCAGGGCAAGGCCTGAGGGCAGCCATGGCCCTGATGATCACCGATGCCTGCATCAACTGTGATGTCTGCGAACCGGAGTGCCCGAATCAGGCGATCTCGATGGGCCCGGAGATCTATCAGATCGACCCCGATCGATGCACCGAGTGCGTGGGCCACTTCGATGAACCCCAGTGCCGACAGGTCTGCCCGGTCGACTGCATTCCGGTGGACCCGCAGCGCATCGAAAGCCCTGAGCAGCTGATGCGGCGCTATCGGCGTCTGGTTGGCGCCGATTGAGCCCCGGACGATCGAAGGCCTGTCATCGTTAATTCATCGCTGCGTCACTGCGGCGCAATCTGGGCGATCCAATCTCTCCTGCATTTGCAATGGCCTGGCAGGGGAGTACAGGATGTCGGCAGTACTTGATGAGCGGATCACGCAGGGAATCTTGGCTCAAGCGGGCCATCTGGTCGCACGGATCGCCCGTACCGAGCAGGATGTTCATGCTGCCCAGCGCTTACGACGCGAGGTCTTCAGCCGCACTTACCGCGCGCGCCTGACGCCGACCTTCGATGGTCGTGAAGAAGACCGTTTCGACCCTCATTGCCGTCATCTGGTCGTGGAGGATACCCGGACCGGATGTGTGGTCGGGACCTATCGACTACTGATGCCCGAACAGGCCCGCGCGCTCGGTGCGTTCTACATGGATAGCGAGTTTTTCACTCAGCAACTGGACCCCTTGCGCGACCGGATTGTTGAACTGGGTCGGTCGTGTGTTCACCCGGATTATCGGAGTGGAGGCGTGATCATGCTGCTCTGGAGCGCGTTGGGCGAACTGTTTGCCAATGCCTCCAACCGCTGGCTGGCCGGCTGCGCGAGCGTGCCGATGGACGACGGCGGACGCTACGCAGCAACCCTGTTTCGCCATCTGGCATCCAACTATCTGGCCGAAGAGGCGCTGCAGGTCCGCCCTAAGCGTCCTCTCGATCTTTCGCTGGCAGCCGACGAGGTTGCTGTTGTGATGCCGCCCCTGCTCAAGGGATATCTTCGCGCCGGGGCACGCCTTCTGGGAGCGCCCTGCATCGATGTCGATTTCAACTGCGCTGATTTTCCGGTCATGCTGCCATTGCAAGACCTGACGGGTCGGTACTCGAAGCGGTTCCTGAGCGGCCGATGAACGTTCTTGGGCGCGGTTCGTTGACACCCGGGCAAGCCCTGAGGGATTGAAGGATCTGACCCCTGCCGGGCTGGTCTCCTCAGATCATGCGCAGCGTGAGCGTCCACGGACCAGCGCGCGTCCACTCCGCAGCCTCCTGTTCAAGCGACTGCCGCGTGAGCGGGTGCGCGTCCAGCCAGGCCTGACCGAGGTCCAGGCGCGGGCCCTGAGGCTTCATTTTGAGTCGCATGTCTGGGGCGTGAATGCCATCACGACGTCGATGAAAGATGATCGCCAGACGAAGGCAGAGCATGCGGACCCAGTCCTGCGGATCCGTGATCCTGCTCCGCATCTTGGTCAGCCCGCCACTCTGGCCCAGCACCAGCAGTGCAAGAGCCTGCTGCTCGGCTTCCGAGAATCCCGGCATGTCGCAATGGGCCAGGATGTAGTTCCCATGCTTGTGGAAATCGGAGTGACCAATGCTGAGTCCGATTTCGGACAGCTGAGCCGCCCATTGAAGTTGCTGACGCCTGGCCTGCAGATCTTCGTTCTGCGTTGTGTCGTCCGGCGCCTGCTGCGCAGGCGGACTGATCTGGTCGTATAGCGTCGTTGCGAGGGCAGCGACCGCGTCCCCGTGAGCCGCATCGAGTTGATGTCGGCGGATCATCTGCGCCACCGTGACCGCGCGCATGTCTTCGCCACTGGAGCGGCCCAGCAGGTCGTAGAGCACACCCTCGCGCAGCGCGCCATCGCAGTAGGACAGGGCAGTGATGCCGAATTCCTCGAAGAGGGCGCTCATCATCGCCAGGCCTCCGGCGATGACGGGGCGGCGATCAGCCTTCAGTCCTTCGAGTTTCACACGGTCGATATGCCCTGCCTTGAGCAGCAGGGCCTCGAGCTCCGCGAGTCTTTCTGTGCTCAGTACATCCTCGCCGAAGTCGGCCTGCATGATGGCCCAGAAGGCCTTGGCCGATCCTGAGGTGCCGATGGCGCTTTTCCAGCCCGCAGCCCGATAGCGGGCCGCAAGCGGGGAAATCGCATCCCGGCACATCAACTGCGCCTGCTGGTAGCGGTCGCGATCGACCTGACCCTCTGGGAAAAACCGCTGGGTGAGGTTGACACAGCCCAGAGGAATGGATTCAAGCAGCTGGCTGCTGTAGTCGGTACCGACGATGCATTCGGTGGAGCCACCGCCGATGTCGATGACCAGCCTGGACTGACCGTCAGCCGGCAGGCTGTGGGCGGCGCCGAGATAGATCAGCCGCGCCTCCTCACGTCCGGCGATCACCTCGATCGGAAAGCCCAGCGCCTCGCGGGCCCGGCCGAGGAACTCGGTGGCGTTGCGGGCGACCCGGAAGGTGTTGGTGGCCACCGCCCGAACCCGGTCGGGATGAAAGGCCCGCAGTCGCTCGCCAAAGCGCTGCAGTGTGGTCAGCGCCCTCTCCTGGGCGCTGTCGGACAGCACGCCGCTTTCATTCAGCCCGGCGGCAAGGCGAACCGTTTCCTTGAGCTGGTCAATCGGCAGGATCTGGTCGCCAACCGGGCTGGATTCAATCCGGCCGATGATCAGGCGAAAGCTGTTCGATCCGAGATCGACAGCAGCAAGTTGAGCGCGAGAGGACATTTTCATCATTTTGCAGCAATCATCTGACCATACTGTGACGGGGACCCCTATTCCCGCCTTGCCCTCCTTCGATCGGATGATGTCCTTGGCTCCTGCCGCGCCCCTCTTTCTCAACCGCGAACTGGGCATGCTCGCCTTCAATGAGCGCGTGCTTGCTCAGGCCGAAGACGAGGCGCTACCGCTGCTCGAGCGGCTGCGTTACCTCACCATCGTGAGCAACAACCTTGATGAGCTGTTCGAGGTGAGGGTGGCTGAGCTCAAGGAGCTGATGCACGCGGATCCCATGACGCCGCTCGATTCCGGACCGGTGTCCGAGGCGCTGGAGTCAGTCGCCAGCCGCGCCCGTCAGCTGGTCGAGCGTCAGTACGGATTGCTCAATCAGGTGCTGCTGCCGGCGCTGGAAGCCGAGGGCATCCGTATTCTCATGAGTACCGATTGGTCCGAGCGCCAGCGCGCCTGGGCCGAAAAGGTCTTTCTTGAGCAGATCGAGCCTCTGCTCACACCGATCGCACTGGATCCGGCGCATCCTTTTCCTCGCATCCTCAACAAGAGTCTGAACTTCGTGATCGAACTCGAGGGCACCGATGCCTTCGGACGCGAGGCCGACATTGTCATCCTGCAGGCGCCTCGCGTCCTGCCTCGGGTGATCCGGGTGCCGAAGTCCATCGGAGCAGCCCCTCACGCCATGATGTTGCTGACCTCGGTCATGACCGGTTTTGTCGACCGGCTTTTCCCGGGTCTGACCGTGAAGTCGGTGAACCAGTTCCGGGTCACCCGCAACAGTGAGCTCTTCGTCGATGAGGAAGAAATCACGGACCTTCGGCAGGCCCTGCATACCGAGTTGTCGCAGCGTCAATACGGTGACGAGGTCCGTCTGGAAGTTTCTGCGGGTATCGGCGACCGGGTCCTGCAGCGCCTGCTTCGGGAGTTCGACCTGGAGATGCAGGACTGCTATCGGGTGGACGGCCCGGTCAATCTGGTGCGCCTGCAGCAGGTCATCGATCTGGTCGACCGGCCCGGGCTGAAGTTTCCCGCCTTTGAGCCTGCCATTCCATTGGCCTTGCGGGGGACAGACCTCTTTGCGGCCATCCGCCGGCAGGACATCCTGCTGCACCATCCTTACGAATCCTTTGCTCCGGTCACCGAGTTCCTGAAAAGCGCCGCCATCGATCCCCAGGTGGTGGCGATCAAGCAGACCATCTATCGCACCGGATCCGACTCCGTGTTGATGGAGTCACTGGTGGCCGCGGCCCGGGCAGGCAAGGAAGTCACGGTGGTGCTTGAACTGATGGCCCGCTTTGATGAAGAGGCCAATATCAACTGGGCGCGCCAACTGGAGGAGGTCGGCGCGCATGTGATCTATGGCGTGGTCGGTCACAAGACCCACGCCAAGATGACGCTGCTGATGCGTCGCGAGAAGGGCAGCCTCAGGCGCTACGCTCATCTGGGAACCGGCAACTACCATCCTCGCACCGCACGGCTGTATGAGGATTTCGGCATGTTTACTGCCGATGTCGACATCTGCACCGATGTCCATGAGGTCTTCCGGCGCCTGACCGGAACCGGGCAGGCCGGCCCCCTGCGTTGCCTGCTGCAGGCGCCCTTCACGTTGGCAGACCATTTGCTCCGGGCGATTGCGCGCGAGACCGAGATCGCGCGGGCCGGACGCAAGGCCACCATCGCGGCCAAGGTCAATGCGCTGCTCGAACCCAAGGTGATCAAGGCGCTGTATCGAGCCAGTCAGGCGGGCGTGCGCATTGACCTGATCGTGCGCGGCGTGTGCGCGCTGCGGCCAGGCGTGCCCGGCTTGTCCGAGAACATCCGGGTACGGTCGATCGTGGGTCGCTTCCTGGAGCACAGCCGCATCTATCACTTCCATGCCGATGGGGCCAGCGAGGTCTGGTTGGCTTCGGCCGACTGGATGGGGCGCAATCTGTATCGACGCGTCGAGGTGGCCTTCCCGGTACGGGATCGACGCCTGAAGGCCCGTGTGCTGTCCGAAGGGATTGCCGTCCATCTGCGCGATAACACCATGGCCTGGACCATGGACGATCAGGGCGCCTACACACGTAGGCGCCCCCGTGGCGGCCGACGCATCGTCTCTCAGCAGGTGTTGCTCGAAAAACTGTCCTCGGTCTGAACCGGGAGGAGCCCGTCCTGCAAGTGCGGCTCGGCAGGGGCGACCTGGCCGAGGGCGAGCTGGCACAGGGCGAGCTGGCACAGGGCGAGCTGGCACAGGGCGAGCTGGCACAGGGCAAGCTGGCGTAGGGTGACCTGGCGTAGGGCGACCCTGGTCAGATTCGGCACAGCCGACGCCCGGTGCGGAGTATCCTTGCGCCAAGAACAAATTCGAGGAGACCTGCTCATGAACGGCGCTGAAACCCTGGTCCGCACCCTGCTCTCCGAGGGCATCGAGGTGTGTTTCACCAATCCTGGCACCTCCGAGATGCACTTCGTGGCGGCACTGGATCGCATCGAGGGCATGCGCTGTGTGCTGGGGCTGTTCGAGGGGGTGGTCACGGGAGCCGCAGACGGCTACTGGCGCATGAAGCAGTCGCCGGCCTCCACCCTGCTGCATCTGGGCCCGGGTCTGGCCAATGGCCTGGCCAATCTGCACAACGCCAAGAAGGCCCGATCGGGCATCGTGAATGTGGTCGGCGAACATGCCCTGCCGCATGTGGCGCTTGATGCACCGCTCACCAGCGATATTGAGGGCGTGGCCCGGCCGATGTCGCAATGGGTGCACACCATCGGTTCATCCGTGGGCGTGCAGGCAGCCACACGCAATGCAGTCCAGGCCGCGAGCACGCCTCCAGGCAAGATCGCCACGCTGGTGCTGCCCGCCGACTGCGCCTGGGGGGAGGTGCCGGCATCGCAGCGCGATACCGGCCCGATCGAGCGTCTGGGGCGCTCTGCTGCCGATGCATCCGATCTTGCCGCGGCCGTCGACGTGCTGCGCTCGGGCGAACCGACCGTGATCCTGATGGGCGATGTAGCCGTGCATGCCCAGGGCCTCGAGATGGCCGGGCGGATTGCCGCGGCCACCGGCTGCGCCCTCATGACCGAATTCACCACGGCGCGCACCCAGCGTGGCGCGGGGCGGGTCAATGCGCCGCGCGTGCCTTATGTGCCCGACGCCGCCATGGCTGCGCTCAAGCCTTATCGCAACCTGCTGCTGGTGGGCTGCGAGGAGCCGGTGTCGTTCTTTGCCTATCCAGGCAAGCGGGGCCGCCAGTCGCCCCCGGGCTGTCGCATCCTGCGGGTGGCGCATCCGGGTGAAGATGTGGTGGGCGCCCTTGAGGCTCTGGCCGACGCCCTGGGTGCGCGGACCAAGGTACCGACCGGTGTTGGCGAGCTGTCCTTGCCAGCCCTGCCGGAAGGTCCGATGTCCGTTGAGGGCATGGGTCAGGTCATCGCGGCCTGCATTCCGGAACAGGCGATCGTGATCGATGAGTCGGTCACCGGAGGGCGCGCCCTGGGGCCACTCACCGCGCGGGCCCGGCCGCATGACTTCCTGACCTCCTGCGGCGGCGCCATCGGCTTTGGTCTGCCTCAGGCCATCGGCGCGGCGATTGCGGCGCCCGATCGCAAGGTGCTGGTGCTTGAAGGCGATGGCAGCGCCATGTACACCATCCAGTCGCTCTGGACCATGGCCCGCGAAAACCTCGACATCACCGTGCTGATCTTTGCAAACCGCGCCTACCGCATCCTGCAGGGCGAGTTTGCAGGCGTGGGTGCAGGCACGCCCGGGCCACGCGCCAATCACATGCTCAACCTCGATCGCCCGGACCTGGACTTCACCAGCATGGCCCGCGGCATGGGCGTGCCGGCCGCCAAGGCGACCACGCTGGGCGAGTTGGCCCGGGAACTTCAGCGTGGCCTTGCCACGCCCGGGCCCTGCCTGATCGAAGCGGTGCTCTGAGCCGCGCTGCTGCAGCCCCGGCCCCGGCCTTGCCGGGCGGGTCCGCAGCGGCTTTCGCGGGTCAGGCCTTTTTCAGACCCATTTCGTGCAGAGGGGCCAAGGCCCCCCACACTCCGAAGTTCTGCGCGCCGACATTGCGCCCGAAGGCGCCCGCATAGCCGGTTTCGAACACATAGGCGATGGGGCAATCTTCGACCACGAGCTTCTGGAACTCGGCATAGAGCTTCTTGCGGGTGTTGGCGTCACGCTCAATGGCTGCGCGGGCCATCAGATCGTCGACCTTCGGGTTGGAATACTGCTGGGTGTTGGACCAGATCACCCCCTTGCGGATGTTGGAGGTCTGATAGGTCCGATGCACGCCGATCACCGGGTCGCCCCAGTTCCAGACCGAGTCGGTGGTGAGTTCGAAGTCGTGGTCGCCAACTCGCCGGGCCCAGGTCGGAAAGTCGGGGGACAGCCGCACGGTAAGGTCGACGCCGATCTTGGCCAGCGCCGGTCGCAGGTACTCCGCAAGCGTACGTTGGTCTCCGCTGCTCACGCTGTCGCAGGTCAGTGCCAGGCGCTTGCCGTCGGCACCAGCCTTGAGCCCTGCGGCATCAAGCAGCTGCGCAGCCTTGGCCAGATCGAAGCCAAGTTTGGGGACATCGGCCGAATAGAAGGGGCTGCTGCTGTGCAGCGGGCCCGTCGATGCACGCACTGCGCCGGTTGACAGATTCTTGACCACAAACTCACGGTCGATGGCATGCGACAGGGCCTGGCGTACACGTTTGTCGGCAAGCTTGGGATGCTTCGTGTTGAAGGCCAGCCAGACCAGCGCACCCACGCCCGGAACGAAATCGTCGCTCACGGTGGCCCCGGGGGTCTTCTTCAGCCGGGCGATTTCACGGGGATCGCCGATGAAGGGAATGAAATCGAGCTCACCACGCTCGAAACCGAGCACCATGCTGGTCGAATCCTTGTACTCCTTGAACACAAGACGATCGAGCAGCGGCTGACCCGGCAGGAAGAACTTCTCGAAGCGCTGCATGATCACATGCTCGCCCGGCTTGAACTCCACCAGCCGGAAGGGACCCGAGCCCACCACATTGTTGACATTGCGCGGATGGGTAGGCAGCGGTGTGCCGTCGCCATAGATGTGCTTGGGCAGGATGGGAACAAACACCGTGGTCATGGCCAGCTGCAGGGCCGGATGGGGGTCCTTGAGTCGCACCACGGCCGTGTGCTTGTCCGTCAGCGTGACCGCATTGACCGGCGCGAACATGCCCTTGAAGGGATGGTGATCGCGCACCGCTTCGACCGAAAACTGGACATCCTCGGACGTGATGGGTTTTCCGTCATGAAAGACCGCATCCTTGCGCAGGTGCAGGGTGATGCTGCGGGCATCGTCCGAGACCGACCAGCGCTCAGCCAGATAGGGGCGGGGCTTCCATTGACGGTCAATCAGCAAGGGAGAAGCAAAGAGCTGAGCCGCCGGCATCATCGGCGAGCCCGACATCAGCGCCGGATTGAAGTGCCGCGGCCTTGAAGGTGAGCCAATCAGCAACTGGCCGCCTTTGACGGCACCGGTCTGTGCGAAGGCCCATTGCGGGGCACCCAGCGCGGACAGACCGCAGGCCGCGCCCATGGCGCCCATTCCTGATGCAAGCAGATTGCGTCGAGCTGAATCGGCAACAGAATGATCATTCGATGACATGGTCAATGCTCCTTGGTAAGTCCTGGTAAAAGCCGCCATTGCCTTGCACCAGGTGAGTGCGAGGCAATGCGCCTGAAGACGCAGGGCGCCGGTTCAGGCCCCGGCCTCGAAGATTCGTCCGCCCTGAACCGTGCCCCAGACCCGGACGTCTTTCAGTCGCCCAGGGTCGGTCTCGAGCGGGTCATCCTGCAGCACGGCAAAGTCGGCCCGCTTGCCGGCCTCGATGCTGCCGATCTCCTGGTCCAGGTGCAGGCTGGAAGCCGCACCGAGCGTGACCGCCCTCAGCGCCTCGCCCACGCTCACCCTTTCGTGGGCTCCCAGGACACGGCCGCTCGCCGTGGTTCGGTTGACCGCACACCAGGCGACATGCAGGGGGCCCAGCGGCGTGACAGGCGCATCGGAGTGAATGGTCCAGCGCACACCAATCTCCTGTGCCGAATGACAGGGATTCATGCGCTCGGCCCGATCCGGACCCAGCGTAAGGCCGTAGTGGGCATCCCCCCAGTAGAAGTGATGGTTGGCAAAGAAGTTGCCGCCCACGCCCAGCGCCTTCATGCGCTGCAGCTGCGCACGGTCGGCCATCTGACAGTGCTGCAGCATGAAGCGGTGGTCTCCCGAGGGGTGTTTGCGCAGAGCTTCCTCGATGCAGTCGAGCGCCAGATCGATCGCCGCATCGCCGTTGGTATGGGTATGCATCTGGATCCCGTTTTCGAGGGCCATGGCATACACCCGGCGCAGGTACTCCGGTTCGACGTACCACAGACCTTGCGGAGCGCCGTTGAAGTAGCCGGGCCAGCGCAGTCGGGCCGAGAAGCCCTGAATCGAGCCGTCGGCATGGGCCTTGACGCGCCCCATCAGCAGGCGCTCGGTGCTGCGCGCCTTGAGAGCAAGTGCCCGTTCAATCACCTGCTCGACTGTCTGCCCCCGGACATGCATGGCGGGCACCAGCGTCACCGGATAGTCTGCCCGCCCGGTGACCTCGAGTAGTTGATCGACACTGCGCTCGTTGATCGAACTGGCCAGATCGGTGGCGGTGGTCACCCCCTTGCGCACGGCGAGTTGTCCGAAGGCGAGGGCGCCCTCGGTATCCCCTGCCATGACATCGCGGCTGACGCCACACTTGACCAGCACCGGAGTCATGGCCTCGGGTCCGCGCAGCTCGCCATTGGGCAGGCCGTCGTCGCCCAGCAGGATGCCCGGGTGATCCACGCCCGGGCGTAGCAGCCCGGCCAGTTCGAGCGCCAGGCTGTTGCCATTGGTGATGTGGCCGCTGGCATGCATCAGCGCGATGGGCCGCGTGGTGCTGACCCGATCAAGGTCGTGCCGGTTGCAGCGGCGGCCGGTGAAGTAGATCGGATCAAAGCCCCAGGCCACGATCGGGCCCGTGTCTGCGGGCCGCTCGGCCTGAACCTGAAGCAGGCGTTGCACGACGGCATCGATGGACCCCAGCCCCTGCCAGATGCGCCCGTCCGGACCCATGCGATCGAAAAAGCCGCAATAGATGTAGCGCCAGTAGACGCCTTCGCCCAGATGGCTGTGACCCTCGACGAATCCAGGGAGAAGCACCTTGTCGGCCAGGCGCTCGTCAAGCACATGCTCGCCCCAGCCAGACAGTTCTTCTCGACTGCCCACGCCGAGGATGCGGCCGTCCCGTACGGCAACGTGGGTGGCTTCAGGCCGGACCGGGTTGAAGGTATGGATGCGGCGTGCGCGGTACAGGGTGAACATGGGGGTGAAGTCCGGTTGAGTGAATCAGTGGATCGTCTGAGTTGTTGTGTGCCCGACTGCAGTGAGTCCTGTTCAGATCACCCGGTCGGCCTGCATGCTCCGGATCTGTTCCTCGCTATAGCCGAGGGAGGCCAGTATGCGCTGCGTGTCGGCGCCCGGCGTGGCCACAGGGCCTTCGATGCCGCCATTGCCATGGGCCATCCGGAATCCGGCGCCAGCCAGCCTGACCTCGCCATAGGGGGTCTGGGCCGCTTGCACCAGGCCTCGATGAGCGACCTGCGGATGGTTCACGATCTCGGAGATCTTCCAGACCGTGGCGCAGGGCACGTCGGCGGCGGTGAGCCGGGCCTCCCAGTCCTTGGCATTGCCGTGGCGCATGGCCTCTTCAATGATGCGCCGCAGTTCGACTTCGTTTTCGGTCCGTGTAAACCAGTCGGAAAAACGGGCGTCGCCCAGCAGGTCGCTACGACCCAGCGCACGCAGCAGGTTGTCGAACTGCTTGTCGGTGAGCACGGCCAGCACGATATGCCCGTCGCCGCAGGCAAACCGGTCGGCGGTGGGCTTGCGGCTGGTCGAGCGGTTGCCGTATTGCGGATGCATGTACTGCATGACCGTGTATTCGGCCACCTGGGGCGCCATGAAATTGAGCATGGCGTCGAGCATGGCCACATCGACGAACTGACCCTGGCCGGTATGGGTGCGCTGGTACAGCGCGCTGGCCATGGCAAAGGCGGCGGTCATGCCGGTGGTGATGTCGGCCAGTGCAAAGCCCGCGCGCATCGGCCCCCCCTGCTCGTCACCGGTGATCGACATCAGTCCCGACATGGCCTGGATCTTTCCGTCGAAACTTGCTGTGCCGCGTTCGGGGCCGGTGCTGCCAAAGCCTGAAATGCCGCAATAGATCAGCCTGGGGTTGAGCTTGGACAGTTGAGACCAGCCGATCCCCTTGCGCTCGAGCACGCCCGGACGAAAGTTCTCGCAGACGATGTCCACCTCGCGGGCCAGCCGGTTCACGATCTCGACCGCCTCGGGCTTGCCCAGGTCAAGGGTGATGCTGCGCTTGTTGGCATTCACTGCCATCCAGGCCGGACCCAGCTGGCGCTCCGACCATTCCCGGCTGATCGGCGACAGGCGCATGGCATCGCCCGAGACCGGTTCCACCTTGATCACCTCGGCCCCCTGCAGGGCCAGTTGAAAGGTGCTGAACGGGCCGGCCAGAAAGTGGGTGAAGTCGAGCACCCGCACGCCCGCAAAGGGCTTGGGGCCTGGGGCGGATTGCGCGAGCGACGGGCGTTCGGAGCCTGTACTGGACGCCTGGCGGGCTTGGCTCATGGTGGAGTTCGCCTGATAGGTTTGTCGGGTCAGTCGGCCTGGCCGGCCAGCGTGGTGTCGCGTACGCCCTGGGCCACTGCCTTGATCTGGTCGTTGGCCGCTCGCCGCGCGGCAATCTCCTCGGCCGACAGTCGGCTCAGATCGAGGTAGTCCTGTTTCCAGCTTGGGCTGCCCTGCCAGCGTAGCGGGTTCTGCACCGTACTGCGTGGCGCGATTGCATGCTCGAGCAGATCAAGCGCGAGCGCGAGCGTACTGTCCTGCGAGGCAGGGTCGAAGGGACGTGCTGCGGCGTTGCCCAGCGGGAAGTCGCTGAACAGAAAGCGCGGCACGCCACAGTGCTCGACAATGTCCTTGGCCGCTCCCATCACGACCGTGGGGATGCCCGAGGCCTCGAGGTAGCGTGCGGTCAGGCTCATGGTCTGGTGACAGACCGGGCAGTTGGCCACAAGCACGGCCGCCTGCACGCCATCGGCCCGGCAGCTCGCCAGGAGCTCGGGGCAGTCGACCTCCAGGGTATGCCGCTGGCTTCGGTTGGTGGGCACGCCGAAAAACCGGGGGGCGATGCTGCCGATACGACCGGCCGCCTGGGCCCGGCGCAAGGCAGGCAGCGGGAACCAGGTCGCGCTGTCATCAGTGGTGTTGGCCCGGTCGATGCCGACATGGGAGATGCGCAGATCATGGTCGACCGACGTGTCGCCGCTGTAGACCTTGTAGAACTTGGCTGCCGCGTTGTAGGGCGCACCTGCGCCCTGAGGGCCCTTGTCAGGCTGGTAGGGCGCAGCCGTTGTGAGGAGCGCGACCCTGGTCTGGCTCAGCGGTGCGTTCAGGCGCACGAAGGGCACCTGCTCGAAGTGCGCATAGCGATACGGATTGCCGTAGCCCAGGGCGTTGTACCAGTCATGGGTGCGGCGGATGTAGGGCACCGGGCTGTCCCAGTCGGGCAGGTCGGTCAGCCGGTCGAGATCGCTGGCGGGGGGCTGGTTCAAGAAAGGTCTCCTGGTCTGGGGCGCGAGAGGCCTGCGCCTGATGCATTGTGGACCACTTGCCCTCAGCCCGCGAGCCTCGAGGCAGGATGTCGGAATGCAACATTCCGCGCCCACCCCTGTTGGTTCGGCTGCGCGGGTGACTGGAGTCGCAAATTGCGTCAGGCGCGGCGAATGGCACGGCCGGTCTGCAGCCCGGCGCCCGATAGGCGAGAATCGGGACTCTGAGGAGCGGCATGAAGATCTTTCACGGATGGCGGGTGGCCGGCGCGGGTGCTGGCTTGCAGTTCATGCAGGCGGGACTGAACCATCAGTCCTTCGGGGCCTATATCGCTGTGCTTGCTGCCGAACAGGGTTGGAGCAAGACAGCGCTTTCCGGTGCGGCCGCCCTGCAGTCGGTGGAGACGGCGGTGATCGGTCCGGCGCTGGGCTGGCTGGTCGATCGCTTTGGCCCGGGCATCATGATCCGCATTGGCGTGGTGCTGTTCGCTCTCGGACTGGTGGCCTTCAGTCAGGTCGAAACCCTCACCGGCTTTTATCTGGCGTCGCTCCTGATTGCAGCGGGCGTCAGCCTGTGCGGTTACTTTCCCATCAATGTCGCCATCATTCACTGGTTCGAGCGCAAGCGGGCGCGGGCCATGGCCACCTCCAGTCTTGGACTGGCGCTGGGCGGCCTGATTGTTCCGATGGTGGCAGGCTCCATCGCCGCCTTTGGCTGGCGGGCCACGGCCCTGGGCTCTGCGGTGGCGGTGCTCCTGCTCGGCTGGCCGCTGGCCAGCGTCTTCAAGGGCAAACCCTCCGAGCTGGGTCAGACCATCGACGGCGAGCCAGCGCCCGGGGCGAAAGACGGACGGGAGGCGAGCCTGACGCCAGTCTCGGGTGCAGCCTTGCAGTCCGAGTCCGAGCGGAACCCTTCAGGGGTGCAGAACAGCGCAGCCAGCCCGTCCATGGCCCCCATCCCAGCCCCGGCGGCGGCGGTCGAGTTCAGCCTGCGCGAGGCCTTGCGCACCAGAGCGTTTTGGCTGCTGGCCCTGGGACATGGTTCAGCGTTGCTGGTGGTCACCTCGGTCAATGTGCATGCCATCTCGCACATGAAGGAAGGACTGGGTTATAGCCTGGCGCAGGCCTCCTTCATCATTTCACTCATGACGGTGGGCCAGCTTGGGGGGGTGGGGATTGGCATGTGGGTGGGCGATCGCTACAACAAGCGCATGATGGCGGCGGCCTGCATGCTCATGCATGCAGCGGGCCTGCTGTTGCTCACCTGGGCGGCCAATACCGCCATGCTGGTGGGCTTTGCCCTGGTTCATGGGGTGGCCTGGGGCCTGCGAGGCCCCTTCATGCAGGCCATCCGGGCCGATTACTTCGGTCGCCGGGCGATCGGCATGATCATGGGCATCTCCTCGCTGGTGATCGCCATCGGTCAGATCAGTGGTCCTCTGGTGGCAGGTGCGATGGCCGACTGGACCGGCGACTATCGTGCCGGCTTCACCCTGCTGGCCCTGCTGGCCGGAGCGGGTGGCATGTTCTTTGTCATGGCCACGCCGCCCAAGCCCCCATTGCGCCCCGCCTGATTGAAGGTGCAGGGCATAATCGCCACGCTTCAATACGAGACCTGTCATGCAGCAAGCCACCGACTTTCCCGATATCCGCGACGGCGTGCGTGCCCTGTGCGCCGAGTTCCCTGACGAGTACTTCCGCAAGGTCGACCACGAGCGGGCCTACCCGGAGGCCTTCGTCGCTGCCCTGACCAAGGCTGGCTGGATGGCCGCCCTGATTCCGCAGGAATACGGTGGCTCAGGGCTGCGCCTGGTCGAGGCTTCGGTCATCATGGAAGAGATCAACCGCTGCGGCGGCAATTCGGGCGCCTGTCATGGCCAGATGTACAACATGGGCACGCTGCTCAGGCATGGCTCGGCCGAGCAGAAGCAGCGCTGGCTGCCGCGCATCGCCTCGGGCGACCTGCGCCTGCAGTCCATGGGTGTGACCGAACCCACCACCGGCACCGATACCACCCGCATCAAGACCAGCGCGGTCCGCAAGGGCGATCGCTATGTGGTCAATGGCCAGAAGGTCTGGATCTCGCGCATCCAGCACTCCGATCTGATGATCCTGCTGGCCCGCACCACTCCGCTCGATCAGGTCAAGCGCAAGTCCGAAGGCATGTCGATCTTCGTGGTTGATCTGCATCAGGCGATCGGCAATGGCCTCACGGTCCGGCCCATCCCCAACCTGGTCAACCATGAGACCAATGAGCTCTTTTTCGAGAATCTTGAAATTCCCGCCGAAAACCTGATCGGCGAGGAAGGGCAGGGCTTCAAGTACATCCTCGATGGCCTGAATGCCGAGCGGGCGCTGATCGCGGCCGAGTGTATTGGCGATGGCTACTGGTTCATCGACCGGGTCGCGAAGTACACCAAGGAACGCGTGGTCTTCGGCCGCCCCATCGGTCAGAACCAGGGCGTGCAGTTTCCGATTGCCGAGGCCTACATCGAGGTCGAGGCCGCCAACCTCATGCGCTGGAAGGCCTGTCAGCTCTTTGATGAGCGCAAGCCTTGCGGGGCCGAGGCCAACATGGCCAAGTACCTTGCGGCCAAGGCTTCCTGGGAAGCCGCCAATGTCTGCCTGCAATTCCACGGCGGATTTGGATTTGCGTGTGAATACGATGTCGAGCGCAAGTTCCGCGAGACCCGCCTGTATCAGGTGGCCCCCATCTCGACCAACCTGATCCTGTCCTACATCGGCGAACACGTGCTGGGGATGCCGAAGTCGTATTGAGTCAGCGCGGATAACCCAATTCAAACAACATAGATCTTAGTTTTTTTGCCATTACACTAAAATCGATGTTGTGCCTAAAGCCTCTCGCGTCCAAGTCGAACTCCCCGC